>CAJYKB010000111.1 GCA_913774925.1 uncultured Sphingomonas sp. | reverse complement strand
CGCCCTCCAGCGTGAAGCCCAGGTGGACGTCGTACCGACGGTCGCGCCCCAGATCGTCCGGCCGCTCGAAATCGGGGGGCCGCACGAAGGACAGAAGGCCAGTAGCCGCATCGATCGAGAATATATCGGCATCAGCGCCGCCGACGATCGAATAGGTCCAGCGCCCAAGCGCACCGTAGAAGCTGGCCGCGTCGACCCGCCCGACGATCCGATCCTTCTCATCATGCCGAAGAAGGGCGTATCCGCTCGAATCGCCCGAAATCGTTCTGTCGCTCGCCATGGTGCGCCCCCGCTCGCTGGTCGATGCCGAAGCGTTTACCACTCGCGGCACATCGCGCCAATGCGCGCGGCATGCTATCGCTGCCGCAGCTTCACTTCGAGGAAATCGGGCAATACTATATCGTTAGCCGGAAACCCTGTATCAGGTGTAGACGCTGTCCGCACACGTAGGTCCGGAACCGCACGTCATGGCAAGCGCCGCGCCTGCACGCGCGCGATCGTCAATCCTCCGCGACGGCGCTGGTGGCGCGGGTGTCGCGCATCCGGATGTAGACGATCAGCGACACCGCGATCATCGCGGTGACGTACCAGTAGAAGCCGCGCTCCATGCCGGCGTTCTTGAAGCTCAATGCGACATATTCCGCGGTGCCGCCGAAGATCGTGTTCGCCAGCGCATAGGGCAGCGCCACCCCCAGCGCGCGGATATGCGCGGGGAACAGCTCCGCCTTCACCACAGCGTTGATCGAGGTGTAGCCGGTCACGATCACCAGCCCCCCCAGCACCAGCAGGAATGCGACGACCGGATCGCGCGTCGTCTCCAGCGTGGCGAACAGCGGATAGGTGAAGAGCATTCCGGCGATGCCGAACGCGACCAGCAGCGGCTTGCGTCCGATCCGGTCGCTCAGCGCCCCAGCGACCGGCTGGAGCAGCATGAAGAGGAACAGCGTGCCGCCGTTGATCCGCGACGCGGTCTCGCGGTCGAAGCCGCTGGTGTTGACCAGGAACTTCTGCATGTAGATCGAATAGGCATAGAAGGCGAGCGTACCGCCGGCGGTCAGCAGCATCACCGTGAACGCTTCGCGCGGGTGATGCCTGAACAGCGCGAACATGCCCGACTTCGGCGCCGCGCTGTCCTTCGCCTTCCTGAAGCTCTCCGTCTCGGCGAGACCGCGACGGATCCAAAAGACGACCACCGCCAGCAGCGCACCGATCGCGAACGGGATGCGCCAGCCCCATGCCTCCAGCGCCGCCTCGGGCATGACCGCCTGGAGCGTCAGCAGCACGCCGATCGCGACCAGCTGCCCCCCGATCAGCGTGACGTACTGGAACGAGGAGAAGAAACCGCGCCGCCCCTTGCCCGCCATTTCGGACAGATAGGTCGCGCTGGCGCCATATTCGCCGCCGACCGACAGCCCCTGCATCAGCCGCGCGACGACCAGGATCGCGGGCGCCAGCAGCCCGACGCTGTCATACGTGGGCGAGATCGCGATCAGCAGCGAACCCGCGCACATCAGCGTCACCGACAGCGCCAGCCCGCTCTTGCGCCCCTTGCGATCGGCATAAATCCCCATGATCCAAGCGCCGAGCGGCCGCATGAAGAAGCCGACCGCGAACACCGCCGCGGCGCCCAGCAGCTGCGCGGTGGCGTTGCCGGAGGGAAAGAAGTGCGGCGCGAAATAGAGCGTGAACGCCGCATAGGCATACCAGTCGTACCATTCGACCAGATTGCCGGTGGACCCGCCGACGATCGCCTTCAGCCGGTCCCGCGACGACGTCGCCGGCGGGTCGCCCCTGCCCGATCCGCCAGATGCGGCCTCGTCTATCGTCCGTGTTGTGTCCATGGCGGCCCTCGGAATCAGAAGTTCGGGCTGCATAATCGGAAATGCCGCCGAAGCCGAACTGCGTCGCGACGCGCCCGCGGGGAACGGTGCCGTCGTCGGTCACGCGCGGATCGCGCACCCAGTCGTGGCAGGTGTCGGCGACGATGTTCGACCCGACCTGCTATGCCGCCGCCGCGTCGACGCGACAGGCGGATCAGATGACGGCAGCGGACGGCCCCGACGCGCGCGTGAAAGGTCGAGCGTCACGCCCACTCGATGCGCGTGTGCGTGGCAGACGACGGCGGCTGCGTCGATCGCGCGGTGACGGACGCGATCGTCCAGCCGCTCTACACCGTCGTCAACACGCCCGCCACGACGACCGGCCCGGTCGGGGCGCCGGTACGCGATCCCCCTTCCGGCTCGATCGAGATCGCGAGCGTGTCGCCGGCGTTCAGCCGCGCCGCCGAGCCGATCAGCGACCGGTCCGCGGGCGACAACAGACCCAGCGCGCGCGGGGTCTTGTCGGAACCGATCGACCACAATTCGGCGCTTCGGTTGCGCGGCACGGCGATGTCGGCGGTCAGCCGCAGCGCGCCGTCGCTCCGTGTCAGCCATGCCGCCACCGGTGCCTGGCCGCCAGCCCCGGACGGGACCAGCACCGCGATCAACGGGGCCGGTTGGGGCGCGGGCGCGACGACGGGCGGTGCGGACCGGACCGGCAGCACCGTCAACGCCGCGAGCGAGGCGGCGAGCGCACCGCCGGCCAATCCCCCCGCGAACCACCGCCATGGGCGCGGCGATGGCGACGAGGGTGACGCCCGCGGCGCCTCGCCCACGTCCGGCAGCAGGTCGGCTTCCGGCGCGACGGGCTCATAGTCGTCCAGCAGGTGACTGAAGCGGTCACGCCACCATGCGACATCCTGCGCGAAGTCGGGATCGGACAGGATGCGCCGCAGCGCCGCCGCGCGCTCCTGGCCATTGAGCAGCCCGAGCGCGAGTTCGGCCGCCTGGGTGTGCGGGTCCGGGTTGGCGGGATCAACGGTCATCGGTCATGCACTTGCGCAATTGCAGGAGCCCGCGGCGGACCCTGCTTTTCATGGTGGCCAACGGTACGCCGGCGCGCGCCGCAAGTTCCGGATACGTCGCTCCGTCCAGGAAAGCGGAACGAATCGCGTCGCGCACGCCGGGGTCCAGCTTCGCCAGGCAGCGATGGACATGGTGCGTATCCTCGCGCGCGATCATCGCGACATCGGCCAGCGCGGCATCGTCCGCCGCCTCTGCCGAGGGACGGGGATCGGCTCTGGAGGGATAGGGGGAGGGAGCCGGCAGGTCGACGCCGTTCGCGCGACGCCAGTCGATCGACCGATTGCGCGCGATCGCGGCCAGCCATGTGATCGGGCTCGATCGCAACGGCTCGAAGCTCGCGGCGCGCCGCCACACGATCAGATAGACTTCCTGCAACACATCCTCCGCGGCCTGACGATCGCCGCAGACGCGAAGGCATATACCGAAGAGCTTGGCCGATGTCAGGCGATACACGGCGCGAAACGCGACGACATCGCGTAGCGCCGTGGCGGTCAGCGCCGCCGTCAGCGCTTCACGCCGGTCGGTTGGGGACGGCGGAGGGGTCGGAACCACATCGACCCCGCCGGGTAAGACATGCGACATAAAAAAATATATTTCCGCGACGGCATCCGCAGCATGCGGGCCGCCGTACCTCTCTACGTTCGCCATGAGAAAGACGTTCCGACCGCGAGCGTACATAAGGGAGGTGCCAAGTGACGATGGAGCAGGATTTGGTCGTCGACGCGTTCGACGCGCGCGTCGAGCGTCGCCAGGGGCGGCGGGCCTTCTTCACCGCGGCGATGGGCGCGGTCGCCGCCGGCACCGCCTTCGCCTACAGCGACCCCGCCAAGGCGCAGTCGACGGTATCCGATGCCGACGTGCTCAACTTCGCGCTGAACCTCGAATATCTGGAGGCGCAATTCTATCTCTACGCCGTCAACGGCAGCGGGCTTCCGGCCAATCTGACTGCCAGCGGCAGCGGTGCGGCGGGCGGCACGGTCACGGGCGGGGCGCCGGTCGCGTTCGGCGGCGATACGCTGGTGCAGGCCTATGCCCGCGAGATCGCCGCGGACGAGCAGGCCCACGTCGCCTTCCTGCGCAAGGCGCTGGGCAATTCGGCCGTTGCGATGCCGAACATCAACATCTCCGGCACCGCCGACGGTCCGTTCACCGCCGCCGCGCGCACCGCGCGTGTCGTCGGCCCGACCGAGACGTTCAACCCCTATGCCGACGCCAACAGCTTCCTGCTGGGCGCGTTCATCTTCGAGGATGTGGGCGTCACCGCCTACAAGGGTGCCGCGCCGCTCATCTCCGACAAGACGTTCCTGGAGGCCGCCGCCGGCATCCTGGCCGTCGAGGCCTATCACGCCGCGATCGTGCGCACGACGTTGTACGCCCGGGGCGTCGAAGCGCTCGTCAACGCGACCGAACTGATTTCGAACGCGCGCGACACGCTGGACGGCAGCCCGACGCAGGACCTGATCCGCGGCATCGGCCCCGACGACGACGAGGGCATCCGGCCGGAGGGCAGCGGCGACACGCTGCGCTCCAACATCGCGCCGCTCAACACCAACGGCCTCGCCTACAGCCGCACGCCCGGCCAGGTGCTCAACATCGTCTACCTGAATGCCGGGACGACGACGATGGGCGGCTTCTTCCCCAACGGCGTCAACGGGAACATCCGCTCGACCACCTGATCGGTCGACCGTTTCCCACGCACCCGAACGACGCCTCATTTTTTCAGGGAGGGATCCCATGATCGACCATCGCCAAGCTCTCGACATCCTTGCCGCCACCGACGCCCGCCGTGCGGCGCGGCGGCAATTCCTGAAGGTCGCCGGCGGCAGCACGCTGGCGCTGGGCAGCGCCACGCTGCTCGCCGGCTGCTTCGATTCGGAGGGTGACGACGCCCCCCGGCCGACGCCGACCCCCACGCCGACCCCCGCCGCCATCACCGACGTCGACATCCTCAATCTCGCGCTCAATCTCGAGTATCTGGAGGCGCAATTCTATTCCTGGGCCGTCAACGGCGCCGGGCTGTCGTCCAGCCTGACCGCCAGCGGATCGGGCACCGCGGGTGGCACCGTCACCGGCGGCGCGGCGGTCAACTTCCGCAACGATCCCCTGGTCGGCGCCTACGCGCGCGAGATCGCGGCCGACGAACTGGCGCACGTCGCCTTCCTGCGGTCGGCGCTCGGCGGATCGGCGGTCGCGATGCCCAACATCAACATCTCGGGCGACGCCAACGGCGCGTTCACCGCGGCGGCGCGGGCGGCGCGCGTGGTCGGCGACAACGAGACGTTCAATCCCTATTCCTCGCCCGAAAACTTCCTGCTGGGTGCCTATCTCTTCGAGGATGTCGGCGTCACCGCCTACAAGGGCGCCGCCCCGCTGCTGAGCAGCAAGCTGTATCTGGAGGCCGCGGCCGGCATCCTGGCGGCGGAGGCGTATCACGCCGGGCTGGTGCGCACCGTACTCTATGCCAAGGGCGTCGCGGCGCCGACGCTCATCACCGCGGCGGGGCGCATCTCCGACGCGCGCGATCAGCTCGACCAGGGCGGCGACACCGACCAGGGGCTGACCACCAGCAGCGGCGGCGCGAACCTGGTCCCCGCCGACGGCGACGGCATCGTCTACAGCCGAAACAGTCAGCAGGTACACAATATCGTCTACCTGAACACGACCGGCGCGAACCGCAACGGCGGCGGCTTCTTCCCCAACGGGACCAACAACGGCAACGCCGCGCTTCGCATCGGGCTGGCCTGACGCCGCGCGCCACACGGACCACGACGGCATGGCGGGGGAGCGGGGCCGGCTCTCCCGCCGATGCCGGATAAAAGGGAGAACGACGATGAAGACGCTCATGACCGCCGCCGGAGCCATCGCGCTCCTCTACACCCTCCCCGCCGCGGCGCAGGAAGAGCCCGGGTTCGACGGCCTCTATATCGGCGCGGCCGGCGGCTATGACGTCCAGCCCAACGACGGCGGGTCGCGGGTGCTGTTCGACCGCAACCTGGACGGCCGCTTCGGCGACGTGGTGCGCACCGGATCGGGCGCGGACGCCTTCGCCCCCGGCTTCTGCAACGGCGCGGCGGCGAACCAGCTGAGCCCCGGTGCGGGCGGCGTGTGCACCAACGACAAGGACGACTGGGCCTATTACGGGCGCGTCGGCCTCGATTCGCAGCGCGGCGCGCTGGTCGTCGGCGTGGTCGGCGAGTTCGGCACCAGCAACATCACCGATGCGGTCACCGCCTTCTCCGGCACTCCTGCCAGCTACGTCTTCAACCGCGGGATCGACTGGGAGGCGGGTATCCGTGCGCGTGCCGGCTTCACCCCCAACAATTCCACCTTGTTCTACGGCACGTTCGGCCCCGGATATGCGCGCATCGACCGCGCCTTCGGGTCGACCAACACCACCAATACCTTCACGGGACGCGGCCGGCGCAACCAGTTCGGCTATCAGGGCGGCGGCGGCATCGAACAGCGCATCGGTGCTTTCTCGTTCGGGCTGGAATATCTCTATCACCAGTACCGCGACGACGATTACGTCGTGCGCGCCGCCGGCCCCGCCGGAACGCCGTTCACCAACGCCAACAACGGCGGCACCGCCACCGGCACGGACTTCATCCGCTCGGATACCAAGTTCCGCTGGCATTCGATGCGCGCCACGGTCGCCTTCCGCTTCTGATCGCGGCGCGCCTTTCGCCAGAGACGCGCGCGATCGCGGCGGCTAGGACGTGGCATGGCCAGACGTTCGAAGCGCGACCCCTACGATCATCTTCCGCCCGAGGACGAGGCCGCGCCGGCGCCCGTCCCCTGCTGGCTGTGCGGTCGCCCGACCGGTACGTCGATCGTGTGGCATCACCCTGTTCCGAAAAGCCGGGGCGGTCGCGACGTCGTGCCGATGCACCCGATCTGCCAGCAGACGCTGGTCGCCAACTTCACCAATTCCGAATTGCAGCGCCACGGCATGGAGGTGGCGGGACTGCTCGACCATCCCGCGATCCGCAAGTTCGTGGACTGGGTGGCGAAGAAGGATCCGGACTTCACCGCGACGATCACGAAGAAGCAACGCTGACGCGACGATCGGCCACCCGATCGGCCTGGCGGGAAAGGATCTCACTCGTCGCCGGGGCGGCCGATCCGGTACGGTCCCGACCGCATCGCCAGCGGCTTCACCTTCCAGCTGAGCCGCACCAGGCGATCGCGGACCAGCGCGTCGATCGCCGCATGGACGTCCGGCATCGCACCGCGCCAGTCCGGTGCGATCGCGCGCGCCACCTCGCTGGGGCAGATCGTCGCGCCCGCCGACCGGCGCGCAAGGAGCGACAGGGTCACGCCACGCGGATCCGTCATGTCGTCCTCCTCACTCGCCATCGCTGACCGATACCCCCCGATATGGTAGGCAGCGCCATGGCCAAATCCAACAGCAACGCCGGCGCGGTCGACGTCGACGGCGTCACCTACGACTGGCACCTCCAGCGCGAACCGCATCTGTCGGATGACGAAGGCTGGAAGGGCATGACGATTTCCCTCCTCCAGCGCGGTGCCAAGCGCGAGGCGCTGCTCGAGTTTCCGGCCCCCAAGCGGCTGTTGAAGGGGTTGCCCCGCGGTCGCCTCCAACTGGACGATGCGACCATCGCCCGGTGCGTGCGCGCCGCGATCTCGGCCGGCTGGGAACCGATGTCGCGCGGTCGCCCCGTCGTGGTGATCGTCGATTCCGAGGGCAATTGAGCCATCCGGTCGCCCGCCGCGCATGGCGAGTTGCTCCACGCCCGCCCGGCGATTATATACCGATCGTTATGGAAACCGTCACCACCACCGCCGGCAAGGGCCGCCCGCGCGAGTTCTGCGTCGATCAGGCGCTGGCCGCGGCGCTGGGGGTATTCTGGGCGAAGGGATATGACGGCGCCTCGATGGCCGACCTGACAGAGGCCATGGGCATCACCAAGCCCAGCCTCTACGCCGCATTCGGCAACAAGGAGGCGCTGTTCCACAAGGCGCTCAACCTCTACGAGGCGGAGAAGCTGCAATATACCCGCGAGGCATTGAAGCAGCCCAGCGCGCGCGCGGTCGCCGAGCATTTCCTGCGCGGCGCGATCGAGGCGCAGATGAGCAATTGCGATCCCAAGGGGTGCCTGGGCGTCATCAGCGCCACCGCCTGCGGTGCCGAGGCGCAGTCGATCAAGGCCGACATGATCCAGCGCCGCGCCTCGTCGCAGGCCGCACTGATCGAGCGGTTCGAGCAGGCCCGGCAGGACGGCGACCTGCCCGCCCATGTCGATGTCGTCGGGCTCACCAGCTATCTCTATGCGATCCTGCAGGGGATGGCGGTGCAGGCGGGCTCTGGCGCGACACGCGCCGATTTGACCCGTGTCGTCGACACCAGCCTAGCGATGTGGCCCGGCCGGTGAATTAATTTACCGCACGGTACAGAAAGCGATTGACGGCGCCGTAACGAGGATTCTATACCAATCAGTATAGAAGAGGCGCCGGACCGCGGCGCCCCGCAGCTCTCAAAGGGAGGGCGATCGTGAACTGCACTCCGGCCTTTCGATCCGACACGACCTGACCGCGCCATCGGCGCCCCCTTCGTCATTTCCATCGCCGCCCTGTCGTCGCGCCGCCGCGCGGCCACGGGCTGGCGCGTCCATCGTCCAAGGAAGCCTGCCATGGCCTATCTCGATTTCTCCAGCGACCCGATCCTCGCCGCCCCGTTCCCGGTCGCCGCGCCGCCGCTGCCGACCCCGCCGCAGGACGACGATGGCCGCCTGACCGGGCTGGAATGGTCGGTCGTCGCGCTGGCGCGGGGCGACCGGCTGTCCACGCTGTCGCGCCCGGGGCGCATGTCGATCGCGCTGGGCAAGGTGTTCGGCACCCGTCGCCACCCTGCGCACCTCGCCGATGCGCGGCTGGAGGCGCTCCGGCGGATGGCGGTGCTGACCTGGCACATGAGCTTCGCCGTGCCGGCCAGCGAGGTACGCGCTTTCCTCGCGGCGGGATTCTCGGTCGGCCAGTATGAGACGATGACCGAGAGCATCGCCAGCGCCCGCATCCAGATGGGCGCGTCGGGTTCGGCACGATAGGTCGCTCCCATGCGCCCGGCGGCGATGCGAAACGCTGCGTTGCCGTCCGCGCCCTTGCCGATGCGATCGTCGCCGACCACGTCGTGGCGGAACGGTACCGGGATTTACGTCCATGAAGAAGATCGGCTTTCTCTCCTTCGGCCATTGGTCCGACGCGACCGGCTCGGCGACGCGCTCGGCGTCGGACGTGCTGCTCCAATCGATCGATCTGGCGGTCGCGGCGGAGGAACTGGGCGCGGACGGCGCATATTTCCGCGTCCACCATTTCGCGCGACAGCTCGCCTCCCCCTTCCCGCTCCTCGCGGCCGTCGGCGCCAGGACCAGCCGGATCGAGATCGGGACCGGCGTGATCGACATGCGCTACGAAAATCCGCTTTACATGGTGGAGGATGCCGGCGCCGCCGATCTCATCAGCCGCGGCCGGCTCCAGCTGGGCATCAGCCGCGGCTCGCCCGAGCAGGTGATCGATGGCTGGCGTCACTTCGGTTATTCGCCCGCCGAGGGCGAGAGCGACGCCGACATGGGTCGCCGGCATGCCGAGGTGTTCCTGCAATTGCTCGACGGTCGCGGCGTCGCCCGCCCCAACCCGCGGCCGATGTTCCCCAACCCGCCCGGGCTGCTCCGGCTGGAGCCGCATGCCGCCGGCCTGCGCGATCGCATCTGGTGGGGATCGGCGTCGAACGCCACCGCCATATGGGCGGCACGGCAGGGGATGAACCTGCAAAGCTCGACGCTGAAGGCCGACGAGAGCGGGGAGCCGTTCCATATCCAGCAGGCGCGCCAGATCCGCGCCTATCGCGCCGCCTGGGCGGAGGCGGGCCATGCGCGCGCGCCGCGCGTATCGGTGTCGCGCTCGATCTTCGCCATCACCAACGACCTGGATCGCGCCTATTTCGGTCGCGACGACATCAGCGACCATGTCGGGATCATCGACGACATGCGCGCGGTGTTCGGGCGCTCCTATGCCGCCGAGCCGGACCGGCTGATCGAACAGCTGCGCGCGGACGAGGCGATCGCCGAGGCGGACACGCTGTTGCTCACCGTGCCCAACCAGCTGGGCGTCGACTATAACGCCCATGTCATCGACAGCATCCTGCGCCATGTCGCGCCGGCGCTCGGCTGGCGCGATCGGACCGACGCACCGGCACCGGAGCATCGCGCGGCCTAGCTGGCCCGCACGTCCGGCGTCGTATGCGCCCGTCGGCGGTGTAGTGGACCGATCGTGCAAACGGTGTCGGGCTCGCATCGCCGCTATATTGCCGGCATCGTCGCGCCTCGATCCCTGTGGTTGCCGGACGCCCTGGGCGCACGCTACGGCAGCAGGCAGGCGATGACATCCCGGCGAACCTCACGTCGCTCGACACGACGCCGGGCGCGGCATGACGCGGCAGCAGAACGATGGCTGCTGCTGATCTTCGTCGTGGCCGCCGTCGCCATCGTCGCCAGCCTGCTGGATACCCGGCCCGAACCGCCCGCCCGCACGGGCACGCGGCGTCTGACGATGGCGGAGGCGCGCCGCGCGAACGCGGCGGTGCCGATCGTCGCCGCCGCCCGTGTCAGCGCCGCGCCCTATCGCTTTCGCGGCGGCCCGGCGGAACGCGCGCAGGCGGTCGACTGCCTGGCGACGGCCGCCCTCTACGAGGTGGGGGACGATCCGCGCGGACAGCGCGCCGTGATGCAGGTCGTGCTGAACCGCGTGCGCGCGCCCGGCTTCCCCCGCACGATCTGCGGCGTTGTCTATCAGGGGTTCCGGCGCACGACCGGCTGCCAGTTCTCCTTCACCTGCGACGGGTCGGTCACGCGGCGCACGCGGCACGTCGGCTGGTCGGCGGCACGGCGGGCGGCACGCCGGGCATTGGCAGGTCGCGTCTTCGCCGATGTCGGCCGTGCCACCCATTATCACGCCGACTGGATGGTGCCGTACTGGCGCGATACGATGACGAAGGTCGCCAGGGTCGACACCCACCTCTTCTACGTACGTCGGTAGCGCCGCCCGCCGGTCCCGCCGGTCCCGCCGGTCGCCAGGCAACAGCATGCCGCGATATCGACCGACATAGGCGGAAAATGCTCGTGTCGACGGGTGTTGCGGCATTCGCGCGATCGGACCCGGCCTAGATTCGCGCCGTTACCGATGTTCCGTTGCGGGGGTAGGCGATGTCGTTTCGACCAAAATTCATCAGCTTCGATTGCTATGGCACGCTCATCGATTTCCAGATGGGGCCGACGGCGCAGCGTCTGTTCGCCGATCGCGTGACGGCCGACGCGATGCCGCGCTTCCTCGCCTCCTTCAAGGCGTATCGCCTCGACGAGGTGCTCGGCGACTTCAAGCCGTTCTTCGACGTGGTGGAGGCGTCGATCCGGCGCACCTGCGAAGCGCACGGGGTCGAGTACCGCGACAGCGATGCCGTCGCCCTCTATCAAGCGGTGCCGACGTGGCAGCCGCACCCCAACACCGTCGAGGTGCTGGAGGCGATCGCGCCGCATTATCCGCTGGTGATCCTGTCGAACTCGATGGTCGACCTCATTCCCGCCAGCGTCGCGCATCTCAGGGCGCCGTTCCACGCGGTCGTCACCGCGGAAGAAGCCAATGCGTACAAGCCGCGCGCGCAGGCGTTCGAATATATGTTCGACCGTCTCGGCAGCCACCCGGGCGAGATGATGCATTGCTCGTCGAGCTTTCGCTACGACCTGATGACCGCGTGCGATCTGGGCTTCATGGCGCCGACGCTGATCGAGCGCGGGCACGAGCCGTCCGCGGACTATCCGGTGCAGCGGCTGAGCGACATCCGCCAACTGCCCGCGCTGCTCGGGCTGTGACGATGCCGGCCGCGTCACCGGAGAGCGCCGCGACCCTGTCGTCCGCGCCGCCCACATTGGGCGCCGGTGACGCATCGGCGGTCGCCGCGGCGCTGTTCGGCGTCGATGCCGCTGCGACGCTGCTGACCAGCGAGCGCGACCAGAACTTCCGCCTGGAGGGCGCCGGGGGCGAGACGTGGCTGCTGAAGGTCAGCAACCCGTCCGAGCCGGCCGACATCGTCGATCTGCAGGTCGCGGCGCTCGACCATATCGACGCGCATGCACCCGGCGCCCCCGTCCCGCGCGTCCTGCGCACCCGTCGGGGAGAGGCGACGACGGAGATCGCCCTGCCCGATGGCCGCCGCACCCGGGTGCGGCTGCTGACGTATCTGGAGGGCATGCCGGTTCGCGGCACCGCGCGGACGCGGACCCAGCGCACGAACCTGGGGTGCGCGCTGGCGGAGCTGGACGTGGCGCTGCGGGGGTTTTCCCACCCCGCCGCCGCGCACGACCTGATGTGGAACGTCGCGCAGGCGGATCGCCTGGCGGGGATGATCGACCAGGTTGCGACCGGCGCGCGCGCGACGATGCTGCACGCCTTCATGGACCGCTTCCGCGCCATCCGGCCGCAGCTGTCGACGCTGCGGCGGCAGGTGATCCACAACGACTATCATCTGTTCAACGTGCTGGTGGCGCAGGACGACGAGAGCCGCGTGACCGGCATCATCGACTTCGGCGACCTGATCGAGGCACCGCTCGTCGCCGAGGTGGCGACCGGCGCCGCCTATCAACTGCGCGGCGCGGACGATCCGCTGGGCGCGGTGGCGGAATTCGTCGCCGGCTACCATGCGGTGCTGCCGCTCGACGCGGTCGAGCAGGCGATCGTCGCCGACCTTATGGCGACGCGCCACCTCATCACCGTCCTGATCTCCGAATGGCGCGCGACGCGCTATCCCGAGAACCGCGATTACATCATGCGACACAATCCCGAATCCTGGGAAGCGCTCTTCCTGATGGCCGACATGAGCAGCACCGAACGGCGCGACCGCGTGCTGTCGGGCATCGATACCGGAGACCTATGATGACCAGCACGATCGATCTCAACATGGTCAACGCCTATATCCCCGGGCGCGCCGATGTCGGGCCGGAGATGGCGGCGAAGATCGCGCGGCGCGATGCGCTGCTGGGGCCGGCATATCGCCTGATGTACGAGCGGCCGTTGCACTTCGTCCGCGGCGAGGGCGCGTGGCTGATCGATCCGGACGGCCGTCGTTTCCTCGACATCTACAACAACGTCACCTCGCTAGGGCATTGCCACCCCGCCGTGGTGGAGGCGATCTGCCGCCAGGCGGGCACGTTGCAGACCAACACCCGCTACCTGCACGATACCATCCTGGAGCTGGCGGAGCGCGTGCTGGCGACCGTACCGGGCACCGACCTCGCCCACCTGATGCTGACCTGCACCGGCAGCGAGGCGAACGACCTCGCCTATCGCATGGCGAAGGTGCGGACCGGCGGGACCGGGATCATCGTCACCGATACGGCGTATCACGGCTTCACCGATGCGGTGTCGCAATTCTCGCCGTCGCTCGGCGCGGGCGTCGATCTGGGCGCGCACGTCCGCCTGGTGCCCGCCCCGCGCCGCTACCATGCCGGGGGGGAGGATCTGGCGGCGCGATTCACGCGCGATGTCGAGGCGGCGATCGCCGACCTGAAGCGGCACGGGATCAAGCCGGCGATGCTGATCGTCGACACGCTGTTCACCAGCGACGGCATCCTGCCCGATCCGGCCGGGTTCCTGACCGGCGCGGCGGAGGCGATCCGCGCCGCCGGCGGCCTGTTCGTCGCGGACGAGGTGCAACCCGGCTTCGGGCGCACCGGCACGCACATGTGGGGTTTCCAGCGGCACGGCCTGTCGCCCGACATCGTCACCATGGGCAAGCCGATGGGCAACGGCCAGCCGATCGCCGGGCTGCTCGCGACGCGGGACGCGCTGGCGCGGTTCGGGCAGGATTCGCGCTACTTCAACACCTTCGCCGGCAATACCGTGTCCTGCGCCGCGGCGCTAGCGGTGCTGGACACGATCGAGCGCGATGGCCTGATCGATCATGCCGCGACGATCGGCCGCCGGCTGCACGACGGCATCGCCGGTCTGGCCAGCCGCCACGAGGCGATCGGCGACGTCCGCGGCGCGGGCATGTTCGTCGGCGTCGAGCTGGTGGCGGACCGTGCCACGCGCGCGCCCGACCGCGCGCTGACCAGCCGCGTCGTCAACGCGATGCGCGACCGCGGCGTGCTCCTCAGCGCCTGCGCGCAGGGGCACAACGTGCTGAAGGTCCGTCCGCCACTGATCCTGTCGGCGGAGCAGGTCGACATGGTCGTCGAGGTGATGGACGCTTCGTTGACCGAGGCGGCCGGCGGACGGTAACACCCGCCCCAGCCCGATGCGCGCCGCCACCGCCCTCGACGCCATGGACTTCAAGATCCTGGCCTATCTGCAACGCGAAGGCAGGGCGACCAACGTCGAGGTGGCGGACGCGGTCGGGCTCAGTCCGAGTCCCTGCCTGTCGCGGACGAAGCGGCTGCAGACGCTGGGCATCATCGCCGGCTTCGGCGTCCATCTCGCGCTCGCCCATCTGGGCGACACGATCACGATCTTCGTCGAGGTGACGATCGAAAAGCACCGCCGCCAGGATCTCCGCCGGTTCGAGGCGGAGGCGGCAGCGATCCGTGAAGTGATGGAATGCTACAACGTCAGCGGCGGCTACGACTATCTGCTGAAGGTGGTGACGCGCGACACCGGCCACTATCGGTCGGTGATGGACGCGCTGCTCGACGCCGACATCGGGATCAGGAAGTTGCGCAGCTTCATCGTCCTGCGTGAGCCCTTCATCAAGCACGAATATCCTATCGACGACCTGTTCGGCGCCTGATCGCCCCCCAGCCGTACGCCGCGTCCTCGGCCGCGCGTCATTTTTCCTCGACGAATGCCGCCCTTCCCTACCGGCGCATCGACATTGCCATTTTATTCACACGCTTGAGAGTGAGTGTTGACACGGCGCCGGCTTGCTTGCAGATGGAGCGCACGCCGACGCTCGATCGGCGGCATCCAGGAGGGATTATGAAGGTCGGTCTGCTCGCGTCCGTGGCCCTGGTAGCCGTCATCACGGCGCATGCCGCCCAAGCGCAGGTGGCGCCGGGCGCGGTCTCCGCCACCGTGCCGTCCGATGGCCCGCAGACGAAGGTCGAGGATCTCGATCCAGCGTCGCAATCGCAGGACATCCTCGTCACCGCCACCCGCCGCGCGGAGCGGATCCAGGACGTGCCGATCAGCGTCAGCGCCTTCCAGCAGGAGGAATTGACCGAAAAGGGCATCGTCGGGTTCGAGGGGATCGCGCGCGAGACGCCCGGCGTGGTGCTCAACCGCCCGACGCAGAACTTCAACAATTTTACCGCGCGCGGCATCGCCACCAACGGCTACAACGCCAACCTGCAAAGCTCGGTCGCGGTCTATATCGACGAGCTGCCCGTCTCCACGATCGGCAACACGACCGTGGTCGACCCCAACCTGTTCGACGTCGAGCGGGTCGAGTTCCTGCGCGGGCCGCAGGGGACGCTGTTCGGCTCCGGCTCGCTGTCGGGCGCGATGCGCATCCTGACGAAGAGCCCCAACCTCACCAATTTCGACACGTCCGCGCTGGTCGACCTCGGGCTGACCGGGTCGGACAGCATCCGCCAGCGCTACAATCTGATGCTCAACCTGCCGATCGTCACCGACAAGCTGGCGGTGCGTGCGGTCGGCTTCTACCGCAACGAGGAGGGGTATCTCGACAACGTCGGCACCGGGGCGCGCAATTCCAACACGCTGGTCGACTGGGGCGGACGCATCGTCGCGCTGTGGAAGCCGGTCGACCGGCTGTCGATCAAGCTGCTCGCCAGCTACGAGGACAGCGATCCGAAGGATTCGTCGCTCACCAGCCCGTCGCGGGGGCGCGAGAAGCGCATCTCCGACCAGCCCGACCGCTTCACCGGCAAGCAGACGATCCTGAACGCGACGATCGACTATGAATTCGACTTCGCGAAGCTGACCAGCTCGTCGACCTTCTCCGACTTCGACCAGCGCTTCTTCGTCGATCTGGCCGGCACCTTCGCGCCGGGCAGCTTCCCCGGCGCACTGATCGCGTTCGGGCTGGATGCCAGCGCGTTCGACAAGGTGTTCGTGCAGGAGACGCGACTGGTGTCGTCGCTCGACGGCCCGCTGCAATTCGCGGTCGGCGGCTTCTATCTCCACCGCCGCCGCGACACCGATTTCCTCTACCGCTCCAACCCGGCGTTCCTGGCGGCACGCAACATGACCGGGCTGCCCGACCAATACTACCAGAAGCAATACACCTATCAGATCAACGAGGAACTGGCCGCGTTCGGCGAGTTGACCTACCGCTTCTCCGACCGCTTCTGGGTTACCGGCGGGATGCGCTACGGCCGCATTTCGGCGCAGGGCTTCACCAAGCCGGGCGGTTACCTCGCCACCGCGCCCTCGTTCGCGAACCTCAACTACCTTCAGGCCGCGCTTGCGGGGGTCCGCGGTGCGAACGGGGCATACCTGCCGGTCAATTTCACGCAGTTCACGCCCTATGCCGCGGTCACCGGGGTCAAGGCGACCGGGCAGAAGCCGCAGTGGAAGGCGAGCGCCTCGTTCAAGCCGAGCGACACCGTCACTACCTACGCCACCTTCTCCACCGGCTTCCGCGCGCCGATCGTCAACGCGTTCGCGGGGCGCGCCAGCGTGGTCAACGCGAACGACATCATCATCCCCAACGGCGCGTCGTCCGACGATCTCAAGAGCTACGAGCTGGGCGCGAAGGGTCGCTGGCTCGACGGCCTCGTGACGATCAACCTGGCAGCCTATTACATCGACTGGAGCAACATCCAGGCGCAGGCCAACCGCGTGTCGGACTCGGTGCAGTTCGCGACCAACATCGGCGCCGCGGTCAGCAAGGGGTTCGAGGTGGAGATGGGCCTCATCCCCGCGCGCGACGTCTTCCTGGGGCTGAACGCCGCGTACAACGACAGCAAGATCACGAAGCTGACCGCGGCGGAGGCGGCCATCTCGGGCGCGGTGCTGGGCCACCGCCTATCGGCACCGCGGCTCCAGGGATCGGTCTATGCCAGCTACGGCATGGACCTGGGCGCGGGCGCCAAGGGTACGTTCGCGGTCAACGCGCAATATGTCGGCGCGTACAACAGCTCCTTCCCCAACGTGCCGGGCAACCCCAACCTGCGCCTGTCGACCTTCGGCAAGACCGATGAATATGTGAACGTCAACACCACCTTCGGCGTGAAGAAGGGGCGCTGGAGCGGGCAATTGTACGTCGAGAACGTGTTCGACGACCATTCCGTCATCTACATCCATCCGGAGGCGTTTCTCGCCAGCCGCTTCGGAACGCTGCGCCCGCGCACGGTCGGCGTCCGCCTCGGCTTCGGGATCTGACCATGGCGCGCGTCGCCGCCGCGCCCGTGGAGCCCGCCGCGCGCCGCCCCGGCGTCGTGCTGACGGTGCTGACCTTCGTCTACATCCTCAACTTCCTCGACCGGCAACTGATCGGCATCGTCGCCAAGCCGATCCAGGATTCGCTCGGCATCAGCGACGGGCAACTGGGGCTGATCGGCGGGCTGTATTTCGCGATGTTCTATTGCTTCATCGCGATCCCGGTCGGCTGGCTGGCGGATCGCACCAGCCGCGTCGGGGTGCTGTCGCTGGCCTGCGCGATCTGGAGCGGCGCGACCGTCGCCTGCGGGCTCGCGGGCAATTACACGCAGCTGGTCGTCGCGCGGATGACGGTCGGGTTCGGCGAGGCCGGCGGCGTGCCGCCCTCCTATGCGATCATCACCGACACCTATCCGCCCGGCCGGCGCGCGGCGGCGTTCGGCATCTTCAACCTCGGCCCTGCGATCGGCGCGGCGATCGGCGTCGCGTTCGGCGCGCTGATCGCGGAGCATTTCGGCTGGCGCATGCCGTTCATCGCCATCGGCGTGGTCGGCATCGTCACCGCGGCGCTGGTGCGGCTGTTCCTGCGCGAGCCGGTGCGCGGCGCCACCGACGACGGCGGGCACGCCCCCGCCGCGAAGGCGCGCTTCTGGCCGACGCTGGCGATGTTCTTCACCAACCCGGTACTGATGCTCGCCGCGCTGGGCAGCGGCGCGACGCAGTTCGTCACTTACGGCCTCGGCAATTTCGCGGTGCTGTTCCTGATGCGCGAGAAGGGCATGGTGCTGGGTCAGATCGCGGTCTGGTACGCGCTCGTCCTCGCGGTCGGCATGGGCGGGGGCATGATCGTGTCGGGACGCGTCATCGACCGCCTGACGCGCCGCTCGCGCGCCGGCTATGCCACCGCCCCCGCCGCGTCGCTGGCGATCGCGATGCCCTTCTACCTCGCGTTCGTCTGGGCGCCGTCGTGGCCGCTGGCGCTGGTGCTGCTGTCGGTGGTGATGGTGTTCAACTATTTCTACCTCTCCGCCTCGGTCGCGCTGGTGCAGGCGGAGGTGCGCCCCGATCAGCGCGTGCTGTCCGGGGCGCTGCTGCTGCTGGTGATGAACTTCATCGGGCTGGGGCTGGGGCCGACCTGGGTCGGCTTCGCCAGCGATCGGTTCAAGGCGGCGGGCGATGCCCACGCGCTCCAGACCGCGCTCTACACCCTCACCCCCTTCTATCTGGTGGCGATCGCGCTGTTCCTGGTGCTGGCGCGCCGCCTCCGTCGCGAACCGCAGGTGCTCGTATGAAACTCGCTATTCTGGCCGCGTTGACGCTCACCACGCCGGCGCTGGCCGAACCCGTCGTCGTCCGCGCCCCCGCGGGCGCGGTGGAGGGGCGCACCGAGGGCGCGCTGCGCATCTTCCGCGGCATCCCCTACGCCCAGCCGCCCGTCGCCGCGTTGCGCTGGAAGCCGCCGGTGGCGCTGCCCCCATGGACCGGCACGCGCCCCGCCACCGCCTTCGGCAACGCCTGCGTCCAGCCGCGTGGCCCCACCGGCATCTACACCGATCCGCCTGCCGCGATGGGCGAGGATTGCCTGACGCTCAACATCTGGGCGCCCAAGACCGCGCAGAAGCTGCCGGTGATCGTCTGGATCCACGGCGGCGCGCTAATCAGCGGATACGGCCACGCCGCGATGTACGACGGCGCGAAGCTTGCGCAGCGCGGCGCGATCGTGGTGTCGATCAACTATCGCCTCGGCGTGCTCGGCTATCTCGCGCACCCGGCGTTGAGCGCGGAATCGCCGGATGGCGTATCGGGCAATTACGGGTTGCAGGATCAGGTCGCGGCGCTGCGCTGGGTCCGCGACAATGCCGCCGCCTTCGGTGGCGACCCCGCCAACGTCACGATCGCGGGCGAGAGCGCAGGGGCGCTCAGCGTCATGTACCTGATGGCCAGCCCGCCGGCGCGCGGGCTGTTCCACAAGGCGATCGCCGAGAGCGCGTACATGGTCACCACGCCCGGGCTGAAGCAGCCGCGCCACGGCCTTCCCGCCGCGGAGGCAGCGGGGACGCAGGTGATGACCGCGCTCGGCGCACGCGACCTCGCCGCCCTGCGCGCGATGGACGCGACCGCCCTGACGGAGGGGGCCGCAGGCAAGGGCTACGGTCCCTGGGGCAATGTCGACGGCAAATGGCTGACCCGCCAGCTGGTCGACACCTGGGACCGCGGCGAGCAGGCGCCGGTGCCGGTGCTCGCGGGGTTCAACGCGGGCGAGATTCGCTCGCTGCAGATGCTGCTGCCGCCGAAGCCGACGGATGCCGCCGCCTACGAACAGACGATCCGGGCGCGCTACCTCGACCTCGCCGACGCGTTCCTGCGTCTCTATCCGTCGAGCAACGTCGGCGATTCGATGCTCGCGACGACCCGCGACGCGCTCTACGGCTGGACCTCGATGCGGCTCGCGATCGGGCAGACCGCGATCCGTCGCCCGGCCTATCTCTACCTCTTCGACCACGGCTATCCGGCGGCGGACGAGAATGCGCTTCACGCCTTCCACGCGTCGGAGATCCCCTATGTCTTCGGCACCGCGTCGCGCCTGCCGCCGCTGTGGCCCAAGGTGCCCGACACGGTCGCCGACCGCCGCCTCGCCACCGCGATGGGCGATTACTGGGTATCGTTCGCGCGCGACGGCGTGCCGCGCGCCGCCGCGCAGCCGGACTGGCCGGCTTACGGCGCGCAGGCGAACTATATGGCCTTCGCCGCCGCGCCGCGACCGGGCACGCGGCTGTTCCCCGGCATGTTCGCGCTGCACGAGGCGGCGATGTGCCGCCGCCGCGCCGCGGGGGACCAGCCGTGGAACTGGAACACCGGCACCGCCTCCCCGGTGCTGACCCGCGCGGACGGCTGCCGATGATCGACGGGACGATGCAGGACTATCCGCTGACGCTGGACCGCTTCCTGCGCCATGCCGAGACATGGCACCCGGAGGCCGAGGTCGTGACCGCGCGCGACGGCGGCGGCGTCGACCGCATCGGCTATGCCGCGCTTGCCGAGCGCGCGCGGCGCGTGTCCGGCCTGCTCGCCGAATGCGGCGTGCGGCCGGGCGACCGCGTCGCGACGCTCGCCTGGAACACGCAGGCGCATGTCGAGGTGTGGTACGGCATCATGGGCATGGGCGCGGTGTGCCACACGCTCAACCCGCGGCTGACCGAGGCGCAGCTGGGCGGCATGGCGGTGCAGTCGGGCGCGCTGATGCTGATCGCCAGCGCCGACCTGTTGCCGCTGGCGAAGAAGATCGCCGCGACCGCGCCCGCGATCCGCGGGGTGCTCACCATCGACGGCGACACCCCCGATGCGCTGGAACCGCTGCTCGCCACCGCGCCGCGCGACATTCCCTGGGGCGAGGTGTCGGAAACCGCCCCTGCGGGGCTGTGCTTCACCTCCGGCACCACCGGCGCGCCCAAGGGCGTGACCTACACCCACCGCTCCAGCTTCCTTCACACGCTGCGCATCCTGCAGGCGGACGTGATGGCCTTCACCGCCGACGATGCGGTGCTCGCGGTGGTGCCGATGTTCCACGCCAACGCCTGGGGCCTGCCCTTCGCGATCCCGGCGGTCGGCGGGCGGCTGGTGCTGCCCGGGCGCCAGACCGACGGCGCCAGCCTCGCGCGGCTGATCGCGGCGGCGGAGGTGACCGTGGGGGTCGGCGTCCCCACCGTCTGGCTCGGCCTGGTCGAGCATCTGGAGGCGACCGGCGCCACCCTGCCCACGCTGCGGCGCATCATCGTCGGCGGCGCGCCGATGGCGCCCGCGCTGATGGCGCGGCTGGAGGAGCGGCTGGGCGTCACCGTCCAGACCAGCTGGGGCATGACCGAACTCTCGCCCTCGGGCACGGTCGCGCGGCCGGACGACCCCGCCCGCCACGCCGCGTCCTCGGGCAAGCCCGCGATCGGCGTCGACCTGCTGCTGACCGATGCCGCCGGCGTGCCGCTGCCCGAACAACGCGGCACGGAGGGGCATCTGCGCGTCCGCGGCGCCGCGGTGGTCGAGCGCTATTTCGGGCAGAAGGCAAGCGCGCTCGACCCCGCCGGCTGGTTCGTCACCGGCGACCTTGCGCGGATCGGGCCTGACGGCAACCTCGTCATCACCGGGCGCGCAAAAGACCTCATCAAGTCGGGCGGCGAATGGATCAATCCGGCCGAGATCGAGGCGATCGTCGGCGCGCTGCCGCAGGTCGCGCAGGCCGCGGTGATCGGGCGCAACGACGTCAAGTGGGGCGAGCGCCCGATCCTGCTGGTCGAACTGCGCGACCAGGACACCAGCGACGACGCCATCCTCGCCCCACTGCGCGGTCGCATCGCATCGTGGTGGGTGCCCGATGCGGTGGTGCGGCTGCCCGCGATGCCGCTCGCCGCGACGGGCAAGATCGACAAGATTCGCTTGCGGGCCGATCATGGAGGCGCTTGACGTGGCGCGGGGCGACCTCCCGCCCCCGCAGAGGATCGCCGTGACCGCCATTCCCGCCCGCAAACGCCGTACCTCCACCAAGGCGGAACAGCGCGCCGAGATGATGGAGCAGATCCTCGACGAGGCGGAGTATCTCTTCTCCAAGCACGGCCTCCACGGCGTCACGCTGAAGGACGTGGCCAAGCGCGTCGGCGTCCACCACACGCTGATGAACTATTATTTCACCGACAAGAAGACGCTGTTCGACGCCGTCTTCGCGCGCCGCGCGGTGGTGACCAGCGAACGCCGGATGCAGGCGCTGAACGATTACGACGCCGCCACCGCGGGCAAGCCGACCGTCGAGGGCGCGCTCCACGCCTTCCTCGACACCGACCTCGACCTGTACATCGAGGGGGGCGAGGGCTGGAAGAACTACGGCGCGCTGGGTGCGCTCGTCGCCAACACCCCCGAATGGGGCGCGGAGCTGATGGACGAGCATTTCGACCCCGTCGTGCTGCGGCTGATCGAATTGCTGAAGAAGGCGCTGCCCGATTGCGCGCCAGAGGACATCTACTGGGGCTATCACTTCGTCACCGGCGCGCTGATGGTCACGCTGGCGCGCACCGGGCGCATCGACAAATTGTCGCATGGCGCGTGCCGCTCCGACGATTTCGCCGCGGTGAAGGCGCGGATGGCCACCTTCATGGCGGCCGGCTTCCGACAGGTATGCGGGACGGGCGCACGGTGACGCGCTTTTCCACGCGCATGATATTCACTCTCCACATAGTTAGCGAAGGACATTGTCATGTCGATTGATGGGCGGATCGCGATCGTCACCGGGGCGGGCGGCGGGCTGGGGCGCGAGCATGCGCGCTACCTTGCGGGGAAGGGCGCGCGCGTGATCGTCAACGACCTGGAGATCGCCACGGCACAGCGCGTCGCGGACGAGATCGCGGCGAACGGCGGCCATGCGCTCGCCGTCGCCGGATCGGTCACGGACGAGGCGGCGGCGACCGACATGGTGCAGGCCGCGCTCGACACCTGGGGGCGCGTCGACATCCTGGTCAACAACGCCGGCATCCTGCGCGACAAGAGCTTCGCGAAGATGACGATCGCCGACTTCCGCCTCGTCGTCGACGTCCACCTGATCGGCGCGGCGATCATGTCGAAGGCGGTGTGGGACACGATGCGCGCGCAGAATCACGGCCGCATCGTCATGACCACCTCGTCGTCGGGGCTGTACGGCAATTTCGGGCAGGCCAATTACGGCGCCGCGAAGATGGCGCTGGTCGGGCTGATGCAGACGCTGGCGATCGAGGGCGAGAAATACGGCATCCGCGTCAATTGCCTCGCCCCCACCGCGACGACGCAGATGACGCAGGGCGTGTTGCCCGACGCCAGCCTCGCCGCGCTCGACCCAGCGCTCGTCAGCCCGGGGCTGCTCGCGCTGGTGGGCGAGGACGCCCCGACCCGCGCGATCCTGTGCGCGGGCGCCAGTCATTTCGCCGCCGCGCACGTCACCCTGACCGAGGGCATCCGCGTCGCGCCCGGCGCGCAGGCGGGCGAGGCGGTGGTCGCGCGCTGGCCCGAGGTCGTCGACCGGCGCGCCGAGATCGTCCCCGCCTACGGCTTCGTCCAGGCCGAGCGAGAAGTGGCCGCTGCGGCGCAACCGGCGCTCTGAACGTCACGCGGGCGGCGACGGGACGGTTCGACGACGGGGCACTTTGACGACGGGGCGGGGGCGGGCCGCGGTCAAGCGGCTGGGCTTGATACGGCCCGTGGTGGTATCGAACACGGATGCAGACCTTTCCCGAAGCGATGAAGGCGGCGATCACCGCGCTGGCGGCATGGTCGGGGTATCCCGCCGTGCCGCCCACGCCGCCGGCCGACTCGCCGGTGGCGGTGGTGCCCAGGCTCGTCATTCCCGACACGCTGGTCGCGGGCACCGATCGTGTCGCCCGCGTGACCGTCACGCTGTCGCAGCCGGCGCGGCGCCCGCTGGCGTGGGAATGCCTGCCAGCCAACGGCAGCGCCTACGCCCCGGCCTATTTCGCCGTGCCGAAGCAGAAGATGCGCGTCGATTTCATGCCGGGGGAGACCCGCAAGGTGGTCGAGATCCCGCTGCTGCGCGATCTGGGGGACAAGGATTTCACGCTCCAGTGCATGTGGACGCTCAACCATCCGCCGGTGGCCGGGGGACAGGGCGTCATTCGCGGCGGCGGCGCGTCGGTCGCCGTGCGGAGCGCGGCGCCACGCCAGCCCGCCTATCCCCCCGTCGCACGCACGCAGGGGTGCAAACTGGTCTTCTCCTCGACCTTTTCGGAGCCGATCACGGCGAATGCGGTGAAGGGCGCATGGCGATCGCGCCCGCACTGGGGTGACCTTCAGGCCGGTAACAAGGAGATCGCGCCTTATGTCGATCCCGCCACCCAGCCGGGCGTCGATCCGCATCCGGTCGTCGCGGGAAAGCGCGTGCTGCGCGCGCAAAAGGTCCGCGCCCGATCGCTGATGACGGGGCAGACCTACGATTACGCCGCGTCGATGCTCGACGGCATCAATCTCTATTCCTACCGCTACGGCTATGCCGAACTGCGCGCGAAATGGGGGCGCGCGCAGGGCACGTCGACCGCCTGGTGGCTGCTGCCCGCAACGGGCGGGTGGCCGCCGGAGATCGACGTGTTCGAAACCGGCCTGGGCGACCGCCCCGACTTCTCCAGCGGGCAGGTGCAGAAGATCGGCGGGCAGCGCGTGGCGGAGACGTACCGCGTGCCCGTGGCGGTGGAAGACGGTCGCTGGCACGTCATCGGCTTCGACTGGACGCCGCAGTGGCAGGTCACCTTCATCGACGGGGTCGAGGTATCGCGGCGCCCCAATCTGGTGAACGAGCCGATGTTCTTCGTCCTGAACGTCGCGGTGGGCGGCCTGGGGCCGCCGCCCGCGAATGCCGGGCCGGGCTGGAAGAGCGAGCTGACGCTCGATTACCTCAAGGTCTGGCAATAGCCCCGTCCGCCCCTCCCCGTCGCGTGCGCGCTGCGCTATCGCGGCGCGATGGCGAGGAAGAAGCGCTACCTGACCGCGACGATGGCCGATGGCTATGTGAAGACGATCGGCCCCACCGCCGCACCGTTCACCCATTACTGGCGCATCGTCGCGCATCTGCACGGCGGAAAGACGGAGGTGTTCTGGGGCCATACCGCTTCCGCCAGGGAGGCGACGGCCAAGCGGGCATTGCTCGACCAGGCGGCGCGGCGACACGGCTGGAAAAGCTACGATTTCGAGGTCGTCGAACTGACCGAGCATTGACGCCCGGCGAGCCGACGCGCTGCGCGCCACGGTTACGCGGATGAGCGGGCCGCTGACCACCCCGGACGGACGCTACATCGTCGTGCGCGGCCGGCTCTGGCGCAGGAGCGATCCGGCGCTTGCGCCAGAGGTGCGGCAGGCGCTGGTCGACGAGCTGATGGCGGCGCGCCGCGCCGTCCATGCCGCAACGCGCGGCGGTGACGCGGGGGCGCTTCGGCAGGCGCGCGACCGCGTGGAGGCGGCGAAGGTGGGGCTGGGCGAACGCGGTCCGCCATGGTGGCGCGACGGCGCACCGGACCTCAACCGCCGCATGGCGCGCAACACCAGCTACGCGGCCTGGTATGCCGGCGTGGAGGATCGGACTTAGGATTCCAGCGTCATGATCGCCTGCGCCACGCCGATCGCCTCCCACAGGTTGCGCAGGCGCACGTTCTCGTCCTCGGCATGCTGGTTGTTGTCGTAGTTGGCGAGCGCGATCGTCACGCTCGGCGCGGCCAGCGTGTCGCGCAGGACGTAGAGCGGCAGGCTGCCCCCGATCGACGGCAGCACGATCGCATCGGGGTGGCGGCTCTTGACGGCGCGGATCGCCGCCGTGGCGAGCGGGTGATCCAGCGCGGTACGCTCCGCATTATAGCCCCCCACCTTGGTGACGAGCGCGATCGGGCCGTGCGCGCGCCGCTCCTCTAGCGTCGGCGCATGATCGACGACATGGAACCCCTGCGCCCGGATATGCGCCACCAGCCGGTCGTACTGGCGCTGATGGTCGTTGCCCGCGACCAGCCGCATATCGAGCGCCGCCGTCGCGGTCGCGGGGATCACGTTGCGCGCCTTCTCGCCGACGTCCGCGCTGCTGAGCCCGGTCACGCTCAGCGACGGCAGCTGCGTCATCGCCGCGACCGAGCGACCGCCGCCGTCCGATGTGCTCAACCCCAGGTCGCGCTTCAGCTTGGCATCGCTGTCGGGGATCGCAGCGATCATCGCCTGCTCGGCCGGGGTCAGCGGCGTGACGTCGTCGTAGAAGCCCTTGATCGTGACCCGCCCGTCGCGGTCCTTCATCGATGCCAGCAACTGCGCCAGCTGCATCGCGGGATTGGGCGCCCAATTGCCGTAATGCCCGCTGTGCAGCGGGCGCGCCGGGCCATAGACGGTGATCCCCGCGCCGACGACGCCGCGAACGCCCAGCACCACCTGCTTCGTCTCCGACTGGTTATCCGGGCCGTCGAAGATGATCCATCCGTCCGATCCCAGCAACGCACGGTGGGCGGCGAGGATGGCGGCCAGATGCGGCGATCCGGCCTCTTCCTCGCCCTCGAACACGATCTTCAGGTTGAACGCCGGCCGCTTCCCCTGCGCCTTCAGTGCGTCGATCGCGGTCAGGATCGCCATCACCCCGGCCTTGTCGTCCGACGCGGAGCGGCCATACAGCCGCCATTCGGGGTCAAGCGTCCCCGGCAGCCCCGCGACCGGCTGGCCGCCGCGATCCAGCCGATCCGTGTAGAGCCTGGGCTCGAACGGCCTGGTAGACGTCCAGTCGGCCGGGGTGACGGGTTGGCCGTCATAATGCGCATAAATTACATAGGTGCGCGACGCGCCCGGCACGATCCACTCGCCATAGACGGCCGGAGGCACCGTCGCATCCGGCCCCTCCAGCAGCCGGGGCGACAGCCCCTGCGCGCGCATCTTCGCGACCAGCCAGTCCGCGTTGCGCCGGATGTTGGGCGTGTCCGACGCGACGTTCGGTATCGCGAGCAGCCGCACATATTCGGCCAGGATCCGCCCCTGATGCTCGGCGACATAGTCGCGCGATTGCGCCGCCGCCGGCAGCGCCGCGATCCAGGCGAACAGCACGATGGCCCAGTGACGCATGACGATCCCCCCGAGACGACTTTTGCCTGTCTTTAGCGAAGGTTCGCGGCGTTCCCAATATGGCGCGAGCGTCGCCACCCCGACCAGGCGCCCGCGACGACCAGGATGACGGCGACCGATGCACCCGCGGCGACGCTATCCGCCGACTGGCCGCCAGCGGCATGGATGGCGGACAGCGCCCAGAGAAGGACCGCCGCATAGGCCGGGTTACCGCGCCCGCGCCACAGCGCGATTCCCGCGATCGCGCCCGCCGCGATCACGACCGCCGCGGCGATGGCCGGCGCCGCATCGCCCGCCTCGACGCCGTGGAAGCGCAGCGATGCCGCGACGTTCACCGTGGCCGCGACCGTCAGCCAGCCCGCCAGCGCGCTCAACGGCACCGCAGCGCACCAGCGTTCCCCCGGGGTCAGCGCGCCCGGCCACGCGGACAGTCGGCGATAGGCCACCAGCAGGCATCCGAGCGTCCAGCCGATCACGATGACGGATACCGCGGTGAGCCCCGCGACCTGGACATAGGCCGCCCATATCGCATTGCCCGCGAACGCGCCGGCCGCCGGCCATCGCAGCAGCGCCACGAGCGCGCGGCCGCGCGCGGCGGCACGC
>CAJYKB010000110.1 GCA_913774925.1 uncultured Sphingomonas sp. | reverse complement strand
CGGCCGCCTCAAAGACTGGCGGCGCGTTGCCACCCGCTACGATCGCTGCCCCACAGCCTTCTTCGCCGCCGTCACCCTCGCTGCCATGGTCATCTTCTGGCTGTGATCAACGAGTCCTGACCCTAAGCCAGTGGCGGGGTTATGCCCGGGAAGGGCATGGTTTCACCCTGGGCTTCGACGCAAACGCCATCCAGGCAGCCGCCCGGTTAAACGATTCGGAATTTACGTTCGCGAGGGTGGAGTATGACCCGAAGCGGCAAAGCACTTCACTGGAAAAAATGATTCGCGAGTTCTTGAGCAATCTGGAAGACCTCAAGCTGGAGGTGGCCACTGACGGCGACATCATCGCAATCGCCGCCAAGAAAGCGGACTGGGCCGTCGAATGCAAGTCACTGCTGAATAAACACCGATCCTTTCAATCGGAGCGGGAATGGCGGATCATTTCTTATTGCCCGCCGGACGCGCTCGACATGCGTGTGCGCGTTTCAGGCTTGCGGCTGGTTCCTTACTGCGAGGTGAAACCGCAAGGTGACGATAAGGATCGCCTCCCTCTCACCTCAATTCGAATCGCCCCCCGCTTCGACAACCCAGAAGCAGTCGCCGACGCGGTGCGGACGCTCGCCAACATCAATGGCTACAAGCCGCGTATCGAGTTCGCGGACACGCCCTATCGAAAACTTTGATACCACCACTTCACGCGATCGCGACGACCTCCCGGTCGATCGTCGCGGTCGCCTCGGCATATTCGGCGCAATTGCCCGACCAGTTCTGATAGATGCGCCCGTTCGCCGCCTTGTACCAGCTGCGGCAGTGCGGGTCGGCCCAGACGGTGCCCGACAGCTTCTGCGCCAATCCGTCCTGGAACCGCCGCTGCCCGTCGGCGGTGACGTCGGCGGCGCGCGCATCCTGCGCCTCGACCTGCGCCAGCGTGCGCATCATGAACGCTACTTGCTGCTCGATCATGAAGCTGATGGAATTGTGCCCCAGGTTCGTGTTGGGCCCGTACAGCATGAACATGTTGGGGAAGCCGTGGACCATGATCCCCAGATACGCCTCCGGCCCGTCGCGCCACGCGTCCTTCAGCGACACGCCGTCCTTGCCGACCACCTCCATCGACCAGTTCCACTCGGTCGTCTCGAACCCGGTCGCGAAGATCAGCACGTCGAGATCGTGGAAACCGTCCGCGGTCCGCACGCCAGCCGCCTCGATCCGCTCGATCCCCGCCGTCTCCAGCGTCACGTTGTCGCGGCACAGCGCGGGGTAGAAATCGTCGCAGATCAGGATGCGCTTGCACCCGATCGGATAGTCCGGGGTCAGCTTCGCGCGCAGCTCAGGGTCGGCGACCTGCGCCGCCAGATGATCGAGCGCGGTGCGCGTAAACGCCGCGCGCCCCTCCGGCGTCCACTGGAACGCCTGCCAGCTGAACGTGTCGGCATTGTCGAAGATCATCGCGCGGTGCGCCGCGCCCAGCTTCATCGCCATGGCGATATCGGTCGCCATCAGCGCCTTGGCCTCGGGGGTCACCGCCTGGTCGTTGCGTGGCACCACCCAGTTGGGCGTACGCTGAAACACGGTCAGATGCCCCGCGATCTTCGCCACCTCCGGGATCAGCTGTACCGCGCTCGCCGCCGAGCCGACGACGCCGACCCGTTTGCCCGCCAGGTCCAGCCCCTCGGGCCACTGCGCGGCATGGAACATCGTGCCGGCAAAATCGTCCCGTCCCGCGATCTCCGGCAGTTGCGGGCGCGACAATTGGCCCAGCGCCGGCACGATCGCGTCGAACGATTCGTGTCCGCCCTTTTCGGTGTCGACCTGCCACCGGCCGGCGCCCTCGTCCCAGGTCGCGCGCGTCACCCCCTCGTTCAGGTGGAGCACCTCGCCCAGCCCGAATTGCTCGACAAGCGACTGCGTATAGGCGTGGATTTCGGGTCCGCGCGCATAATGGTGGCTCCAGTGCGGATTGGGCGCGAAGCTAAACTGATAGAGGATCGCGGGCACATCGCATGCCACGCCGGGGTAGCGATTGGCCCGCCACGTCCCGCCGACCGAATCGGCATGTTCGTACAGCACGACCTCGTGCCCCGCCTCACGCGCCTTGATGGCGGCGCACAGCCCCCCCATGCCCGCACCCACCACCGCGATCCGCTTCGCCATCGCCTGCTCTCCTAGGTCGCGGTCTGTCGCCGCACGGGTGCAGGATGACGCGGTCGCGCTCGGATGGAAAGCCCCGATCAAGTCGCTCGTTTTAGCGCCTGCCGCCATCACTTCGCTACGCTCGCAATGACGATCACCCTTCCTTAACCCTCCCCCGCCTACCCTCCCGCGGGTGCGCACGCTCTTCCTCACCCTGCTCCTGATCGGCCCCGCGCTCGCCGATACCGGGCATGACGGCATCGTTCGCCCGCGCAACATGCCCGAACTGTCCGATGTGGCGCTGTTCGTCCTCGCGGTCGTCGCGATCTGGCTCACCCGCCGGGCGCTGCGGCGCCGCTTCGCCGCGAAGGATTGACCTCCCGGCCCGTGCACGGCACCGCAACGCGCATGGCAGACGACATCCTTGACCGCCTCGCCGACACCATCGCCGCGCGCAAGGGTGCCGACGCCGGCAGCTCCTACACCGCCTCGCTCTTCGCCAAGGGCCGCGCGCGCATCGCGCAGAAGATCGGCGAGGAAGCGACCGAAACGGTCATCGCCGCGATGGGCACCGACACCCGCGCGATCGTGCCGGAGGCGGCGGATCTCCTCTATCACCTGTTCGTGCTGCTCGCCGATGCCGGGCTGACGCTGGACGACGTCCGCGCCGAGTTGCGCCGGCGCGAAGGCACCAGCGGCCACGACGAAAAGGCTGCGCGCCCGCTCTCCTTCCCCCCGCAATAAGGTTCCCGCGATGAGCGTCGATGCCACTTTGCCGTATGACGATCAGAACATCTTCGCGCGGCTGCTGCGCGGCGAAATCCCCTCGAAGCGCGTCTACGAGGATGAGCACACGATCGTCTTTCACGATATCGCGCCCTGGGCGCCGACCCATCTGCTCGCGATCCCGCGCGGTCGCTACGTCAGCTGGGACGATTTTTCCGCCAACGCCTCGGACGCGGAGATCGTCAGCTTCACCCGCGCCGTCGGCCATGCCGCGCGCGCGGCGGGGCTGGTCGAGCCCGGCTACCGCCTGATCGCCAACACCGGCACCGACAGCCATCAGGAGGTGCCCCACCTCCACGTCCACATCATCGCCGGCCGCCCACTCGGGCCGATGCTGGTCGAGAACGACAGCCGGAAATAACGCCCCTCCCGCACCATCCCTCTTCTTCGTCATCCCCGCGCAGGCGGGGATTCAGACGCGCAGGTGGAGCGGCTCGACAACGCCCGGCAGCGTTTCTGGATTCCCGCCTTCGCGGGAATGACGAACGGGGCGTCCCACGCAACACTATTGCGCGGGCGCGATTTGTCATTAGGCTCGCGCGCTTGGCATGACGGCGCCCCGGGGGGCGACCAAGGGAGAGTTATGGCGACCCGACCCGAAGGTGGCGTTTTCGCGCGCATGATGGCGCGCAAGTCGATCGCGCAGGTACAGCGCGAAACCGAAACCAGCGAGCTGAAGCGCACGCTGGGCAAGTGGAACCTGCTGCTGCTGGGCGTCGGCTGCATCATCGGCGCGGGCATCTTCGTGCGCACCGGCAGCGCCGCGGCGCTCCATGCCGGGCCGGCGGTGCTGCTGTCGTTCGTGGTCGCGGGGATCGTCTGCGCCTTCGCCGGGCTCTGCTATGCGGAGCTGTCGTCGACGCTGCCGGTATCCGGGTCGGCCTATACCTATGGCTATACCACGCTGGGCGAGTTCGTGGCGTGGATCATGGGCGCGCTGCTGCTGCTGGAATATGGGCTCGCCGCCTCGGTGGTGGCGGTCGGCTGGGGCGGTTACGTCGTCAGCCTGCTCGCCGACTTCGGCCTCCACATCCCGCCCCAGCTGACCGGCCCCGCGGGCTACACGCTGATGCGCGACGGCGTGCCGGTGCTGGTCGACGGGCAGACGGTGACGACCATCTTCAACCTGCCCGCCTTCCTCATCTGCCTGTCGCTGGCGACGTTGCTGGTGGTCGGTGTGTCGGAATCGGCGAAGGTCAACAACATCATCGTCGCGGTGAAGGTCAGCGTGCTGGTCGCGTTCATCGCGGTCGGCGGCCTCATCGTCATCAGCCATTTCGGAGAGCTGGTGGCGAAGAACTGGACGCCCTTCATCCCGGAAGGCCAGGGCAACGGGAAGTACGGCGTCGACGGCATCATGCGCGCCGCCTCGATCGTCTTCTTCGCCTATATCGGGTTCGAGGCCGTCTCTACCGCGGGACAGGAGGCGAAGGATCCCAAGCGCGACATGCCGTTCGGCATCATCGGCAGCCTGGTCGTCTGCACGGTCATCTACATGCTGGTCGCCGCGATCATGACGCTGCTGGTGCCCTATGCGCAACTGAACGTGCCCGATCCGGTCGCGGTGGTGGTCGACAATTTCGGCCCGACCTGGACCTGGCTGGCGAAGATCATCAAGATCGGCGCGATCGTCGGCCTCACCTCCGTCGTGCTGGTGCTGATGTACGGTCAGACCCGCATCCTCTACACCATGGCGCGCGACGGCCTGCTGCCGCGCGTCTTCGCGACCGTCCATCCGAAGTACAAGACGCCCTATATCAACACGATGCTGGTCGGCGTCATCACCGCGGTGGCGGCCGGCTTCTTCGACATCAACGTGCTGGGCGACATGACCTCGGTCGGCACGCTGGCGGCGTTCGCGATCGTCTGCCTCTCGGTCATCTACCTGCGCCGCGCCGCGCCGGAGCTGCCGCGCGGCTTCTCGGTCCCGCTCTATCCGGTGCTGCCGCTGCTGGGCATCGCGTCGTGCGCGTACCTCATCACGACGGTGCCGTGGCCGGTGCTCAAGTTCTTCCTGTGGTACATGGCGGGCGGCGTGGTGCTGTATTTCCTCTACGGCATCCGCAATTCCAACCTGCAGCGCGGGCTCGGTCAGGAGGGCGGCCCCGACATGGGCGAATATGTCGCCCCCGTCGGCGAGCAGCGGTAACCCTTACGCCCGTCACCCCGGCCTTGAGCCGGGGTCCCGCTTCTTCTGCAACGTCGGCGACGCAGCGGGACCCCGGGTCAAGCCCGGGGTGACGACGCCATCAGACACCCGTCCCGGCCCGTCCCTTCAGCTCGTCGCGGATCTCGCGCAGCAGCACCACCTCCGCCGGCTCCGCGGCCGGCTCGGCATTCCCCTGCACCTTCTCGCGCTCCGCCGCGGCGATCAGCCGGTTCACGCTGCGCACCAGCAGGAAGACGATGAACGCCAGAATCACGAAGTTGATGACGACGGTGACGAATTCGCCATATCCGAACAGCGGCACCCCCGCCGCCTTCAGCTCCGCGTAGCTCGTCAGCGATCCCTTGTACGTCGCCGGCACCGCGCCCAGCCGCACGAAATAGCTGGAGAAGTCGAACCCGCCGAAGATCGCGCCGACCACCGGCATGATGATGTCGTCGGTCAGCGACTTGGTGATGGTGGCGAACGCACCGCCGATGATGACGCCGACCGCCAGGTCCAGCACATTGCCGCGCGCGATGAACGTCCGGAAATCCTTCAACATTCGCTGATCCCTTCGTGACTGTTGTGGGGACGAAATAAACCATCCGCGCGATCTTCACGACCCCCGGGGCGGTGTCCTATATGAATGACACAGACCGTGGAGACCGCACCGATGATCCGTCGCTATGCCCCCGTGATGCTGGCGCTTCCGCTAGCCGCCTGCGGGCTCAACAGCGTTCCCACCGCCGAGGAGACCGCCAAGGCGCGCTGGGCCGACGTGCAGAACGAATACCAGCGCCGCGCCGACCTGATTCCCAACCTCGTCTCGACGGTGAAGGGCTATGCGAAGCAGGAGTCGGACGTGCTGACCCGCGTGACCGAGGCACGCGCCGGCGCCGCCCGCATCCAGCTGTCCGGCGACGACCTGAAGGATCCCGCCAAGGTCCAGTCGTTCGAGCGCGCGCAGAATGCGGTCACCTTTTCGCTCCAGCGGCTGCAGGAGGCGTACCCGGACCTGAAGTCGAACCAGAATTTCCTCTCGCTCCAATCGCAGCTGGAGGGGACCGAGAACCGCATCACCATCGCGCGGCGCGACTACAACCAGGCGGTGCAGGACTATAACACCCGCATCCGCACCTTCCCCGACGCGGTCGGCGCGAAGATCTTCTACGGCGCGAAGCCGATGGTCCCGTTCCAGGCGACCACCGCAGGCGCGGAGACGGCGCCGACGGTGAACTTCGGCAGCTGAGTCGCGCACCGTGCCCCCACACCCCCCGTCACCCCGGGCTGGTCCCGGGGTCCACCGGCCCGCAAACCCTGCGGCCGATGGGTGCGCGGCCCGGTGGATGCCGGAACCAGTCCGGCATGACGGAATCCTGCGCCTGCTGCTGGCGCTCCTCCTCGCCACCTTGGCGCTCGCCGCCCCCGCGACCGCGCAGACCTTCCCCAAGCTCACCGGCCGCGTCGTCGATGCCGCGGGCCTGCTGTCACCGCAGCAGGTCGAGCAGCTCACGCAATTGTCCGCCGAGACCGAGAAGGCATCGTCGCGCCAGCTCGTCGTCGCCACCATCCCCGACCTGCAAGGCTATGCGATCGAGGATTACGGCTACCGGCTCGGCCGCGACTGGGGGATCGGTCAGAAGGACGCCAACAACGGCATCATCCTGCTGGTCGCACCCAAGGAGAAGAAGGTCCGCATCGAGGTCGGCTACGGCCTCGAACCGATCATGACCGATGCGCTCTCCAGCGTGATCGTCAACCAGACGATCCTTCCGCGCTTTCGCGAGGGCGACATGGCGGGCGGCATCGTCGCCGGCGCGCAGGCGATCGCCGAGCAGCTCAAGCTGCCGCTGGAGGCCGCGGAGCAGCGCGCCCAGGCCGCCGCGGCGAAGCGGACCCAGCGCAAGGACAGCGTCGGCGACTGGATGGTCGCGGGCTTCTGGATCATGGTCGTCGTCTTCATTGTGCTGCCGATGCTGTTCGCGCGCGGGCGCGGACGCAGCTACCGCGGCGGCGTCGCCCCCGTCGTCATCTGGGGGCCGGGCTGGGGTAGCGGCGGTGGCGGCGGCTTCGGGGGCGGCGGCGGCGGTTGGGGGGGCGGCGATGGCGGCGGCTTCTCGGGCGGCGGCGGCTCGTTCGGCGGCGGCGGCGCGAGCGGGAGCTGGTAGGTGGCGCGACTGGTCCTGACCGCCGACGAACGCGAGGCGATCGCCGCCGCGGTGACCGCCGCGGAGGCGACCACCGATGGCGAGATCGTCACCGTCGTCGCCGAACGCTCCGACGCCTATCACGACGTCGCACTTCATTACGCGGTGCTCGCGGTCCTCGCCATGACCGCGATCGGTGCGATCCGGCCCGGCATCTTCACCCCCTTCGACCGCGGCTGGGAACAGGCCGACCTGGCGCGCGACCTGCTGGCGCTGCTGATCGCGCAGACGCTGGCCTTCCTGATCGTTCGCGTCGCGCTCACGTGGATGCCGCTCCGCCTGGCGCTGACCCCGCGCGCGACCAAGGCGCGCCGCGTCCGTCGCCGCGCGGTGCAATATTTCCGCATCGGCACGGAAAGCCGCACCGCCGGGCACGAGGGCGTGCTGCTGTTCCTTTCGGCGGACGAGCATATCGCCGAGATCGTCACCGACGCCGCGGTCCACCGCGCCATCGCGCCCGACCGCTGGGGCGATGCGATGGCGGCTTTGGTCGATGCGGTGCGCGACGGCCGCCCCGGCGACGGCATGGTCGCCGCCGTCGCCGCGATCGGCGCAATCCTGCGCGAGCATTTCCCCAAGACCGCCGACAATCCCAACGAACTTCCCGACCGGGTGATCGAACTATGACCGCGGAGGACAATGCCCGCCTGCCTGCCGAGACGACGTGGGAGGGCCGGTTCATCAAGGCGATCCAGCAGGGCACATGGGAATATGTCGCGCGCCGCGGCGGGATCGAGGCGGCAGTGATCGTCGCATTGGATGCGCAGGACCGCGTCGTGCTGGTGGAGCAATATCGCGTGCCGCTCGGCCGCCGCTGCCTCGAACTCCCCGCCGGCCTCGTCGGCGACGATCACGCGGGCGAGCCGGTGACCGACGCCGCCGCGCGCGAGCTGGAGGAGGAAACCGGCTACCGCGCCGGGCGCATGGAGGAGCTCGGCTTCTTCCACGCCTCGCCGGGCATGGTGACGGAGGGCTTCACACTGGTGCGCGCGCACGACATCGTGAAGGTCGGCGCCGGCGGCGGTGCGGGGGATGAGGACATCACCGTCCACCTCGTCCCCCGCGCCGAGGTCGCCGCCTTCGTCGCGGGCAAGCGCGCCGCGGGGGTCGCGATGGACGTGAAACTGCTGCTGCTGCTGGCCGACGCGCTGATCTGAACGGGCGGGGCGACCGCCCCACCCTGCCGTCACCCCCGACTTGTTCAAAACCTCTGCAAAAGTCTCCATCGTCATGCCGGACCCTTCGACAAAGCTCAGGAGAGCCCTGTTCCGGCATCCACCGTGCCGCGAACTCACAAACCCTTGATGTTGCGGAACGGTAGACCCCGGAACACGTCCGGGGTGACGGGGCTGATGGAGCCTGCGAAAAGACTTTCGCAAAGGTCTCGAACAGGTCCGGGGTCCACCGTCCCGCGCGACGAACGACGATGCGGCGCGGGGCGCCGTGGATGCCGGAACACGTCCGGCATGACGGGCACATATGCGACCGCGCGCGCGCCCATTTTCGTCCTCCTCGCTTGCCCTCCCGCCCCCGGCACCCGATGATAGCGCAAACGACGGCGCCGAACCGCCGCCACGCATCGACGGAGAGACGCCATGACCGACCGCAGCTTCAACGACAGCCATTTCGCTGACGCGGGCGAGGATCTTCCCGAGGCGATTCCCGCGGCCACCTTGGTCGTCTTTCGCGACGCCCCCGCCGGCCCGCCCGAGCTGCTGATGGTGGAGCGCGCGAAGGCGATGGTCTTCGCCGCCGGCGCGATGGTCTTCCCCGGCGGGCGCGTCGACCCCGGGGACCACGCGCTTGCGCAAATGATGGGCGGCGACGAGGAGATGGCGGCGCGCATCGGCGCGGTGCGCGAGACGATCGAGGAAGCCGGCCTCCCCGTTGGCCTCGCCACCCCGCCCTCCGCCGAGACGCTCGACACGATGCGCGCCGCGCTCCACGCCGGCACGCCGTTTGGCGAGGTCCTGAAGGACGCCGGCGCCGAACTCGATCTCGACCTGCTCGTCCCCTTCGCCCGCTGGCGCCCGGCGCATCGCAACATGCGCATCTTCGACACGCGCTTCTATCTCGCGCGCCTCCCCGCCGACGCGCCGCGTGCGACGGTCGACCAGACCGAGAACGTCCGCCTCGTGTGGGCCAGCGCGCAGAAGGTGCTGGACGAATCGGACGCCGGCCGCATGGCGATCATCTTTCCCACGCGGCGCAACCTCGAGCGACTGGCGCAGTTTGCCAGTTACGACGAAGCGGTGGCGCACGCGCGCGCGACACCGCAGCGGGTGGTGACGCCCTGGCCCGAAACGCGCGACGGAGAACAGCACCTCTGCATCCCCGACGATCTCGGCTACCCCGTCACGTCGGAAAAGCTGGCGGCCGCCATGCGCGGCTGATCCGCGCCGCGCGCGGCGTGGTGGGGAGCGCGGTGGCGCTGGCGCTGCTGGTGCTCGCCGGCCTCGTGCTGTGGGGCGTGCTGCGCGGCAAGCCGCAGGATCTGCCCTGGACCCCGCTCGACCTCGGTGCGCCGGTCGGTGCCGCCACGGGTCGCAAACTCGCCGCACTGGGCGAAGACGCGCCCGGCTGCCCCGCGCTGCTCGATCGAGCCGGGGTGCGCTACACCGCGCTGCCCGCGCGCCGTCCCGCGGGCGAGGCGCAATGCGGCTATGACGAAGCGACGCGGCTGACGCCCGGCGGCGCGCGACGCATTGCGCTGGCTCCCGCGAACGTGGGAACATCCTGCCCGGTCGCGGCGGCGATGGCGATGTGGGAATGGAACGTCGTCACCCCCGCCGCGCGCCGCGCCTTCGGCGTGCCCGTCACGGCGATCGAGCATTTCGGCAGCTATAGTTGTCGCCGCATGTACGGGCGCGACGCGGGCGCCTTCAGCGAGCATGCGACCGCCAACGCGCTCGATATTGCCGCCTTCCGCCTCGCGGACGGGTCCCGCATCAGCGTGGTCGGCGACTGGAACGACAGGGGCGCGAAGGGCCGTTTCCTGCGGGATGTCCGCGACGGCGCCTGCGACCTGTTCGCCACCGTCCTGTCACCGGACTACAACGCCGCCCACCGCGATCACTTCCACCTCGATCAGGCGAACCGCGGTACGATGGGCTGGCGCGCATGCCGCTGATGTCGTCAACCCGTCATCCCGGCCCCTTCGACATGACGAAGGCGACCTCAATTCGGCAGCGCGGCGGTGTCGACCTTCTCGACCCAATAAGGGAAGAACGCCGGCTGGCGCGACGACCAGCCCGATGCGGTCGCCGCCGCCTCGCTGATCGACTGGAGCAGCTTGCGCCGCAGCTCCGGATGCAGGTGCGGCATCGCCGCGCCCGCGCAGAAGGCGCTCGGCAACCACGGGCGAACCTCGGCCCCCACCAGCCGCTCGTAGAGGAAACGATAGGCCGAGAAGGAGGTGATCCGCCCCTGCCCCAGGTCGAACGCGGTCAGCGTCACCAGCGGCGCCAGCAGCCGCTCGGCCACGTCGAGCCCGCTGTCGTCGGGCACCAGCGCGCGGAGGTCGGGAAGGCGGCGGTAATGCTGCGCCTGTGCTCGGATGCTGGCCGATTCGACCACGTCGCGCGACCACCGCGCCATCGCATCCTCGCGGTCAAGCCCCACGTCGAGGCTGCGGCGGATATACCGCTGCGTCGAACTCGCGAAGCTCGCGAACTCCTTCATCTCCGCCAGCGTCATTGCGCCTTCCGCCGGCCGTGTCCTTCCACCCATCGCCTGACCCCACCCCACAGTTGGACCTGAGGGGCAGGATGCCTGAGGTTGGTTAACACCAGCCTTAACACCCGCCCCCGGCTGTCATCAATCGATCACGAAACCATGGTGCACCGCAACATGGATGCGACGAACCGAGTGTTCGCTTGGCGAAAGATGCGCCAGCCGCAGGCGGGTGTGGCCGCGCCGCATCACGCGTCGCGTTGGCGCTCCGCTTCCTCGGCCGCGTCGAAGCCCGACGATGGCGCCGGCTCGGCACGTCCCGGCTGGGTCGCCGCGGGCGGATCGGACGCGTCCATCGATTCGTCGAGCGCCTCGTCCAGGCTGTCGTCGCTGAGCGACGGATCGTGCCCGGCGTCGCCACGTCGCGGCGCGGTGGCCTCCTCCGTCGCCGGCGCGACCGAGAGGCTGTCGAGCGCCTTGTCGTCGATCGGGCTGTCGCTGCTCATGATCCTGCTCCTGCGTTGGTTACGCGGGCTCAAACGTGCCGGGTCACGGCTGCGTTCCGGTATCGGGCAGCCGCACCACTTCCACCGTCTGTGCCAGCAGGTTCGCGGTGCCGAAGATCGTCATGAAAGCGATGTCGGTCGCATCGCGCCCCACCGCGACCCGCGCCAGTTCGTTCGCGCGCGCCATGCCGGTCGCGTCCATCAGGTGCCACGCCCCGTCCAGCCACAGCTCGGCCACCGCATGGAAATCGGGCGGATCGACGCCGGGCGCATAGGCGGAGACGCAGCGCGCCGGGATCTCGACCGCGCGCGCCAGCGCCACCAGCAGATGCGCATAGTCGCGGCATACGCCCCGCCGCTGCGCGAACGTCTCCAGCGCGCCGCTGCGCCCGCTCGAATCGGTCCAGCCATATTGCAGGTTGGCGTGCACCCATTCCATCAGCGCCATCGCCAGCGCGCCGCCCGACAGCCCGGCGAAGCGGCGTTGCGCCCAATGCTCCAGCCTGTCCGACTCGCAATAGCGGCTCGGCAGCAGATAGGCGATCATCTCGGGGGGCAGTTCCGCGACCGGCGTCGCAGGCAGCGCACTCAGGTCGACGGCATCGCGCGCGATGTGCACCGTCGCGGCATAATCCGCAACCAGCCGCCGGTCGCCGCGCGCCCAGCAGCGCTGCCCGATGCCTTCCTCCCCCGCGACCGCGCGGATCGGATGGTCCGAACGGATCGTCAGCGATTGCGCCTCCAGTCGCTGGTCGCGCTGCGCTGCGGCCTCGATCTGCAGCAGCACGTCGGCCGGCTTGGGAAAGCCATAGTCCAGATGGACCCGGATCGAGAGGCGCATGCGGCAATCCTTCTGGGCAAAAAGAAGGAGGCCCGGCGGTCGCCCGCCAGGCCTCCGTGATCCTCAACGCGTGATCGGACGATCGGTCGCGCGTCTCTCAGTCCCGGTTGCCGCCGAACAGCCGCAGGATGAAGAGGAACATGTTGATGAAGTCGAGGTACAGGCTCAGCGCCGACATCACGATCGCCTTGCCGACCATCTCCGGACCATAACCCGCGACCTGAAAATACAGGCTCTTGGTGCGCTGCGTGTCATAGGCGGTCAGGCCCGCGAACAGCAGCACGCCGACCAGCGAGATCACCAGACCCAGCGGCCCGGACTGGACGAACATGTTGATGAGGCTCGCCACGATCAGCCCGACCAGACCGATGATGAGGAACGTGCCGAACGCCGACAGGTCGCGCTTCGTCGTATAGCCGTACAGGCTGAGCGCGCCGAAGCCCGCCGCGGTGGCGAAGAACGCCTGCGCAATCGCGATCGGCGAATAGACCAGGAAGATCGTCGACAGCGACAGCCCCATCGCGACCGCAAAGCCCCAGAACATCGCTTTCAGCGTGCCCGACGAGAACTTGCCCTGCCCGAAGCTCATCGCGAAGACGAAGCCGAGCGGCGCCAGCGTGATGACCCAGCGCAGCGGCGTCTGGAACACCGTGGCCGCGGCACCCGACATGGCGAACAGCAGCGCGACGATGCCCGTCAGCAGCACGCCGGATGCCATGTAGTTGTAGACCGACAGCATGTACGAACGCAGCCCGGCGTCATACGCCTCGGTGCGGGTGCCCGAAGCGGCGCCGCCGAAAGCGGTGGCGGAGGGCCGGGGATCGGACCAATTGGCCATTGTCTTCTTGCTCCTTCGTCCGGCGACGAATGCCGGATGATGTGAATATCGCGCGCCGCGCCCTACAATTCAAGAAACCGGCGGGTCGTTCCGCCCCCGGCAACGGTTCGTTACAGAGATTTCATGCACCGCCTGTTCGTCGCGGTCCGCCCTCCCCCCGCCGTCCGCGCCGCCTTGTCCGCGGTGATGGAGGGGCTGCCGGGCGCGCGGTGGCAGGGCGACGAGCAGTTGCACCTGACGCTGCGCTTCATCGGGGAGGTCGACCGGCATCAGGCGGAGGATGTCGCCGCCGCGCTCGCCGCGGTCGCGGCCCCCGCCATCACCGCGCGGATCGCGGGCGTCGGCACGTTCGACACGCGCGGCCATGTCGACACCCTATGGGCGAAAGTTCTCCCCGCCGACCCGCTCGCCGCGCTCCACCGCAAGGTCGATCAGGCGCTCGCACGCGCCGGCATCGCCGCCGATCCCCGCCGCTACCTGCCGCATATCACGCTTGCCCGCTTCGGCCGCCGCGCCGCCGACCCTGCCGCGATCGCGCGCTGGGCGGAGGCGCACGCCGCCCTTACCACTGACGCGTTCGCACTCGACCACCTGCTGCTCTACGAAAGCCACTTGGCGCACGAGGGGGCGCGCTACGAAGCGGTCGCGCGCTGGCGGCTGGGATGACGCCTCCGTCGCAACGCCCGCATCACCGCCGTCCCGCCCGCGAAACCTCCGCAAAAGCTCGCTGCGCCATGCCGAACGTGCTCCGGCATCTACCGCGCCGCAAACCCGCTGGCCATCGACGGCGCTGCACGCTGGCCTACGGAACTCGTCGAGACCGTTGCGAAGGCCTCGTCGCAGTCTCCATCAAACCTGTCACCCCGGACGTGTTCCGGGGCCCGCCATTCCGCAAAACCAAAGGCTTGAGAGTTCGTTGCACGGTGGATGCCGGACCAAGTCCGGCATGACGATGGTAACGTTCACGGAGGTTTCGAACACGTCCGGGATGACGTGGGCGGTGATGCCAACGCAGGGGGAAACACCCACCGCATGACGACCCGCCCCGCCATCCGCGCGGCTGCCCTCCTGCTGATCGCCCTGCTCTACTGGACGCTGGCATCGCGGCTGGCGGGCGTCGCCGAGCCATGGGACGCCCGCGCCTATTGGTACGGGTGGTATCCCGGCGCGCTGCTGCTGTCCGCGATCGGCGGCCGCGTGATCGGCTGGCGCGCCGGCGCGATCGTCATCGCCGCGCAGGCGCCCGTGATGTGGATCGGCGGCGCCGCGAGCGGGCCGCTTTGGCCCCTCGGTCTCGCGATCCTGACCGCACTCGCCCTGCCGGCGGTCGTCGTCGCCGCGATCGCCCGCCGCTTGCTTTAACCCCTTCCCTCCGGCCTCTCCTCTGTTACGCTTGGCGCGAAACGGGATGGAGAGGCGAATGACGAGCGAGAGCGAGACCCGCGCGAGCGGCTATGCCTGGTACGTGCTGGGGATCCTGTTCCTCGTCTATATCCTGAACTTCATCGACCGGCAGGTGATCTCGATCCTGGCGGAGGACATCAAGCGCGACCTGGGGCTGAAGGACGAGGATCTCGGCTTCCTCTACGGCACCGCGTTCGGCGTCTTCTATTCGCTGTTCGGCATTCCGCTGGGGCGGCTGGCGGACAGCTGGAACCGCGTGCGACTGATGACGGTCGGGCTGGGATTGTGGTCGACGATGACCGCACTGTCCGGCCTCTCCTCCACCGGGGCGCACCTTGCCGCCGCCCGCATCGGCGTCGGCGTGGGCGAGGCGACCGCCTCGCCCTCCGCCTACTCGCTGATCTCCGACTATTTCCCGAAGAAGCTGCGCGCGACCGCGCTGTCGATCTATTCCGCCGGGCTGTACGTCGGCGGCGGCTGCTCGCTGTTCATCGGCGGCTTGATCGTGCAGTCGTGGAACCGCGCCTATCCCCAGGGCGGCCCGTTCGGACTGGTGGGGTGGCAGGCCGCGTTCCTGTCGGTCGGCATCCCGGGGCTGATCCTCGCGCTGGTGGTCGCCACCCTGCGCGAGCCGATCCGCGGCGCGGTCGAGGGGCTGCCCGAACCGGAAAAGCACCCCGCCCCCTTCCGCGCCTTCCTCGACGAGCTGATGACCATCCTGCCGCCGTTCACCATCATCGGCGCAGCGCGGCTGGGGACGCGCGCGCTGCTGGTCAACCTGGCGGGTCTGGCGGTGACGGTGGCGCTGGTCGCGCTGCTGCTGGCGCTGGGCGAGCCGCTGCCGCAATGGCTGGCGATCGGGATCGGCGTCTACGCCGTCTTCTCCTGGGCCTGCGCGCTGCGCCACCGCGACCTGCCGACCTTCCGGCTGATCGTCGGCACGCCCGCGTTCCTGTGCACCGTCGTCGCCTACGGCCTCAACGCCTTCCTCAGCTATGCGGCCGGCTTCTGGGCCGCGCCCTACGCCATGCGCGATCTGGGCGTGTCCGCCGCGGAGGCCGGGCTGATCCTCGGCGGACAGGGCGCGGTCTCGGGCTTCCTGGGGGTGACCGTGGGCGGATTGATCGCCGACCGTCTGCGCCGCCGCAACCCCGCGGGGCGGCTGATTCTGGTGCTGCTGGGCGCGACGCTGCCCGTGCCGTTCATGGCCGCGGCCTTCACCACCTCGACCCCGATCGTGCTCTACGTCTGCCTGTTCGGCGCGCAGTTCTTCGCCAGCTGGGGCCTTGGCGGTGCCGCGGCGACGACGCAGGACCTCGTCCTGCCGCGGATGCGCGGGACGGCGACCGCGACCTTCTTCATCGGCACGACGCTGCTGGGGCTGGCACTCGGGCCCTATCTCGCCGGGCGCGTCTCGACGCTGACCGGCAGCCTGTCGACCGGCATGCTGTCGTTGTTGCTGACCGTGCCGATCACGGTCGCCGCCGGCATCGCCGCCTACCGCCTCGTCCCCGCCGCCGAGCGCACCCGCGAGGAGCGCGCCCGGGCAGCGGGCGAGGCGATCTGACAACGCAAAGCCCCTCCCCTGGAGGGGAAGGGTCGGGGTGGAGTGGAGAGGGAAAGGGCTCGCGCCCCAACCACCCCACCCCCAACACTCACCCCGCGGTGAACACCCCGCAGGCGATGCGCCCGCCGGAGTTCCCGCTCGGGTCGGTCTTCAGATCGTCCGGCCCAGCATGGACGACCATCGCCGCGCCGTCCGCGTCCATCAGCCCGGCCATCGTCGCCCCCGGAATCGTCGCCGCGATCGTGCCGCGGCCGTCGTTGCCGATGACCAGATTAGGAAGGTCGCCCTGGTGCGGCCCCTGCGGGTTCATCGTCCCGTGCTTCATCGCGGTCGGGTTCCAGTGCCCGCCCGCGGTCGCGAAGTCGGGCGCATCGCAGCGACCGACCATATGGACGTGCGCGCCGTGCGTCCCCGGCGGCATTCCCATCGCGTCGATCGTGAAGCGCACGCCGCCCGCCACCTCGGTCGCGGTGGCGCGCCCGACCGGGGTGCCGGTCGCGGTCATCAGGTTCGCCATCGCGCTCGGCGCACCTGCGACCGGCGCACCCGTCGCCATCTTGCCCTCGTCGTTGCAGGCACCCAGCGACAGCGCCGCCGCGCCGATCCCCGCCAACATCACCAGCCGCATCTCTCGTCTCCCTGTTCCATCTACCGCAGGCAACCCGCGGCCCGAAGTCCCGGTTCCCCTTACGCCGGCCGGGCCATCATCAGCGCGGCGCGCAGCGTCCGGCACACCGTCTCGCCGCGCTGGTTCAGCCCGACATGCGCGAACGTCACCACCCCCTGCCCGGGGCGCGAGGCGGAGGGGCGCAGCGCCGTCACCTCGGTCTCGACACGGATCGTGTCGCCCGCGAACACCGGCTTGGGGAAGGTCGTCTCGCTCATCCCCAGGTTGGCGACCGTCGTGCCGAACGTCGTGTCCTGCACCGACAGCCCGATCACCAGCCCCAGCGTGAAGAGCGAATTCATCAGCGGCCGCCCGAACTCGGTCGTCGCGGCATAATCGTGATCGATGTGGATCGCCGCCGGGTTATGCGTCAGCGCGGAAAAGAGGATGTTGTCGGTATCCGTCACCGTGCGCCGCACCTCGTGCACGAAGCGCTGACCGACCTCGAACTGCTCGAACCACAGACCCGCCATCTCAATCCTCCCGGTTGCCGTGCGCGATCTCGCGCGCGATGCGCCGACCGATCGACGCCGCCTGCAGGATCGCGGCGACCAGCACGATGTTGAACGCCACCGTCTCGATCAGGAAGAACCATAGCGGCGACCCGGCGATCATGCTCAGCCCCAGCAGGATCGTGCGCGGGTTGGCGCCGATGATCGCCACCGTGGGCAGTATCGCGCGCCCCGTCCGCCGCGCGATCTGCGCGATGCGCGCGCGCTCGGCGGAGTCATGCTCCGCGCTCGACACCAGCGCGTTCACCGCCTGCGTCGGCCCTGCCATCCTGTTCCACGCCCACAGATAGATGCGCGACAGCTTTACCCCGATGCCGTCGCCCTGACCCTTGGTGTTCTGCAGCCACGGCACGTCATAGGCCCACCATTGATAGGTGCGCCGCTGGCTCTCCGCGAAGACCGACTGGAACGCGCGGCTCACCCCCGCCGCGAGCGCCAGCGCCCAGGCACCCGCGCCCAGCGTATCGTCCAGCGTGGCGGCGAACAGGACGTAGAGCACGCCGTGTCCGGCATAGTCGCACAGCCCGTCGACGATCTCTCCGGAGGGCGAGGCACGCCCCGACATCCGCGCGAGCGCCCCGTCCGCGCCGTCGACGACGTGCCACGACAGATGCAGCACGAAGGCGAGCGCGATCGCCCACGGCGTCGCGACCAGCGTGTAGAGCACGCCCGCGACCATGACGATGATCGCCCCAGCGATCGACACCATGTTGGGGGTGACGCGGGTCGGCACCAATGCGCGCGCCAGCCGATGCGCCAGCGGATGATACACGGTCCGGTTCAGGAACCCTTGCAGTTCCCGTGGCTTCCCTGCATCACTCGGTAAAGATTCGTTCACGCTTTTCTCATCCCCGCACTCCGCGGGCGAGTCTATACAGGGCAATGCGTCGCTTGACAGATGCCACGTATCTGTCACCTAGCGGCAACGTATTAGTCTCGGAAGGCCGGTGCGCCCGGCGAGTGGGGAAGAATGAAGACGATCAAGGTCGCTGTCATCGGCGTGGGCAACTGCGCCAGCAGCCTGATTCAGGGCAAGTATCACTACGCCGGCAGCAACACCGCCGCGGGCCTGATCCACGAGGAGATCGGCGGATACAAGGTCAGCGACATCGACTTCGTCGCCGCGTTCGACGTTGATTCGCGCAAGGTCGGGCTCGACCTGGGCGAGGCGATCTTCGCCAAGCCGAACTGCACCAAGGTGTTCCACGCCGACGTGCCGAAGACCGGCACGATCGTGAAGATGGGCGCCAAGCTGGACGGCGTCGCCCCGCACATGCTGACCGCCGCCAACGATCGCGGGTTCGAGATCGACGACACGCGCGACGCCTCCAAGGCGGAGATCATCGCCGAGCTGAAGGCATCGGGCGCGGAGATCCTGGTCAACTTCCTGCCGGTCGGCAGCCAGGATGCGACCGAATTCTACATGGAATGCGCGCTGGAGGCGGGGCTGGGCGTCGTCAACTGCATGCCCGTGTTCATCGCATCGAAGCCGGAGTGGGAGAAGAAGTTCGCCGACGCCGGCCTGCCGATCGTCGGTGACGACGTGAAGGCGCAGGTAGGCGCGACCATCGTCCACCGCGTGCTGTCGAACCTGTTCGGCCAGCGCGGCGTGACGATCGATCACACCTATCAGCTGAACACCGGCGGCAACACCGACTTCATGAACATGCTCGACCGCAATCGCCTGGCGAGCAAGAAGGAGTCGAAGACCGAGGCGGTTCAGGCCGTCATCGCCGAGCGTCTGGCGGACGAGAACATCCATGTCGGCCCGTCGGACTACATCCCGTGGCTGGGCGACAACAAGCTGTGCTTCCTCCGCCTGGAAGGCGACCTGTTCGGCGGCGTGCCGATGAACCTGGAGCTGCGCCTGTCGGTCGAGGATTCGCCGAACTCCGCCGCCGTGGTGGTCGACGCGATCCGCTGCGTGAAGCTTGGTCTGGAGCGCGGCGCCGCCGGCGCGCTGGACGGCCCCTCGGCCTTCTTCTGCAAGCACCCGCCGCGTCAGGTGACCGACGACGTCGCCGCGCAGATGACCGACGAGTTCATCCACGGCGAAACCCGCCTGGCTGCCGAGTAACCAACCTTGCACGCGCTTATCGTCGCGGCCGGCTACGGCAGCCGGCTGCGCGCGGTGTCGCCGTCGAAGCCGCTCACCCCGGTTCACGGCGTTCCCTTGATCGAGCGCGTGATCCGCGCCGCACACGACGGTGGGGCAACCGCCTTCACCGTCGTGACCGGGCATGAGGCGGATGCGCTGGAGCGTCACCTGACGCTCGCCGCGCGGCAATGGTCGCTGCCGATCCGGTGCGTGCGCACCGCCGACTGGTCGTTGCCCAACGGCCATTCGGTGCTGAGCGGCGCCGCGGCGATCGGCGCGCAGCGCCACCTGCTGCTGATGTCCGACCATCTGGTGGACCCCGCGCTCATCGCCACCGTCGTGAACTCGGCCCCGGCCCCGCTGGTGCTGGGCGTCGACCGCCGCCTCGACAACCCGCTGGTCGACCTCGACGACGTCACCCGCGTTCGGACGCAGGGCGATCGCATCGTCGCGATCGGCAAGCATCTGCCCGACTACGATTGCTACGACACCGGCGTCTTCGCGGTGGACGCGCGCTTCCATGCCGCGTTGCAGGCGTCGATCGGCGGCGGCGGCCCGGGATCGATCTCCGCGGGGGTAGAGGCGCTGGCGGCGACCGGCGGCGCGCTCGTCGCGGACACCGGCGATCATTGGTGGCTCGACGTCGACGACCCCCGCGCGCTCGATCAGGCCGAGGAAGCGCTCGCCACCCACGACCGCTACGCCCGCGCCGCCTGAAGCAATCTCACGTCTCGTCACCCCGGACTTGGTCGAGACCTCTACGAACGTCGCGGATCGCTTGACAATGTCGCGGTTCCCCGGCGAAGGCCGGAGCCCAGTTGGCGTGGCTTTTCCGTCTGTTACCACCGTTCCCCAGCTGTGCCCCGGCCTGCGCCGGGGAACAAGGAACTGAGTTTCGCAGAGGGCTCGACGTGATCCCGGGCCCCGCTTTCTCACCACCATCCCGACGAAAGCGGATCCGGGATCAGGTCCGGGATGACGATGATGGCCCTGTTCTTACGCCCGCGCGGCAAGAAAATGTAACCTGTGTGAAGCGGAACGTCCGCCGACCCCACCCATTCCCTGCATCGAATTTCGACCATGCAGGACCCGACCATGACCGACACCCCCCGCCGCCGCACCCGCCGCATCAACGGCGTTCCCGCGCTCATCGCGATCGCGTTGCTCATCGTCGGCGCCCTGTTCCTGACCTTCACGCGCGACGACGCGCGGCTGAAGCCCGCCACCGGCTCCGCCCGCGCGATGGCACTGGCGGCGGAGGGCGGCGAACGCCCCGCCGTGGCGCCGCGAAGCTGATTCCTCCCGCCACACCGGCCTTTGCGAAACCTGTGTGAAAGTCTTCACCGTGCTCCTGCGCAGGCAGGAGCCCAGAGTTGCCGGTCCTATCAGGCGTTGTTCTACTTGTTCCTGGGCTCCTGCCTTCGCAGGAGCACGGCGTATATCCCACTCGGGTGCAGCCGTTTTGCAAAGGTTCCCTCCTTTAGCCGGGGTGACGAGAAGCGGGTAGCAGCCGTCGTTGGTCCCCCCTCCCCAGACCTTGCCCTCCCCCGCCCCGCCGCCTACCCCTCTTCCCAAACCCTTGGAGAGAGGCCTGAACATGCGCGAAGCCGCGATCGTATCCACCGCCCGCACCGCCATCGGCCGCGCCTATCGCGGCGCGTTCAACGCGACCGAGGCACCCGTCCTTGCCGGCCATGTCATGAACGCCGCGGTCGAGCGCGCCGGGATCGACGCCGCGCGCATCGACGACGTCTTCTGGGGCATCGGCAACCAATGGGGCACGCAGGGCGGCAACGCCGGGCGGATGGCGATCTTCGCGGGCCAGTTGCCGCAGTCGGTCCCCGCCTTCACGCTCGATCGCAAGTGCGGGTCCGGCCTGACCGCGGTCGCGCTCGCCGCGCGCTCGATCATCGCGGGCGACATCGACGTCGCGCTCGCGGGGGGCATGGAGTCGATCAGCTTCACCGTGACGAAGGACGCGCCGCGCTACGTCAACAAGAGCGTCACCGCGCACGTCCCCGCCGCCTATATCCCGATGATCGAGACCGCGGAGATCGTCGCCGACCGCTACGGCATCTCGCGCGAGGCGCAGGACGACTATGGTGCGCAGAGCCAGCAGCGCGCCGCCGCCGGCCTCGCCAACGGCGCCTTCGCCGAGGAGATCGTGCCGATCACGGTCGAGAAGGCGCTGTTCGACAAGGAGGGCAACCGCACCGGCAGCGAGACGGTGACGATCGCGCAGGACGAGGGCATCCGCCCGGGCACCACCGTGGAGGCGCTGCGCGGGCTGAAGACCGTGTGGGGCGGCGGCGACTTCTCCGGTCCCGGCCAGCACATCACCGCCGGCAATGCCAGCCAGCTGTCGGACGGCGCCGCCGCGCAGATCGTGATGGACCGCGCCACCGCGCAGGCGGAGGGCAAGGAGATCCTGGGCGTCTATCGCGGCTTCCAGGCGGCGGGCTGCGCGCCCGACGAAATGGGGATCGGCCCCGTCTTCGCCATCCCGAAGCTCTTGGATCGCGCCGGGCTGTCGGTTGCGGACATCGGCCTGTGGGAGCTGAACGAGGCGTTCGCCTCGCAATGCCTCTATTGCCGCGATCACCTCGGCATCGATCCCGAGAAATATAACGTCAACGGCGGCGCGATCGCGGTCGGCCACCCCTTCGGCATGACCGGGTCGCGGCTCGTCGGCCATGCGCTGATCGAGGGGCGCAAGCGCGGCGTGCGCTACGTCGTCGTCTCGATGTGCACCGCGGGCGGCATGGGCGCGGCCGGGCTGTTCGAGATCGTCTGACGGATCGGGCGGCGGCGGCGGTGCGTTGAGGCGGCATGACCGACCGAAACATCGAACACCGCCGCCAGCCCGCCTTCGACAAGGACGAGGGCAAGTTCGGCCAGGGCTATTCGCTCGAGGAGGAGCGCAAGCTCGGCGAACAGATGCCCGCCGGCAGCGTTGCGCCCGCCGCATCCCGCGTCACGCAGGATGACCCCTTCATGCCGCCCGACAACGGAAAGCGTGCCTCCTTCGACCCGGCCACCGGAGAGGTCCGCGGCAGCGGCGCGGGCGCTGGCGGCGGCAACCCGGGCGAGGATTTCGAGGCGGACCGCAGCGGCGGCGACGGCACACCGCTCACCGGGCGAAATACCCGTCCTGACTGACCGGCGGAACCGACATCGGCACGGATGCGTAATGCTCGCGTATTAGGCGAGGAAAATCATCATGTTGTGGACTATCGCGGCAATCCTGCTGATCCTGTGGCTGCTCGGCTTCGGCTTCCATATCGCCGGCGGGCTGATCCATATCCTGCTGGTGCTGGCGCTGATCGTCGGTCTGGTCCAGCTGTTCAGCGGACGCCGGGTGTAGTCGGTTCCGCAAGGCTCCTGTCGGCGCATGCCGGGATCCTGTTGGGAGGCACTGTTGATCTAATCGCGTCGTGCCGTAACTGGACCCCGGCCTGCGCGGGGGCGAGCATCGGGGGACGACTCTACCCCGCCACCCGCACCCACACCGCGGTCGCATCGTCGCTGGCCTTGAACCGCGGGAAGCGCACGCATCCAGCGTCTTCCGCCTCGATCCCACGCAATTCGACCGCCAGCGCCGCCAGCCCGCGCGCCTCGACCGCAGTGACCAACCCCGCCGCGTCATACGCGCCATAAGCGTCCACCAGCGCCGAAAAGCCGTCGCTCATCAACAACAGCGCGTCCCCCGCCGCGACCGGGACGCGCGCAAACGACACCACCGCGCGAGTCGTGTCGGCATTCACCCCCAGCACCCGCCGCCCGGGCCGCTCGCGCGCACGTCGCCGGTCCGCCAGCACCGCGGGACTGCGCTGCTTGTGCCCCGCCACTCCCGGTCCCAGCGCCGCCGCATCCGCGCTTTCCCGCGCCCGATCCGGCACCGGCGTGACCCACGACACTGCGTCCACCCCGCGATGCAGCAGCGCGCAGTCCGCCGCCCAGGCCACCTCCAGCGCGCCGTCGAGGAGTTGCACCGCGACAAAAGCCGCGCTGGGCAGCTCCCACGCCGCCACCGGCTCGCGCCGCCGTTCGGCCATGAACCGCGCCTCGACCTCCGCGAACACCGCCGCACAGGCGTCGGAGAGCGTCGCCGCCTGCGTCGCCCCGAACGCCGTATCGGCCGCCGCCGCCAGCCACGCCGCCCCGCCCTGCTCGCCGAGCAGCCCCGGTGACCCCAGGTCGGTCGCGCCATCGATCACCCACGCGCGCGTCGCCGTCGCGCCGGCGCGGTCGTCGTTGGGGGTGGCGGCGTCGCCGCACAGGCTCAGCGACTGGATCAGGTCGAGGTGCATGGCCGCACCCCTACCGCCCTTAGTCGGCGAACAACAGCACCGGCGTCTCCAGCAGCTTCTTCAGCGCCTGGACGTAGCTCGCCGCATCCCAGCCATCGACGACGCGGTGGTCGCAGCTGATCGACAGGTTCATCAGCTTCGCGCGGACGATATCGTCACCATGGAACACCGGCCGCTCGACGATCTTGTTCGGCCCGATGATCGCCACCTCCGGCCGGTTGATGACCGGCGTCGTCGCAATGCCCCCCAGCGGCCCCAGCGAGGTGACGGTGATCGTGCCGCCGCCCAGCTCCTGCGGGGTCAGCTTGCTGGCGCGCGCCGCATCGGCCAGCCGCGCGATCTCGGTCGCCAGCTGCCACACGTTGCGGCCCTGCGCGTCGCGGATGACGGGGACGGTCAGCCCCGCGTCGGTCTGCGTCGCCATCCCCAAATGCACCCGCCCCGACCGCGTCACCACGCCCGCCTCGTCGTCGTAGCGCGCGTTGAGCATCGGGAAATCGGGCAAGGTGCGACAGATCGCGACGATCAGCAGCGGCAGCATGGTCAGCTTGGGCCGCCCCCCGCGGTTCGCGTTCAGGTCGGCGCGGACGCGTTCCAGCTCGGTGACGTCGATCTCGTCGACATAGGTGAAGTGCGGGATGTTGCGCTTCGACGCGGCCATGTTCTCCGCGATCCGCCGCCGCATCCCGATGACGCGCACCTGCTCGTCCTCGCGCGCCGCGCTGGCGTGCGGGCGCTGATAGCCCTGACCGGTATTGTAGCGCAGATAGGCGTCGAGGTCGGAATGGCGGATCCGGTCGCCCTCCGCGATGCGGACCTGCGCGAGGTCGACGCCCAGATCCTTCGCCCGCGCACGGACCGTGGGGGAGGCCAATACTCCCCTCCCTGCAAGGGAGGGGTCGGGGGTGGGTTCGATCTTCGAGGAACGGTCCTGAGGATCGAGCACGGGCGGAACGTCACGCGCGGGGGCAGAGTCGCAAGACCCATCACCCACCCCCGGCCCCTCCCTTGCAGGGAGGGAAGCAGCGGCTTCCTCGACACCGGGGTTCTCCGCCTCCAGCACCTCCGGCTCCGTGGCGGGCGCGCTCTCTTCCCCCTCGACCTCGATCACCACCAGCGCCGCGCCGATCGACACCTGGTCGCCGACCTCGCCCGCCAGCTCCACCACGACGCCCGCGACCGGCGATTCCATCTCCACCGTCGCCTTGTCGGTCATCATGTCGGCGAGGCTCTGGTCCTCCTCGACCCGGTCGCCGACGCGCACGTGCCACGCCACGATCTCCGCCTCGGAAATGCCCTCGCCGATGTCGGGCAGCTTGAAGGTGAAACGCGCCATCGATTTTCTAACCCGTTCGTTTCGAGCGAAGTCGAGAAAACTGTGTCCAGCCCCGCTTCTCGACTTCGCTCGAAGCGAACGGGGTGGAGGGAAGCTGGAACCTAGTCGCGCAGGATCTTCTTGAGCGCCTGCCCGATCCGCACCGGCCCGGGGAAATAGGCCCATTCCAGGCTGTGCGGGTACGGCGTATCGAACCCGGTGACGCGCTCGACCGGCGCCTCCAGGTGATAGAAGCACCGCTCCTGCACCAGCGCCGCCAGCTCCGCGCCGAACCCGCCGGTACGCGTCGCCTCGTGCACGATCATGCAGCGCCCGGTCTTCTTCACCGATTCCTCGATCGCCTCGATGTCCAGCGGCACCAGAGAGCGCAGATCGATGATCTCCGCATCCACCCCGGTATCCGCCACGACCTGCGCACAGACATGCACCATCGTGCCATAGGCCAGCATCGTCACCGCCTCGCCGCGGCGCACCACGTTCGCCTTGCCCAGCGGGATCTTGTAATAGCCCGTCGGCACCTCGCCCGCGGGATGCTTCGACCAATTTTCCGCCGGGCGGTCCCAATGGCCGTTGAACGGGCCGTTGTAGATGCGCTTCGGCTCGAAGAAGATGGTGGGATCGTTGTCCTCGATCGCCGCGATCAACAGCCCCTTGGCATCGTACGGCGTCGACGGAATGACCGTCTTCAGCCCGGAGACATGGGTGAAGATCCCCTCCGGCGACTGCGAATGCGTCTGCCCGCCGAAGATGCCACCCCCGAACGGGGAACGCACCGTGATCGGCGAGATGAACTCGCCCGCCGAGCGATAGCGCAGTCGCGCCGCCTCGCTCACCAGCTGGTCGAGCGCGGGGTAGATGTAATCGGCGAACTGGATCTCCGGCACCGGGCGCAGGCCATAGGCGCCCATGCCGACCGCGACACCGATGATCCCGCATTCGGTGATCGGCGTATCGAACACGCGCGTCTTGCCGTATTTCTTCTGCAGGCCCGCGGTCGCGCGGAAGACGCCGCCGAAATAGCCGACATCCTCACCCATCACGACGACGCCCGCGTCGCGCTCCATCATCACGTCCATGGCGGAGTTGATCGCCTGGATCATGTTCATGCGGGTGGTGTCCGCCACCTGCGGCTGGCTTTCTTCCGTCACCGAACCCACTCCGTCATTCCCGCGAAGGCGGGAATCCATAACCTCTGACGTTGCGACCCTTGCGAAGACCTGCGCGTCCGGATCCCCGCCTTCGCGGGGATGATGGCGGCGGGGATCACTTGCGCGCCCATGGCCGCCCGCTCGCTTCTTCCTCGGCCATCATCTGCGCCTGCTGCTCGCGCAGGTGCCACGGCATCTCCTCAAACACGCCGTCGAACAGCGTATCCAGCGGCTGGTGCAGCCCGTGTCCCAGGATACCGTTCTTCTCCGCCGCCTTCTGCGCCGCCTTCACTTCCTCGGCGATCTCGCGGTCCATCGCTTCCTGACGCGCCTCGTCCCACTCACCGCAAGCGATCAGATGATCCTTCAGCCGCCGGATCGGGTCGCCCAGCGGCCACGCCGTCGGCTCGCCCGCGGAGCGGTACTGCGTCGGGTCGTCCGACGTCGAATGGCCCTCGGTACGGTAGGTGAAATGCTCGATCAGCGTCGGCCCGGCATTGGTCCGCGCGCGCTCCGCGGCCCAGGCGGTCGCGGCATAGACCGCCAGCGCGTCGTTGCCGTCCACGCGCAGGCCGGCGATGCCATAGCCGATCGCGCGCGCCGCGAACGTCGTCGCCTCCGCCCCCGCAAACCCGGAGAAGCTGCTGATCGCCCACTGGTTGTTGACCACGTTGAAGATCACCGGCGCGCGATAGACGGTGGCGAAGGTCAGCGCGGAGTGGAAATCGCCCTCTGCGGTCGATCCCTCGCCGCACCATGTCGCCGCGATCCGCGTATCGCCCTTCGACGCGCTCGCCATCGCCCAGCCGACCGCCTGCGGATATTGCGTCGTCAGATTGCCCGAAATCGAGAAGAAGCCGAAGCGCTTCTCCGAGTACATGATCGGCAGTTGCTTGCCCTGCAGCTTGTCGCCGGTGTTCGAATAGATCTGGTTCATCATGTCGACCAGCGGACAACCGCGCGCGATCAACAGACCCTGCTGGCGATATGACGGGAAGCACATGTCCTCGTCGTCCAGCGCATGCGCGGCGGAGACGGCCACCGCCTCCTCGCCCAGCGATTTCATGTAGAAGCTGGTCTTGCCCTGCCGCTGGGCGCGGAACATCCGCTCGTCGAATGCGCGCACCATCGCCATGTGGCGCAGCATCCGGCGCTTCTTGTCGGGGGACAGCTGCGGGTTCCACGGGCCGACCGCCTGCCCGTCCTCGTCCAGAACGCGCACCATCGTATAGGCGAGGTCGGTGAAATCGTGCGGGCTGGCGGCGGTATCCGGCCGGCGTACGGCACCCGCGGCGGGCACCTCCACCGCGGCGAAATCGACCGCGTCACCGGGGCGGAACTTCGGCTCCGGCACGTGAAGCGACAGCGGCTTCAGGTTGCTCAAACGATCGGGGGCATCGCCCACTGCTCTCTCCTTCGCGTACCACGAGGTCGCTTGGGCCGGACTGTACGGCGCGCGTAATAATATTTCAACGCCTGCCGAGCGGCCCGTCGACGCAGCACAAGGCATGATCCGCGCGGCAAAGCCGCAACATTGTTGCGATGCCGGCCACGCCTCCGTCACCCCGGCCTTGAGCCGGGGTCCCGCTTGTTCTGGTCGATCCACCACTCCAGCCCCGAAGCCCACCCCCATCGTCACCCCGGACTTGTTCCGGGGTCCACTGCTCCGCACAATCAACGGCTTGTGGGTGTGAGGCGCGGTGGATGCCGGGACGAGCCCGGCATGACGGAGGGTCTGCCGGGGAGGCAACTGCCCGAAATCAACGGATTGACTCGACTCGCTTCAACAGAACAAATTAGGAACGAACTTCCCCATCGCGAGTCGTATCATCCGTGTCCCAATCGAGCGTCCTCCAGTCCCTGCGCGACACGCTCCGCGCGATTGAGGGCGACGGCCATCGCCGCCGCGCGACGCTGCCGTTCGGCACGCCCGCGGTCGACACGCGGCTGGCGGACGGCGGCCTGCGGCTGGATGCGCTGCACGAGGTTGCGGCCGCCACCGCCTCGATGGGGGACGATGCCTCCGCGACGCTGTTCCTCGCCGGGATCGCCGCGCGCGCCTGGGGTCCGGTGCTGTGGGTGGTGCGCCGCCGCGACCTGTTCGCGCCGGGCCTCTACCAGTCCGGCCTCTCCCCCGAGCGCGTCCTCTATGCCGAGGCGGCGGACGATGCCGAGGTACTGGCGCTGATGGAGGAAGGCTTGCGCCACCGCGCATTGGGCGCGGTCATCGGCGAGACGCGCCGCGCCGCCATGGCCTCCACCCGCCGGCTGCAACTCGCCGCCGAGGGCGGGCGCACGATCGCGCTGCTGATGAAGCGCCACGCGCGCGAGGAGGCGGACCCGTTCGCGGTCCCCTCCGCCGCGGTCACGCGCTGGCGCGTCGCCTCCGCCCCGTCCGCGCCGCTGCCCGTCGCCGGCATCGGCCGCGCGCGCTGGGACGTGCACTGCACCCGCCAGCGCGGCGGCGAACCCTTTCAACTGCTTGTGGAGGCCTGCGATGAAACGGGTCGCATCGCTCTACCTGCCCGACTGGTCGATCGACCGGCTGCGGCGGGCGGAGCCGTCACTCGCACCGCCGCCGCCTGAGCGCGTTCGGCTCGACCTCGCCGCGATCAAGGCGGCGGGCGATGCCGAACAGGGCGGCAAGAAGTGCGACGCGCCGCGCAACACCGGATGGCGCCCCGGCGCCAGATGGGCGCGGGAGGAGGTGGCGCGCCAGATCGCCACGCTGCCCGCGCACCAGCGCCCGCCGATGCGCGAGATGGGCCGCCGCAGCGAGGCGGCGGAGCATCCCTACAAAAGGCTGCCCGGCGACGACGGTGGCAAGGCGACCGGCTGGCCGGAGCCGGGGATGGTGTCCCTCGCGCTACCTTGTTCCCCGGCGCAGGCCGGGGCCCAGTTGGGAACGGTTTCAGCATCTCGCGAGCCGCGCATGACTGGCCCCCGGCCTTCGCCGGGGAACGGGAAGGGCTTCGGCGAAGGTCCCGCCCCTTCTGCAAAAGAACGCCGCCCCGGCTCCAACGACCCGGGCGCCACGGTCAAGGAGGTCGCCGCCTTCTTCGACACCGCGCGCAGCACCTCCACCACCGTTTCGCGCGTCTGTCCGCCAACAACGGCGTCACTTCCGCTAACTTCCGGCGACGGTGCGCCGCCGCTGGTGACGGTCCACAAGGTCGGCAGCCGTGTCGAGGTCGCCGCCGCCTCGCGCGCCGCCCTCGCGCTCGGGATCACCCCCGGCATGCCGCTGACGCAGGTCCGCGCCGCCGTCCCCGACGTCGTGGTCCGCGACGCCGATTTCGATGGCGATGCGCGTGAACTTCGCAAACTTGGCATCGCGCTCGCCCGCCGCTGGACCCCGGTGGTGGCGGTCGCCGACGCACGGACATTGTTCCTCGACCTCACCGGGGTCAGCCACCTCCACGGCGGCGAGGAGGCGATGGCACGCCGCCTCGTACGCCTGCTCGCCCGCCTCGGCTTCACCGCACGCATCGCGGTTGCGGACACCGTCGGCGCCGCCTGGGCCTGCGCGCATTTCGCCCCGTCTTCCATCACCTTGCTGCCCCCGGGCGACCCGCTCCCCGCGCTCGGCCCCCTGCCCGTCGCGGCGCTGCGGGTGGAGGAGCGCGCGCAGGACCTGCTCCGCCGCCTCGGCGTCGAGACGGTCGGCCAGCTCGCCGCTTTGCCCCGTGCGCCGCTGGTCCGCCGCTTCGGCCGCACCCTTGCGCTGCGCCTCGATCAGGCCGCGGGGCGCGCCTCGGAACCGCTCGACGCGATCGTCCCCCCGGTCGCGATCATGGTCGAGCAGCGCTTTGCCGAGCCGCTCCTGACCGCGGAGCCGATCGCGCACTGGATCGGGCAGCTCGTCACCCGCCTCGCCGTCGACCTCGCCCGTGCCGGGCGCGGCGCGCGGACGGTCGTGCTCGCCGCCACGCGCATCGACCGCGCGGTGCAGACGATCCGCATCGGCTTCGCCCGCCCCACCCGCGCGCCCGACCACATGCTGCGGCTGCTGGTGCGCCAGGTCGATCGCCTCGATCCCGGCTTCGGGATCGAGGCGCTGGCGCTCCACGTCCAGCGCGCCGATCCGCTGGGGGCGGAGGCGCTCGACGGCGACCTCGCCGATGGCGAGCGCCCCGATCTCGCGCCGCTGGTCGACGCGATCGTCAACCGCATCGGGCAGCGTCGCCTGTGGCGCATGACCCCGGTCGAAAGCGACGTGCCCGAGCGCGGCGTGGCGCACACCGCGCCGCTCGACCCGGCCGCCGACACCGCGCCGCGGCTGACGCGCGACGACGTCCGCCACCTCGACACCCGAGCGCCCGCGCACCCCTGGCACCCGCGCTGGGCCCGTCCGGCACGGCTGCTGCGCCGCCCCGAACCGCTCGACCACGTCATGGCCGAAATGCCCGACTATCCGCCCGCGCGTTTCACATGGCGCGGCATCACCCACCGCGTCGTGCGCGGCGACGGGCCGGAGCGGATCACCGGCGAATGGTGGCGCCGCCAGGGCGAGGCGAGCGCGGTGCGCGACTATTTCCGCGTCGAGGACGAGGCCGGCGCCCGTTTCTGGCTCTTCCGCCGCGGCGACGGGCTGCGCGCGGAGACGGGCGACCTCAGCTGGTACATCCATGGCACCTTCGGCTGACCCCTCACACCCGCGCGTCGATCGCCTTCAGATGGCCGGCGGCGGCGTGGCGCAGGATAGCCCGATCCGAGGTCAGCAACGGGCATTTCAGCATCCGCGCCGTGGCGATCATGATGCGATCGCCCGGGTCGCCATGGATGTCGTCGGGCAACTGTCCCGCATCCCAGGCGATATCACGCGACACCGCCACCTCGCGCAGGTCGAGCCCCGTGAAGACCATCGCGATCCACCGGTTCGACGGCATATCCAGCGTCAACCGCCCCTTGCGCGCGTTCATCGCGATTTCCCACGCGACCATCGTCGAAGCGCGTCGATCCGGTTCCGCCGCGATCGTCATCCGGGCCGTTCGTCCCAACCGGTCATCGCCCGCCGCCGACCAGACGATGACCTGCGTATCGAGCAGGATCACGGCTGCGTCTTGCCCAGCCGCTCGTCCCATTTGCGCTCCCACTCCGCTTCCCAGTCGGGATCGATCGGCGCGTCCAGATCGCCGTGGATGGTGACGGTTCCCTTCATGAATCCGAACAGGCTCTCCCCCACCGGCGGTTCCCCCGCCGCCTTCGCGCTCAGCGTCAGCGACGGCTTGCCGCGCCTGGTGATCGTCAGCGGCTCGCCGCTACGCTCCATCTCGTCGAGCAACGCGATGCACTTCGCCTTGAACTCGGTGATGCCGACCATCTTGCCCATCGCAGCGCCCTTCGAACCGACCATCTCAAATGGTCGTTTCGTGAAAGTACGTCAATGACGTACAGCGAGCTTCAGGTCACCACACACTTCTCCTTCCTGCGAGGGGCGTCCTCGCCGGAGGAGCTGGTTTCCACCGCGGCGGCGATGGGCATGCCCGCGATCGGCGTCACCGACCGCAACTCGGTCGCGGGCGTGGTGCGGATGCTCTACGCGCACGAGCAGGTGAAGGCGCAGCACCCGGACTCGCCGAGGCTGGTGGTCGGCTGCCGGCTCGACCTCGTCTCCGGCACCTCGCTGCTGGTCTGGCCGGAGGACCGCGCCGCCTGGTCGCGCCTCACCCGCCTGCTCACCCTCGGCAAGTCGCGCGCCGATGCGCAGAAGGGGGAGAAGGGCCGCTGCTTCCTCCACTGGGACGATGTCGCCACCCATGCCGCGGGGCTGGTCGCCGCGCTCGTCCCCGATGTCGCCGGTGTCGATGATGCGGACCTGCGCTGGATGGCGGACCTGTTCCCCGATCGAGGTCATGTCTGCCTCACCCCCTGGCGCCGCCCCGGCGAGGCGCTGCGGCTGCAAGACACCGCGGATGCCGCACGCCGCTACGGCCTCGCCCCGCTCACGACCGGCGACGTCCTCTACCACCATCCCGACCGCCGCGCGCTTCAGGACGTGGTCACCGCGATCCGCGAGAAATGCACGATCGACGAGCTCGGCTTCCGCCGCGAGCGCCATGCCGACCGCCACCTGATCCCGCCCGACCAGATGGCCCGCCACTTCCGCCACCACCCCGACGCGCTCAAGGCAGTGGAGGCAGTGGTCGAGCGCTGCACCTTCTCGCTGCGCGATCTGGAATATCAATATCCCGACGAAGAGGTGATGAGCGGCAAGACCGCGCAGGAGGCGCTAGCGGCGCTGGCATGGAACGGCCTGCGCCACCGCTTCGGCCCCGCCCCGCCCGAAGCCTATGTCGACCTGCTGAAGCACGAACTCGATCTGGTCGGGCGGATGAAATACGCCCCCTATTTCCTGACCGTGAACTCGATCGTCCAATACGCCCGCAGCCAGGAGATCTTATGCCAGGGGCGCGGCAGCGCGGCCAATTCGGTGATCTGCTTCGCGCTGGGCATCACCTCGATCGACCCGGTCAAGCATCAGCTGCTGTTCGAGCGCTTCGTGTCCGAGGAACGCCGCGAGCCGCCCGACATCGACGTCGATTTCGAACATGAGCGGCGCGAGGAGGTCATCCAGTTCATCTACGACCATTACACCCGCGACCATGCCGCGCTGACCGCGGTGGTCAGCCGCTTCCGCACCCGCGGCGCGATCCGCGAGGTGGGCAAGGCGCTGGGCCTGCCCGAGGACATGACCGGCGCGCTCGCGTCGCAGGTCTGGGGCTGGTCGAACGAAGGCGTGCCGACCGAGCATGTCGCGGCGCTCAACCTGGATGCGGCCGAACCGCGCCTTGCGCTCGCGCTGAACATCGCGCGCGAGCTGATCGGCACCCCGCGTCATCTGTCGCAGCATCCGGGCGGCTTCGTCCTGACCCGTGCGCCGCTCCACGACCTCGTGCCGATCGAACCCGCCGCGATGGAGGATCGCCATGTGGTCGAATGGGAAAAGGCCGATATCGAAGAACTCGGCTTCATGAAGGTCGACATCCTGGGGCTGGGGATGCTGGGCTGCATGCGCCGCGCCTTCGACCTGCTCGCCGTACACAAGAAGGTGAACATGACGATGGCCAGCCCGATCATGCAGGAGGACGACCCCGCCACCTATGCGATGATCCAGGAGGCCGACACGCTGGGCGTGTTTCAGATCGAGAGCCGCGCGCAGATGAGCATGCTGCCGCGGATGAAGCCCAAGGAATTCTACGACATCGCGATCCAGGTCGCGATCGTGCGCCCCGGCCCGATCCAGGGCGACATGGTCCACCCCTATCTGAAGCGGCGCGAGGGCAGGGATCCGGTCGATTATCCCAGCCCCGATCTGGAGCGCGTGCTGAAGAAGACGCTCGGCATCCCGCTGTTCCAGGAGCAGGCGATGCAGGTCGCGATCCTGGGCGCGGGCTTCACACCGGGAGAAGCGGACGAGCTGCGCCGCGCGATGGCGACGTTCAAGCTGACCGGCGGCGTCGGCCGCTTCCACGAGAAACTGGTCGCCGGGATGCGCGAGCGCGGCATCGACCCCGCCTTCGCCGAACGTCTCGTCAAGCAGATCGAGGGGTTCGGCAGCTATGGCTTCCCGGAAAGCCACGCCGCCAGCTTCGCGAAGATCGCCTATGCCTCGTCGTGGATGAAGTGCCATCATCCCGACGTGTTCTGCGCGGCGCTGCTCAACGCACAGCCGATGGGCTTCTACGCCCCCGCGCAGATCGTGCGCGACGCGCGCGAACACGGCGTGGAAGTGCGCCCCGTCTGCGTGCTGAAGAGCGAATGGGACACCACGCTGCTGGACGGCCGCGGGCCGAAGCTGCCGTTGCGGCTCGGGCTGCGCATCGTCAACGGCCTGTCGGGGGCGGACGCGGGGCGCATCCTGACCGCGCGCGCGCAGGCGCCGTTCGCGAGCGTGGAGGATATCTGGCGCCGCTCCGGCGTGCCGCTCGCCACGCTGGGGAAGCTGGCGCGCGCCGACGCGTTCCATGCGCTGGGGCTCGACCGGCGGCAGGCGCTATGGACGATCCGCGGGCTGGGCGAGGCGCCGCTGCCGCTGCTCGCTGGAATCGAGCGGCGCGAGGAGCCGGTGACGCTCGCCCGGCTGACGCAGGGGCGCGAGGTGGTGGAGGATTACCGCGCCACGCAATTGTCGCTGCGCGCGCACCCGCTCACCTTCCTGCGCGGCACGCTGGAGGAGCGCCGCATCGTGCGCTGCGCCGATCTGGGCGCGAAGGACGGAAAGTGGGTGGAGGTCGCCGGCATCATCCTGGTCCGCCAGCGCCCCGGCAGCGCTAAGGGCGTGCTGTTCATCACGATCGAGGACGAGACCGGCGTCGCCAACGGCATCCTGTGGCCTGACCGGTTCGAGGCGCAACGCCGCATCGTCATGAGCGCGGCGATGGTCAGCCTGCGCGGACAGGTGCAGAAGGAAGGGAGCGTCATCCACGTCATCGTCGACCGCGTCACCGACCTGACGCCGATGCTGCGTCAGGTGGGCGACATCGATTTGCCGCGCATGGTGTCGCGCGGCGACGGCGCGACCTATCCCGGCGCCCCCGACCGCGGCGACAAGGGGTATAGGGACAAGGGATGGAAGCCGCCCGTCCGCTCCGACTATCACTTCCGCGAGCGGCCCGAGGACGTGATCCCGATCAGGAGCCACGATTTCCATTGAGCGCGGCTGGTCGATCTGGGCAGCGACCGCCCCGACGCAAACCGTCCCCCCGGACCCTTCGGCAAGCTCAGGAGAGCCTTGTTCCGGGATCCACCGTTCCGTGCAATCCGCCGACGGTGAGTATGCCTACCGTGGATGCCGGGACGACCCTGGCATGACGGGTCGGACGATCAACCCTCCGACACAGGCTCCTCCGCCACGCCCAGCCGCTGCTCGGTCAGGATCCGCCACCCCGTGATGAACAGCGCGCCCGCCAGCGGCCCGACCACGATCCCGCTCAAGCCGACCAGGTCGATCCCGCCCAGCGTCGTCACCAGCACCAGCCAGTCGGGAATGCCGGTGTCGCGCCCGACCAGGATCGGGCGCAGGATGTTGTCGGCCAGCCCGATCACCAGCACGCCCGACGCGATCACCACCACCGCCTGCCAGATCGCGCCGGTGGCCAGCAGATACACCGCCACCGGGGTCCAGATGATCGCCGGGCCGACCGCGGGCAGCAGCGCCGCGATCGCCATCAGCACCCCCCACAGCAGGAACGCGGGCAGCCCGACGATCGCGAAGGTCGCCGCCCCCAGCGCGCCCTGCACCACCGCGACCACGCCCGATCCCTTGATCGTCGCGCGCACCACCGTCACGAACTTGTCCGCCAGCCGCTCCGCGATCGTCCGCTCCAGCGGCAGCGCACGCACCACCGCAGGGCCGATCCGATCGCCGTCGCGCAGCAGGAAGAAGGTGACGTAAAGCCCCACGCCGAACGCCAGCAGCCATGCCGCGGCATTGGCGCCGATCGACAGTGCCTGCCGCGCGATCGTGCTCACCGAACTGCCGACCGCCTGCGACACCTTCGCCTGCACGCGCTCGAACGTGTTGAACCCGCTGCTGTCGAGCAGGCGCTGCAACCGATGCGGCAGCGCGTCGTGCACCTGTTTGAAATAGCTGGCGACATCGACCTGCCCGCTGCGCAACTGCACGTAGAGACCGGTCGCCTGATCCACGACCATGCTGGCGACCACCAGCGCCGGGATCACCACCGCAACGGTGATGATGAGCAAAGTGAGCGCCGCGGCGACGTTGCGCCGGCCGGGCCATCGCTTCACCAGGCGGCGATACAGCGGCTGGAACAGCAACGCCGCCAGTGCAGCCCACAGCAATGCGCCCAGAAAGCTCGACACCACCAGCGTGAGCGCCACCGTGATCGCGACGACGAACAGGATCAGGCCGCCGTTTTCCAGGCGGTCGCGCGCGATGGTCATGCGGTGGTGGGTTCCCTGCGGTGGATCGTTGCGCTGCTGAACCATCCGCATCGCGAATGGCTCCGCGGATCAGCGTGCGTACCGCTGCTGCAGCGCACGGGTGACGCCGTTGGTCCAGCCGAACCCGTCCTGCGTGGGATATTCGCCCCCGCCCCCGGCACGGCTTTCCTCGACGTCGTATTTCTCCAGCAACTTGCCGGAGGCGCGATACTCGCGCTCGACCGTCGCCAGGAAGCGCACCGCGATCCGCTGCGCCAGATCGTCGCGGCCGTAGCGGCGCAGCCCGTCGACCGCGACCCATTGCAGCGGCGCCCAGCCGTTGGGCTTGTCCCATTGCTGCCCGGTCGCCACCGTCGTGCTGCGCAGGCCGTTGGCCGCCAGCAGATCGCGTTCGATCGTCGCCGCCACCCTCGCCCCGCGCTCGGACGACGCCACGCCGGTAAAGAGCGGATAGGCGGTCGCCGCGGTCACCCCGCTGCGCACGCGACGCTCGGCCAGATCGTAGTCGCCGTAGCGCGCCTCGTCGTCACGCCACAGCCAGCGCTCGATCGCGGCGCGGCGTGTATCGGCCATGCGATCGAACGCCGCGGCATCGCTGCGGCCGAGCGCCCGGCTGCGCTCCGCCAGCGCACGCTCCATGCCGTAGAGCAGGCTGTTGAGATCGACCGGCACGACGCCGGTGGTGCGGATCGTCGCGAGCGTGCGCCCGTCGCCGAACCAGCGCGACGAGAAGTCCCAGCCGCTTTCCGCGCCCGCGCGCAGGTCGTTGTACGTCGCGGCGTTCCCGCGCCCCGTCTCGACATCCTCACGCCAGGATTCGTCGCGCGGTGTCGAGCGCGCGTCGCCGTAGCGCTGGAGCACCGCGCCGTCGGGCATCGTCACCGACCGCTGCGTGATCCAGAAGCGATGCTCCGCCTTCAGCGCCTCCAGCCACCGCGCCTGCGTCGCCGCATCGGCGTCCCGCACCAGCCCCATCATCAGATAGAGGAACGGCGGCTGCGAGCGGCTGACGTAATAGGTGCGCGTGCCGTTGGGAACATGGCCGTAGCGCGCCACCAGCGACACGAAGTTCTCGATCATGTCGCGCGTCAGGTCGCCGCGGCCATCCGCCTCCAGCCCCAGCATCGTGAAATAGCTGTCCCAATAATACATCTCGCGGAAGCGCCCGCCCGGCACGACATAGCGATGGGGCAGCGCCAGCGCGGACGATCCCGCGGGCGGATCGAGCGGCGGTCGCGTCAATTGCGGCCAGAGGCCGCGGATATGCTCGGCCAGCGGCGGACGCGCGGCGCTCGCCGGGGCGGCGGGCGCATCGGCGGGAACGTCGAAATTCGCCAGCACGAACGCCCTCAGCGCCGCATCGTCGCGATAGTCGCCGCGCCGGTAATCCGCCACGATCGCCGCCGCATCGCGCTTTGCCACCGCATCGACGAACGTCTTCCCGTCGGGAAAGATACGCCGCATCTGCACCGCCTCGAACAACGGGCCATAGAGATCCGCCGGCGTCCGCACGCTCGCGACCGGTGCGACCGCGGCGGTCCGCGCGGCAGGAACCGCACAGCCGCCGACCAGCGCCAGCGACAGGGCCACCGCCGCGCGCAGGATCATGCGACGGTCTGCTCGATCGCGCCGAAGATGGTGTGGTGGCGGTCGTCCTCCGCCCATATCCGGACGGTATCGCCCTTCTTCAGGAACGGGGTCGCTGCGGCGCCGTCACGGATCGTCTCGATCGTGCGCACCTCCGCGATGCAGGCATAGCCCACGCCGCCATGCGCGATCGGCTTGCCCGGCCCGCCATCGGCATCGCGGTTGGACACGGTGCCCGATCCCACGATCGTCCCCGCCCCCAGCGCGCGCGTCTTCGCGGCGTGCGCGACCAGCGTGCCGAAATCGAACGTCATGTCCTCCCCCGCGGCGACGCGACCGAACGGCTGGCCGTTCAGGTCGATCATCAGCGTGCGGTGCAGCTTGCCGTCCCGCCACCAGTCGCCCAGCGCGTCGGGGGTAACGAACACGGGCGAGAAGGCCGACGCCGGCTTCGACTGGAAGAAGCCGAACCCCTTCGCCAGTTCGCCCGGGATCAAATTGCGCAGGGAGACGTCGTTGGTCAGCCCGATCAGCCGGATCGCCGCCAGCGCCTCCTCCCGCGTCGCACCCTGCGCCACGTCGCCGGTGACGACGATCACCTCGCCCTCCAGGTCGCAGCCCCAACTCTCGTCCGGCAGCGGAATGTCGTCGCGCGGCCCCAGAAAGCCGTCCGACCCGCCCTGGTACATCAGCGGATCGTGCCAGAAGCTGTCGGGCAGTTCGGCGCTGCGCGCCTGCCGCACCAGCGCGACATGGTTCACGTACGCCGATCCGTCCGCCCACTGATAGGCACGCGGCAGCGGCGCGGCGGCGTCATGCTCGTGGAACCGCTCACGCGGGATCGCCTCGTTGCGCAGGTCGGTCGCCAGCAGTTCAAGCGCCGGCGCGACGCGGTCCCAGTCGTCGAGCGCCGCCTGCAACGTCGCGCACACGTGGGTCGCGTCGGCATACCAGGCGAGATCGTCCGACACGACGACCAGCTTCCCATCGCGTCCGTGCTTCAGGCTGGCGAGCTTCATGCGCTTCTCTCCTTTGGAACGTATCAGCGGTGACTAGCGCGGTCGCAGGACCGACGCCACCCACCGCACCGCCATAACAAAAGTTACTTGACCCCTCGCCCGCGTCCCGCGACAACCTAAACAACAGCATGTCCGGAGAGTTTGTCTGATGTCGCTCGATACCCTGCCAGGTCGCTTCGCCTATACCGACGACCACGAGGCCTTCCGCCAGACCGTGCGCAGCTTCTTGGCGAAGGAAGGCGTGCCGCATGTCGACAGTTGGGAAAAGAACCGGCTGGTGCCCAAGTCCTTCTGGCAGAAGGCGGGCGAGATCGGGATGCTGTGCCCGACCGTGCCGGAGGAATTCGGCGGCCTGGGCCTCGACTTCGGCTACAACGCCATCGTCGACGAGGAAATGGCCTATGCCGGCGTCCCCGCGGGCTTCTCGCTCCAGTCGGACATCGTCGCCGGTTACATGGAGCATTACGGCAGCGACGAACAGAAGAAGGAGTGGCTGCCCAAGATGGTGTCGGGCGACGTCATCACGGCCATCGCCATGACCGAACCGGGGACCGGCAGCGACCTCCAGTCGATCCGCACCACCGCGAAGAAGGACGGCAACCACTACGTCATCAACGGGTCGAAGACGTATATCACCAACGGGCAGAACACCGACCTGACGCTGGTCGTGGCCAAGACCGATCCCGACGCGCAGCCGGCGTGGAAGGGGATGTCGATCATCCTGGTGGAGAGCGACCGCGAGGGGTTCAGCAAGGGGCGCAAGCTCGACAAGATCGGGCAGGACGCGGCCGACACGTCCGAGCTGTTCTTCGAGGACGTGCGCGTGCCCATCACCAACTGCCTGGGCGAGGAGGGCATGGGCTTCGTCTATCTGATGAGCCAGCTGCCGCAGGAGAGACTGTCGATCGCGGTGTCGGTGCAGGCCTCGTCGCAGAAGGCGTTCGACGAGACGGTTGCCTTCACCAAGGATCGCAAGGCGTTCAAGGGCAACGTCTTCGATTTCCAGAACACCAAGTTCGTGCTGGCGGACCTGAAGGCGAAGCTGCAGGTCGGCTGGGCGCATCTCGACTGGGCGATCAAGCGCCATCTGGCGGGCGAGCTGACCAACGAGGAAGGCGCCGCGGCCAAGCTGTGGCACACCGACCTGCAGTGGGAGGTGATGGACAAGTGCCTCCAGCTGCACGGCGGCGCCGGCTATATGAACGAATATCCGATCGCGCGGGCGTGGCGCGGTGCGCGCGTCAGCCGCATCTATGGCGGCACGAACGAGATCATGAAGGAAGTGATTTCCCGCAAGCTGTAGCGGTGCCGGACCGGGGTGTCGCGTGGCCCTCCGGTCCCCTTTGTCACCGCGCTGTCATTTGCGGGAAAGCGGGCGTTTACGATCACGGCCTAGAGCACGTCTTGTAAGAAAGGACGATGCCCCATGGGTCGTGGTAGCGTACCGGACGAACGGATCGAACACGACACGGTGTCGGCCGGCTGGATCACCGGCCGGCACCATTTGCGCATCGACGCTGCGCTCCGCGACGCGGTCGAGATGCTGCGCGCCGCCCCCACGCTGCGGTTCATGGCGCTGGTCGACGCGGACGACCGCCCGCTCGGCGTGCTGCTGGAACGCGACGTCCGCGACCTGCTGTTCAGTCCGTTCGGCCACGCGCTGCTCTGCAACCGCAGCCTGCCGATGGGCGTGGACCGCGCGCTCCGCCCGTGCGCGATCGTGGAGGTGGGCACCCCGGCGTCCCTGGCGCTCGATGCCTGGCGCCTGTCGCCCGAGGCGGAAGGGCTGGTGCTGACCCGCGGCGGGCGGTTCACGGGGACGGTGGACCAGACCGCACTGCTCCGGATCGCCGCGCAGCGCGATGCCGCCGCAGTCGCATTGCGAGGCGAGCGTGCCGACCGCATGGACGCCACTGCCCGCGATTTCCGGCATGACGCGGCCGGGCTGGTCGAGGGACTGGTCGAGGCATCCTCCGCCGTGGCCGGTACGGCGCAGCGGATGAGCGCGCGCGCCGCCACGATCGAGCGGCATACCGCGGACGTCGCCGATGCGATGAGCCAGAGCGCGCGCAGCCTGCACGACTTGGCGCAGCGCGGGCACCAGCTGACCGGATCGCTGGGCGCGGTCGAGCAGCGTATGGCGGAGGCCGCCGACGCCACGCGCACCGCGGTCGATCAGGCCGCCCGCGCCGCGGATCAGCTGGCGGCGCTGTCGACCGCAGCGGATTCGATCGCCGCGGTCAGCGCCGCGATCGACGCGATCGCGCAACAGACGACGATGCTCGCGCTGAACGCGACGATCGAGGCCGCGCGCGCGGGCGACGCCAGCAAGGGCTTCACCGTCGTCGCGGGCGAGGTGAAGACGCTGGCCGAGCGCACCCGCCACGCCGCCGCCGGCATCGCGTCCGACGTCACCCGCATCCGCGGCGCCATGACGATGGTCGCCAGCGGCCACGCCGGGATCGCGAATGCGGTCGGCGCGGTCGACGCACTGTCGGGCAGCATCATGGAGGCGGTGCGCGAGCAGGGTGCGGTCGCGCGTGCGGTCAGCGCCAGCGTCGACGATGCCAGCGCCGTTGCGGCCGGGATCGATGCGACCGTCGCCACCCTGTTGCACAGCGCGCGTCAGGCGGATTCGGATGCGAACGCGATGCGCGATCTCTCGACCACCCTGTCGGATCGTGCGCAGCGCGTCGAAGGCGGGCTGTCGGGCTTTCTGGAGGCGCTGCGCACGGCCTGACGGATCGCATCGCCGGCTGCGGCGTAGGACCGGTGCATCATCCCGCAAGGAACCGCCGTGACATCCGATACGCCCGACCCTCCCGCGCTCGACCGCACCGCCGTGGCGCTCGGCTTCGCGGGGTTGCTGCCGCAGATGGCAGCGGTCGCGCTGCTGCTCGGCGGGGTGCCGTTCGCGACCGCGGCGGCGTTCGGTTACGCGCTGCTGATCCTGAGCTTTCTGGGCGGGATCTGGTGGGGGTTCGCGATGCGCCGGCAGGGCGACGCGGCGCAGGGACGGCTCGCGCTGCTGGCGGTCATCCCCAACCTCGTGGCCTTCGCGATCCTGCTCGGCGCGACCATGACCGGGCGCGTCGAATGGGGGATGGTCGCGACCGGCAGCGCGATCCTGCTGACGCTGCCGGTGGACCGGATGCTGGTCCGCCGCGGCGACGCGCCCGCCGACTGGATGCGGCTGCGCATGCCGCTGTCCATCGGTCTGGGCGCGCTCACGATTCTGGCGGGTGCGCTCTCCGGCTAGCGCGCGTTGGATGCGTTATATTCGCGGATCTTCTGCTTGCCGAGCTGGCTCATATGCACCTCGTCCGGCCCGTCGGCGATGCGAACGAAGCGGTTGATGGTGAAGAATTCCGCGATCGGCGTGTCGTCGCTCACCCCCATGCCGCCATGGCTCTGGATCGCGCGGTCGCACACGGTCTGCGCCATCTGCGGCGCGACCACCTTGATCGCGGCGATCGGGTCCTTCGCGTCCTTGTTCCCCACCTTGTCCATGCGGTCCGCCGCCTTCAGCGTCAGCAGCCGCGCCATCTCCACCTCGCAGAAGCCCTTGGCGACATCCTGCCGGATCGAGGATTGATCCGACAGCTTCCTGCCGAAGGCGACGCGGTTTTCGACACGGCGCGCCATGATCTCCAGCGCGCGCTGCGCCTGCCCGATCGAGCGCATGCAATGGTGGATGCGCCCCGGCCCCAGCCGCCCCTGCGCGATCTCGAATCCGCGTCCCTCGCCCAGGATCAGGTTACCCTTGGGCACACGGACGTTCTCGAACCGCAGTTCGCACTCCCCACCCGGCGAGTTGAGGCTGCCGAACACGCGCTGATGCTTCACCACGGTGATGCCGGGCGTGTCCTTCGGCACGATGATCGTCGAATGCTGCGCATGGCGCGGTGCGTCGAAATCGGTCTTCCCCATCACCAGCAGCAGCGTGGTCGCCGGGTGCATGAAGTTGGAGATCCACCATTTGCGCCCGTTGATGACGTAATCGTCGCCGTCCGCGACGATCGACATCTCCAGGTTGGTCGCGTCGGACGACGCCACCTGCGGCTCGGTCATGACATAGGCGGAGCGGATCCGCCCCTCCAGCAGCGGCTTCAGCCATCGCTCCTGCTGTTCCGGGCTGCCGTATTTCGCCAGCACTTCCATGTTGCCGGTGTCGGGGGCGGAGCAGTTGAAGATCTCGCTCGACCACGGCACGCGCCCCATGATCTCCGCCAGCGGCGCATATTCGAGGTTGGTCAGCCCCGGCGACCAATGGCCATATTCGTGCGGCAGGAAGAGATTCCACAGCCTCGCGTCGCGCGCCTTTGCCTTCAGCGCCTCCAGACCCGGCCATTCCTTCCAGAGGTTCGTGGAATCGATGACGAATTCGTGCCGCTCGCGTTCGACCGGATAGACATGCTCTTCCATGAACGCGTCGAGCCGGGCGATCAGGTCGCGGGTCCGCTCGCTATAGTCGAAGTCCATCCGGGGTTCCTCTCGTTCAGACGATCGGCTGGTCGATCCGGCGCAACGCGCGGTCGAACAGCGAAATGGTATGGGCATGGAGCTGGTCGCCGATCGCCTTGGGGGTCAGCCCGGCGCAGGCACGCGCATGGCTCCCCTCCAGGATCGCGCCCAGCTTGAACGGCGCCAGCACGCTGTACCAGCGCGCGTCTGCGGCGCTCCGCCCGGTCGCTGCCAGATAGCGCTCGACGATCTCCTGCATCGTCGGGAAGCCTTCCCACGGCGTCACCGCCACCCGATGCTCCGTCTCCGCCGGGTCGCGCCAGGTCGCGGTCAGCCAGCCGAGATCGAGCAACGGGTCGCCGCGCGTCGCCAGTTCCCAGTCGACGACCGCCGCCAGTTCCGGCGCGCCCGGCGCGAACATCACGTTGGCAAGGTGGAAGTCGCCGTGGATCAGCCCTGGTCGGATCGTCGCGGGCCGGTTCGACTCCAGCCAGGAACAGATCGCATCGACATCGGGCAATGCCGCCAGCCCGCTCCACCCATCGAACTTCGCATAGCCGTCGAGCTGCGCGCGCCAGCGCGGCACCTGCCGCTCGACCCAGCCATCGAGCTTGCCGAGATCCGACAGGCCGACATCGTCGGGATCGATCCGCGACAGGGCGACGATTGCATCGACCATCGCCTCTCCCATCCGCCGGCGCACCGCGGGGTCGCCGGCGTGATAGGCCGGCAGCCCCTGCGTCGGGTTGAATCCCTCCACCGGCTCCATCAGGTAGAAGGCGGTGCCGAGCGCCGCGGGATCGCCCTCCCCCGCGATGAAGCCGGGATGCGGCACGCCGGAGCCGGCCAGCGCGGCGAGCACCTTCATCTCGCGCCGCATCACCTCGTCGCTTTCCGGGCGCGGGCGGCGCGGGGGGCGGCGCAGGACGTAGCCCTCCCCGGCGCGATCGAAGCGCAGCAGGATGTTCTGCGTGCCGCCGCCGAGCGGGCGCGGCTCTTCGATCGGACCCGACCCAAGCCCGCGTTCGTCCATCCACCGGGCGAGCGCATCGAGATCGATCAGCTCGCGCCAGGTTTCGGCGTCATGCGCGATCGTGTTCACGCTCCCTCCTCTCCTAAGCCGGATGTTTTAGTATGGGGCCGGACGCGACGGG
>CAJYKB010000109.1 GCA_913774925.1 uncultured Sphingomonas sp. | reverse complement strand
TGGGGAAGAACGGCCGCAGCCGTTCCATCTGCTCATCAGTCAGCCAAAACAGGTCACTCATTCCGGTCTCCTTGCGGAGCCTGAATCAGATCGTGACGCTCACATCAATGGGTCCTGACCCTAGGATTGCCGTCCCGTAACGCGTTGTTCCGCTTGATCCTGGACTCGGAGCGCTGCGTGTACGCAGCACAGTTGCAGCCGTTTCGCAGAGGTCCGACCTTTGCCGGCGACAAAGAGGCGAGTGGAAGCAGTTGCCGCTGATCCCGTCCGTCGCAGGCAAAAAAATAGCGGCCCGGGGGCCGCTATTTCTCCCGTCAGGGAAGCGTCAGCTTAGTTGCTGGCGCTCGAATTCTCGTCCGCAACCACGACGATGCCTGCGACAACCGCCGCCGCCGCCAGGATCGCGATCAGAACGCCGCCACCGGCGAGTTCGTTCTTCTTCGCCGAAGCCGTACCGGCGCGAGCCGACTTGGCGACGGAGAGGCTGGCCGCCGGATTGGCGGGGGCAGCCATCGCCGGGGCAACCGCCATGGTGGTGGCGGCAGCGGCGAGCATGTACTTGGCCAGACGCATGTGAAACTCCCTTTGCGTTCGAGCTTGTGCCATAACCTGACACTCCCGAAAAGCAATACGCAAATTGTTCAGGAGGCGAATGGTTCCGCGCCATTGTGGCGGTATCGCCACACTTCGTCAGGTGTTCAGCACCCAGACGTCGGCGCCCTCCAGCCCAATCGCACTCAACCGGCCGCTGGCGTACGCACCGGTATCGACGCCGATGCGATTGGGGCGGCGATCGACCTCGTCGGTGATCGTGTGGCCGTGGACGATGATCTTGGGATGGGCGCGGCGATAATCGAGGAAGGAGTTGCGGATCCAGCGCAGGTCCGCGCCGCGCTGCTCGTCCAGCGGCACCTCGGGACGGATGCCGGCATGGACGAACGCATAGTCGCCCGCGACCACGATGTCCTCGAACGACTCCATGAAGATGCGGTGTGCACCGGGGACGACGGCCGCCATGCGGTCCGACAGCTCGGTAAAGTCCATCCGCTCGTAGCTTTCGGCATCGACGCCGTAGCTGAGGACCGTCTCTCGCCCCCCGACGCGACAGAACAGGCGGAGCGCCTCGCGATCGGCGGACAGCGCGCGGAGGAACACCTCCTCGTGATTGCCCTTCAGGAAGCGCGTGCCCGGGCGCGACCGCGCCAAGTCGATCAGGCGCGACAGGACGCCCGCCGAATCGGGCCCGCGGTCGACCAGATCGCCCAGGAAGATCAGCGTCGCCGCGCCCGCGCCGCCCGCGGCCGCGCGTGCGGCGTCGTCGTCGGCGATCAGCGCCAGCAGCGCGTCGAGCTCGACGAGGCAGCCGTGCACGTCGCCGATGGCGTAGATACGCAGGCCGTCGCCCGGCGTGGCCGCGGGAGACGACGCCGGGCGTGCCGCACGGAGGAGGTTTCGTATCATGTTCGGGAACGCGCGATGGACAAGTCCGCTACCTAGAGGCGCGCCCGGATCGCTGCAACCGCATGATCCCGTAAGATGACGCGGTGCAGAACGGTTTGAAGCCATGGCGCGGTCAGGCTAGACCGCCGCCGCCAACAGGAGGTCCGAATGACGATCAAGCCGGTACGCAAGGCCGTTTTCCCCGTGGCGGGGCTGGGGACGCGTTTCCTTCCTGCGACGAAGGCGATGCCGAAGGAAATGCTGACCGTCGTCGACAAGCCGCTGATCCAATATGCGGTCGAGGAGGCGCTGGAGGCAGGGATCGAGCAGCTGATCTTCGTCACCGGACGCGGCAAGGGCGCGCTGGAGGATCATTTCGACATCTCCTACGAGCTGGAAGCTACGATGAGGGCGCGCGGCAAGAGCCTGTCCGCGATCGAGCATATCCGCCAGCAGCCGGGCTCGCCGGTCTATGTCCGCCAGCAGGAGCCGCTGGGGCTGGGCCATGCGGTGTGGTGTGCGCGAGAGATCGTCGGCGACGAGCCGTTCGCGGTGCTGTTGCCCGACGAGCTGATGGTCGGGACGCCGAACTTCCTGGCGCAGATGGTCGGCGCGTACGAAAAGGTCGGCGGCAATGTCATCGGCGCGCTGGAAGTGCCGGAGGCGGAGACGAGCAAGTACGGCGTCATTTCGCCGGGCGCGCGCGACGGTGCGCTGACCGAGGTGACCGCACTGGTCGAAAAGCCCGCTGCAGGCACCGCGCCGTCGAACCTGATGATTCCCGGGCGCTACATCCTCCAGCCCGAGGTGATGAAGATCCTGGACGCCAAGGAGACTGGTGCGGGCGGCGAGATCCAGCTGACCGACGCGATGGCGAAGCTGATCGGGCAGCAGCCGTTCCACGGCTTCACCTTCAACGGCGAGCGCTACGATTGCGGCGACAAGGCCGGGTTCATCATGGCGAACCTGGCACTGGCACTGGAACGCGACGACATCGGCCCCGGCGTGCGCGAATTCGCGAAGGCGCGACTGGGGTAACTTTCACGCGGAGGCGCGGAGACGCGGAGGAACCGGGAGGCCCGCGCCGCTCGAGTTCCTCGCGTGCTCTGCGCGAACCGGATCCTCGCGCAGAGCACGCAGAGATGAAGAATGGCGCTTCGCGCCGAAGACGGTCGCGCGTTCGGCTCGACTATTTCCGTCCGCAGGCGGAGCAGCCGGGGTCCTTGGGCAGCGCCAGCGTGCGGAATCGTAGCGACAGGAAGTCGAGCAACACCAACCGCCCCGCGCTGTCGTCGCCGAACGGTGCGATCAGACGCACCGTCTCCAGCGCGGCGAGACTGCCCAGGACGCCGGTTACCGGGCCGAGTACGCCCTCCTCGGCGCAGGTCAGCCCGTCCCGGGCGGGCGCATCGCCGACATAGCAGCGGTAGCAGGGGCGCGTCGGTTCCCAGCCGCGGAAGACGCCCAATTGCCCCTCGAACCGTCCGACCGCGGCGGAGACGAGCGGGATGCGCAGCGCAAGCGCCGCGTCGGCGACCGCGAGCCGTGTGCCGAAATTGTCGCATCCGTCGAGGACGACGTCTGCCCCCTCCAGCAGCGCGGTCACGTTATCGTCGGCGATGCGGACGGCGTGGGCGGCGACCGCGACATGCGGGGTCAGACGCGCGACTGCGGCGGCGGCGGCCTCCACCTTGGTGCGACCGGCATCGGCGGTGGCGAAGATCGTCTGCCGCTGGAGATTGCTGGGCTCGACGCGATCGTCGTCGATGAGCGTCAGGCGACCGATGCCCGCCGCAGCGAGATACTGGATCGCGGGCGAGCCGATCCCGCCCGCACCGATCACCGCGACATGCGCCGCGCGCAGCCGCATCTGCCCCGCGCCGCCGATCTCGGGCAGCACGATATGACGGGCGTAGCGGGCCAGTTCGTCCGCGGTCAGCGTCACCGGGGCGCCTGCGCGGGCGCTGCGACGGTCCAGGTGTAGGTGAGGCCGGTGCGCAGCCAGCGCTCCGACCCCGGCCAGGCCTCCCGCACGTTATCGGCCGCCAGGCGACCGATCACGCCGACGGTGAATTGTTCGACCGTCGGGCATCCGATCGCGGCAGGAACGAGACGCCGGATGCGACCGTCCGGCGCGACCAGCGCCGCGAGCGGGACGCGCACGCGCGTCGCCCCGGCATCGTCGGTGACGGCGGCGGCGCAGCGACCGGCCTCCACCTCGCTACGAACGAAGCGCGCGAGCGCGACTGTGTCGAGATCCGCGCGGCGGAACTGGAGCGGCGGCAGCGCCTCCCACGTATCCGACGTCGGCGCCGACGGAACGGCCGGTGCCTGCGCGAACGCGGCGGCGAGCAGGAGCGCAGCGATCACCGGCCGGTCGACCCGAAGCCGCCCGATCCGCGTGCAGTGTCGTCGAGCAAGTCGACCTCGTCCAGCGTGGCGGTCAGGACGGGGGCGGGGACTAGCTGAGCGATGCGTTCGCCGCGCACCACGGCGAACGGTTCGCTGCCGAGATTGGCGAGGATCACCTTCACCTCGCCGCGATAGTCGCTGTCGATCGTACCGGGCGTGTTGAGGCAGGTGATGCCGTGCTTGAGCGCAAGGCCGGAGCGCGGGCGCACCTGCACCTCGTATCCCGCGGGGATCGCCACCGCGAAACCGGTGGCGACCGCATGGCGTGCGCCCGGCGCGAGCGTCAGCGCTTCCGCGGCGACCACGTCCATGCCCGCCGCGCCGGGTGTCGCATAAGCGGGAAGCGGCAGTCCGACACCGTGCGGCAGGCGCCGGATCGCGATCGTGATCGATGTGGTCATGCCGCCCTATCTAGAGACTGCGGCGGCGAAGGTGAACCGCGCGGCGCTTATCCATTGTGGACGATCGCCAGCTTGTTGCCGTCGGGGTCGCGAACGTAGGCGGCATACCAATCGGGTCCGTAGTGCGGGCGGGGGCCGGCCGCCCCCTCGTCGGTGCCGCCGTGCGCCATCGCGGCGGCGTAGAAGGCATCGACCTCCGCCGGCGACGCGGCCGCGAACCCGAGCATCGTGCCGTTGCCGGGGGACGCGGCACCACCGTCGAACGGCGTGCAGATCCATAGCGTCAGACCGGCACCGCCGCCGCCCTTCGAATAGGCGCGCCATCCCGGAAACTCGGCATGCGACGACCAGCCGATCGTGGCGAGCGTGGCATCGTAGAACGACCGCGCGGCAGCGGGATCATTCGTTCCGAGCGTAACATAATGCTCCATCCGACATCCTCCCTTTCACGGGATATGATGCACGATTCCGCGAACAAATCAAGAACAGTTAGTCGGCCAGCGCGTCGGCGATCCGGCTGGCTAGGCGCGCGGCGACCGCGTCCTTGGGCAGGCGGTCCCAGCTTTCCACGCCCGTCGCGGTGACGATATGCACGGTGTTGGCATCGCCGCCCATGACGTCGCCGGACACGTCGTTGGCGACGATCCAGTCCGCGCCCTTGCGCGTGCGCTTGGCGGTGGCGTGTTCGACGACGTGCTCCGTCTCCGCGGCGAAACCGATCACCAATGGGGGGCGTGCGGGGCTGCGCGTCAGCGTGGCCAGGATGTCGACGTTCTCGACCAGGTGCAGCGGGGCGGGGGCGGCGCCGGGCTGCTTCTTGATCTTCTGCCCCGCGGCGTCGCCGACGCGCCAGTCGGCGACCGCGGCGACCATCACCGCGGCATCGGCGGGGAGCGCCGCCGCCACCGCATCGGCCATATCCTGCGCGCTTTCGACATCGATGCGCGTCACCCCGGCGGGGGTGGCGAGCGCAACCGGCCCTGCGACCAGTGAGACGCGCGCGCCGAGCGCCGCCAGCGCGCCGGCGATCGCAAAGCCCTGCTTCCCCGACGAGCGGTTGGCGATGTAGCGGACCGGATCGATCGGCTCGTGCGTCGGGCCGGCGGTGACCAGGATATGGCGCCCGGCCAGCGGCTTGGGCCCGTCACCTGAGAGCCGCTGTTCGATCCGCGCGATGATCGCCTCCGGCTCGGGCAGGCGGCCGGGGCCGTATTCGCCGCACGCCATCGCCCCCTCGTCCGGCTCCATGACGTGGATGCCATCCGCGCGCAGTTGCGCCACGTTGCGGATCGTCGCGGGGTGCTGCCACATGCGCACGTTCATCGCGGGGGCGGCGAGAACGGGTTTGTCGGTGGCGAGCAGCAAGGTCGTGGCGAGATCGTCGGCCAGGCCCGCCGCCATCCGCGCCATCAGGTCGGCGGTGGCGGGGGCGACGACGACCAGGTCGGCCTGCCGGCTGAGCTGGATATGCCCCATCTCCGCCTCGTCCTTCAGATCCCACAGGGTCGTATAGACCTTGTCCTCGCTCAGCGCAGCGAGCGTCATCGGGGTGACGAAATGCTGCGCGCCCTCGGTCAGGACGCAGCGCACCGAATGCCCGCGCTTGCGCAGGCCGCGGACGATCTCACACGCCTTGTAGGCGGCGATGCCGCCGCCGACGACCAGCAGGATCCGGCTCATCCCTCTACCTCTTTCTTGGTGACGCGCGTGACGGTGAAGCGGCGCGGATCGGCGGCGGCGCGCACCAGATCGGCCAGCGCCTCGGGGACGAGGGCGATCCCCGGCGCGACCAGCGCCGCCGCGAGCGTCGCGGGATGCAGCCCGAACCACCCCTCCGCCAGGACGCCGATCGCCAGCAGCGCGACGACGCGCAGCCCGAGCGGATGCGACAGGCCCGCCCAGCCGAATACCCCCAGCAGCAGCAGCGGCGCCGCCAGCCACGACGGGACACCGGGCAGCGCCGCGAGCATCAGCCGCGCGGCCGCGCTGCCGGTATCGGTCAGGTCTGGGGGCAGGTCGGGCGCGGCGACGACGCCCAGCCCGGCCAGCGCGTGGCGATGCGCGGCGAGCACCGCTGCGGCGACCAGACCGGCGATCAGCCAGCCCATGGCCTCCCGCCGGGTCGAATCGAGCAGGGCCAGCAGCATCAGCGTTGCGACGGCCCACAAGGCGGCGGGATCGATCATCGCCGCGATGCAGCCCAGCGCGGCGGGCTCCACCGTCCGCCCCGGTCGGCGCAACAGCAGCGCCAGCGCGACCAGCAGCGCCAGCGCGACCAGCAGCGCCGCCCAGCCGGCATGCGGCGCCCCGGCCCACAGCAGCGCGGCCCCACCGCCGCCGATCGCGAGCAATGCGACCGCCAGCCAGCGCGCCGGATCGCGCGCGAACAGACCAAACAGCGCGGTCGCGCCGACCCACAGGATCGCGGTGACGCTCAGCGCCATCAGCGCGATCGACGTCCAGATCGGCAGCGCCACCGTCGCCACCGCCAGCGTGGGCGGCAACATGATGGCGGCGCGTGTCGCCTGATCGCTCCGCGCCATGTCGGCCCAAGCGTCATAGAAGCCGGCGCCGTGGCGCATCGCGGCGAACAGCGCATCGTGCAGCGGCTCGGTCGGATAGCTGGCCGCAGTGCCATAGGCGGCGACCGCCGCCAGGAGCAGCGCCGCCACCAGTGTCGCGAGCAGCCAGCGCGCGGTGCGCCGCTCCACCGCGGCGAAGCGCGACGGCCGCGCCAGCCAGACCGGACCACCGCGCCGGATCATCCGCGTCACCAGCCGCCGGCGGCCCACATCGCCGCCGCACCCGCGACTGCGCTGCCAAGCGCGACCAGCGCATAGCGCCAGCCGCCGCCGACGCGGACCAACTGGATCTCGCGCAGCGGCGGGGCGGGAGGCGCGCCGCCGGGAGCGGGGAAGCGTGCCTCGATCCGGCGCACCAGCTCGGGCAGGCGGGAGAGGGTGCGCACGTCCTGAACGATGCGGTCGGCGATCGCCGCCTCCGGCCCCAGCTCGGTGCGGATCCAGTCCTCCACCAGCGGCGCGGCGGTGATCCACAGGTTGATCTCCGGGTCGAGCGCGGTGGCGACGCCCTCGACCATCACCATCGTCTTCTGCAGCAGCAGCAGGTGCGGCTGCGTCACCATGTCGAAGTCGCGGGTGATCGCGAACAGGCCGTCCAGCATCATGCCGATCGACATGTCCTTGACCTTCATCCCCCGCATCGGCTCGCCCACCGCGCGCAGGGCGGTCGCGAATTCCTCGACGCTGTGATGCGCGGGGACGTACTGCGCCTCGAAATGGATCTCTGCCACGCGGCGGTAATTGCCGGTGATGAGGCCGTAGAGGATCTCCGCCAGCCACAGCCGCGCGCGCCGGTCGATCCGCCCCATGATGCCGAAGTCGATTGCGGCGACGCAGTTACCGGGCAGCGCGAACAGATTGCCCTGGTGCATGTCGGCATGGAAGAAGCCGTCCGCAATCGCCTGTCGCAGGAAGGCGTGGACCAGCACGCGCGCCAGCTCCGGCAGGTCGTAGCCGGCGGCGACCAGCGCGGCGCGGTTCGACAGCTTGATCCCGTCGATCCACTCGATCGTCAGCACCCGGCCCGAGGTGCGCGACCAGTCGACCGCGGGCACGAAAAAGCTGGGCTCCGCGGTCATCGTCTCCGCCAGCTCGGACGCCGACGCGGCCTCGCGGGTGAAGTTCAGCTCGCGCGCGGTCCAGCGCTTGAATGTCTCGATGACCAGGCGCGGCTGGAGGCGGGCGATCTCGCCGCCCATCGGCTCGACCTGAGCGGCGGCCCATTCATAGGTGTCGATCGCCCGCGCGAAATCCTCCTCGACTCCGGGGCGCATCACTTTGACCGCAACGTCGCGGCCATCGGTGGTGACCGCGCGGTGGACCTGCGCGATCGACGCCGCGCCGACCGGCGTTTCCTCGATCGAGGCGAACAGGGTGTCGAGCGGGCGGCCGAAGCTCTGCCGCATCACCTGCGCCACCGCTTCGAACGGAACGGGCGGCACCGCGTCCTGAAGGCGGAGCAGGTCGGCGGCAGCTTCCTCTCCGACGATATCGGGGCGCGTCGCCAGCGTCTGCCCCAGCTTGATCGCGGCAGGGCCGATCGCGGTGAAGGCGGCGGCATATTGCGGCTGATCGGGGACGCGCGCGCCGAGGCGCGCCAGCCGCAGCAACCGGCGCAGCCGCGCGGGCGTATGCGGATCGCGCTCGATCCCGCGCAGCGCGCCGTGACGCGCCAGCGTGCGGCCCCATTTCAGGAGCCGCCAGGTGTGGACGATCGGAGAGGTCAAATCTTCCAGCCGCTATGGATCGCGACCAGCCCGCCCAGCATCGGCTCGACGCGGGTCTGGACGAAGCCGGCGTCGCGGATCATCGCCTCGAACGTCGGCATGTCGGGGAAGCGGCGGATCGATTCGATCAGATAGCGGTAGCTGTCGGCATCCTGCGCCAGCAGCTGCCCCAGCTTGGGCACGACCTTGTGCGAATAGGCGTCGTACACCTCCGCGAAGCCGGGCCAGAGCGTCGTGGAGAATTCAAGACAGTAGAACCGCCCGCCACGCCGCAATACGCGATGCGCCTCACGTAGCGCGGCAGGAATGTCGGTCACGTTCCTGATCCCGAACGCGATCGTATAGGCATCGAAGAAGCGGTCGGGGAAGGTCAGCACCTCCGCATTGGCCTCGGTCCAGACCAGCCCGTCGATCCCGCGCTGCTGCGCGCGACCCATGCCGACCTCGAGCATCTCGGGGTTGATGTCGGCGACGGTCACCGCCGCGCCATGTTCGGCCAGGCGGAAGGCGATGTCGCCGGTGCCGCCCGCCATGTCGAGGATCTGCTCGTCGCGCTTTGGCTTCACGCGGCGGACGAAGCGGTCCTTCCACACGCGGTGCATGCCCGCGGACATGGCGTCGTTCATGATGTCGTAGCGGCTGGCGACGCTGGAGAAGACGCCGCGCACGCGCGCGGTCTTCTCGGTCGGGGTGACGTCCTCGTAGCCGAAGGAGACGGTGTCGTTCATGCCGCCGCTCTAGCCGCGCGGAATGCCAGCCGCTAGGGGGCGAACATGCCGGAGCTTCCCGAGGTCGAAACCACCGTGCGCGGGCTGACGCCGGTGCTGGAGGGGCAGGTGCTGACCCATGTCGAGACGCGCCGCGCCGACCTGCGCCGCGCCTTTCCCGAGGATCTGCGCCAGCGGCTGACCGGCGCGCGCGTCACCGGGCTGTCGCGGCGCGCCAAATACGGGCTGATCGATACCGATCGCGGCGACACGATGATCTTCCACCTGGGCATGTCTGGGCGCTGGCGCGTCGATCCCGAGGAGGTGCTGGCGCACGATCACCTGTTGCTGGAAACGGCGGCGGGGCGGCGGCTGGCGCTCAACGATCCGCGGCGATTCGGCTCGGTCGATCTATGGCCGAGCGACGGACTTGCGGACTTTCCCGCGTTTCAGGCGCTGGGGCCGGAGCCGCTGGGGCCGGATTTCACCGCGCGTTACCTGCGCCAGGCGCTCGACGGGCGGCGCACCTCGATCAAGCTGGCGCTGCTGGACCAGCGGATCGTTGCCGGGCTGGGCAATATCTACGTCTGCGAGGCGCTGTATCATGCGCGAATCCAGCCGCGACGCGCGGCGGGGCGCATATCGCTGTCGCGGCTGGAGCGGCTGCTCGAGGCGGTGCACGAGGTTCTGGACGCCGCGATCGCGGCGGGCGGTTCGACGTTGCGCGATTATGCGCGCCCCGATGGCGAGCTGGGCTATTTCTCCAAGCAGTTCGCGGTCTATGGTCGCGAGGGCGAGGCGTGCGGATGCGGCGGGACGGTGCATCGTTATGCCGAGGGCGGACGCTCCACCTTCTGGTGTCCGGCCTGCCAGCGTGGTTGACGGTGACGGCCATCCGCGCTAGGGGGCGCGCCTTAACAGGGGCGTTGGGTCTTCCCGGCGTCCTTTTTTCATCGATTCGAGCTTATCAGAGGACGTTCATGGCGAACACGCCGCAAGCCAAGAAGCGCATCCGCCGCAACCAGCGCCGGGCCGAAATCAACGGTATCCGGGTCGGCCGCATCCGCACCTTCGTGAAGAAGGTCGAGGCGGCGCTGGCGGCGGGCGACAAGGCGGCGGCCGCCACCGCGCTCCAGGCAGCGCAGCCGGAAATGGCGCGCGGCGTGGCGAAGGGCGTGCTCCACAAGAACACCGCCTCGCGCAAGTTTTCGCGCCTGACGAAGCGGGTCGCCGCGCTCGCCTGAGCGTACGACCGACGTTTCTTACAACGTGACAGAGCGCCCGCCGGGAGTCCCCCGGCGGGCGTTTTTCGTGCGTCCGGCCGGTGCCCTTTTGTCCCCCGCGAGGAACAAAAACGGGGGGTGCAGAAAAGCCCGGTAAATCCGCGATTCGCGCGCCGGCGATCTGGGTTGGGTCGAGATAAAAATAAGCGAATACAGTCTGTTAGAAGAAATCCGACGCATTTGCGCGGCTGGTTGGCTGTCAATCCGCTATATTTCGATTTTGTGGCTGATCCCGGACTTGATCGACTCACGCCGCTGTTCCTAATCCTGTCGAACCGCAGCGGCGTTCGTCCGCTGTGGGACCAGGAACAGGTCGAAACTGTTGCCGCGATGGGGATCGCGCGCCGGGGGACGTGTGACTTTGTGAAGGATCGTGCCGCACACCACCGTGCGCGGCAACGGGAGGGTTTTGCGTGGCGCCAGGGCAGGAAACGACGGTCGGGAATGGCGATGTGGCGCGGGCCTGGGCTCGTGTGCGCGCCAATCTGCGCCTGTCGGCCGGCGCCCGGCTGTTCGACCAGTGGCTGGCACCGATCCAGCTGGTCGAGAGCGCGGATCAGGCCGATGTCCGGCTGACGCTCCCGTCCGCCTTCATGACGACTTGGGTGAAGAGCCATTACGCCGACCGTCTGGTGCACGAGTTCCGTGCCATCCTGCCGGGCATCCGCAGCGTCGAGATCGACACCGCGCCGCGCGTCGCGCCGGTCGAGGTCATTTGCGCCGAGCCTGCGGCACCGATCACTCCGGCGACCGTGGCGACGGCCGAACCGGCGTCCCTGAGCGAGCGTCCGTCGCTCGACCCGCGGCTGACCTTCGACCGCTTCGTCAGCGACGCCTCCAACATGGTCGCGCTCAACGCGGCGCGCGCACTGGCGCAGCCGGGGCCGGTACGGTTCAGCCCGTTGTTCCTTCATGGGGGGACGGGGCAGGGCAAGACCCATCTGATGAACGCGATCGCGCACGAGTTCCTCGCCGCGCATCCCGGCGCGCGCGTCATGCTGATGTCGGCCGAGCGGTTCATGTTCGAGTTCGTCTCGGCGATGCGCGCGCGCGACACCTATTCGTTCAAGGCGAAGCTGCGCAGCTGCGACCTGCTGCTGATCGACGACCTGCAATTCATCGCGGGCAAGGACGCGACACAGGAAGAATTCTTCCACACCGTCAACGAGATCATGGCGGCGGGCAAGCGGCTCGTGATCGCGGCCGATCGCGCGCCCCAGGCGCTGGAGGGGGTGGAGCCGCGGATCGTCGGACGGCTGTCGTCGGGGCTGGTGGCGGACATCCGCCCCTCGACCCTGGAGCTGCGCCGCGCGGTGCTGACGCGCCGGATCGACGACCTGGCGGACGTGGCGGTGCCGGCGGACGTGGTCGAGCTGCTCGCCACGCGCATCACCGGCAGCATCCGCGAACTGGAGGGCGCGCTGACCCGTGTCACCGCCTATGCGATGCTGACCGGGGAGACGATCGACCTGGAGTTCGCGCAGGTGACGCTGGGCGACATGCTGCGCGGTGCGCAGCGCCGCGTGACGATCGACCAGATCCAGAAGGCCGTCGCGGACCATTTCGAGCTGAAGCCGCTCGACATGCTGTCGGCGCGCCGAGCGCGCGCGGTGGCCCGTCCGCGACAGATCGCCATGTATCTGTCGAAGCGGCTGACGACCCGCTCGCTGCCCGAGATCGGGCGCAAGTTCGGCGGGCGCGACCATTCGACGGTGATCCATGCCGTGCGCCGGGTGGAGGAATTGCGCGACACCGACCGCGACGTCGACGGCGCGGTGCGGGTGCTGCTGGGGCAGCTGGAGGGGTGACGCCTTCCTCGCCCCGGACGTGATCCGGGGTTCCACTTCTTCTTCCTACAGACCGCGTAAAAGCGGGACCCCGGCTCAAGGCGGGATCTTTGCGAAAGTCTTCTATGTGCTCCTACGCAGGTAGGAGCCCAGAGTTGCCGGTCCCATAAAGCGTTGTTCTGCTGGATCCTGGGCTCCTGCCTTCGCAGGAGCACGGCTCGTAAGCAGCGCGGTTGCGGCGTTTTTGCAAGGTCCCGCACAAGGCCGGGGTGACGGGCTTCTCAGGCCGCCTGCCGATATTCGATCGATTCTTCCAGTTCGGTCTCGGCTGTCACGGTCCGGGGCGGGGCGGACTTCGGCGTGCGGAACGCCATGCGGCTGACCAGCACCAGCAAGCCCAGCGCGGCATAGGCCATCAGCACATGCTCCAGGTCGAAGAGGAGCGCGAGCGCGAAGGCGATGCGCAGCCATAGCGGGTCGAAGCCGAAATCCTCCCCCAGCGCGGCGCACACGCCGAAGAGATTGTCGTTGCGGGCGGGCTGGTCGGTGGTGGTCATGGGCGCGAACTCCGTTGATGCGGAGTGCTTTGCAGGGTGCGTGCCAAGTCGCGCGCAGGAGGGGCGGGGGCGCCGCGGCCGGTGCGGCTGTGGCATGGCCTGCCGAGAGTTGGCGGCATTTCCCAAGTTCCGTCATTCCCGCCCGCGCGGGAATGACGGGTTCTTGAGAGATGAGGCTAGATCACCAGCCCCATGGCCTCCTGCGTGCGGCGCAGCAGGGGGGCGGCGAGGTCGGCGGCCCTTTCCGCGCCGGTCTTCAGGATCGCGTCGATCGCGCTGGCATCGTTCAGCAGGCGCTGCATCTCGTCGCGGACCGGGCCGAGCTTCGCGACGGCGAGGTCGGCGAGCGCGGGCTTGAACCGGCCGAACCCCTGGCCGGCATATTCCGCGACCACGTCCTGCGGCGTGCGATCGGCCAGCGCGGCGAAGATCGTCACCAGATTGCGCGCCTCCGGGCGTCCCTCCAGCTCGTCCCAGGTGGCGGGGAGCAGGTCGGGGTCGGTCTTGGCCTTGCGGAACTTGTCCGCGATCACCTCGTCGCTGTCGATCAGCTTGACCACCGATTGCTCGGACGGGTTCGACTTCGACATCTTGGCGCCGGCATCGCGCAAGGACATGATCCGCGGCGCGGCCTTGCTGACCAGTGGCTCGGGCAGGGTGAACAGCTCGGTCGCGTAATCGTTGTTGAACTTCGTCGCGATGTCGCGCGCCAGCTCCAGATGCTGCTTCTGGTCCTCGCCCACGGGTACGTGCGTGGCGTGGTAGAGCAGGACGTCGGCGGCCATCAGCACCGGGTAATCGTACAGTCCGACGCTGGCGCCCTCGCGGTTCTTCCCCGCCTTGTCCTTGAACTGCGTCATGCGGTTCAGCCAGCCGACGCGCGCGACGTTGTTGAGCAGCCACGACATTTCGCTGTGCGCGGGCACACGCGCCTGATTGAACAGGATCGAGCGCGACGGGTCGATCCCGGCGGCGACCAGCGTCGCGGTCATCTCGATCGTGTTGGCGCGCAGATCGGCGGGCGCGATCCACTCGGTCAGGCCGTGCAGGTCGGCGATGAAATACATCGTCTCCCCGCCGGCCGCCTGAATCTCGTCCTGCATCGCCACCCATTGCTTCACCGCGCCGAGGTAATTGCCGAGGTGGAGGTTGCCGGTGGGCTTGATGCCGGAGACGACGCGCATGATGGGGTTCAGACCTGTTTGGGACGACGGAGGAGCCTGCGCGCGTCGGCGACGCGAAAGGCACCGAAGAGGAAGGTGGCGGCGAAATAGACCAGCGCGCCCGCGGCCACCAGCGCGAACATCGCGATCCAGCGGTGCAGGCTGGGGCCGGTTGTCCAGGGTGCGAGCGGGGCGTTGGCGAACCACATCACCGCGCCCATCAGCAGCGCGGCGGCCAGCAGGCGCGGCGCCCGCCGCGTCAGCTGCGCGTCGGCCACGAAATGCCCGCGCCGCGCCAGCGCCCGCCACAGCATCGCGACGTTGACACTGGAGGCGATCGCGGTGGCGAGCGGCGGGCCGACATGGCGCAGCGGCAGGATGAAGGCGAGGTTGAGCGCCAGGTTCACCGCCATCGAGATGGTGGCGTAGCGCACCGGGGTGCGCGTGTCGTGTCGCGCGTAGAAACCGGGGGTCAGCACCTTGACCAGGATGTACGACGGCAGCCCGAGCGAAAAGGCGGCGAGCGAGGCGGCGGTGGCGGCGGTATCGGCCGGGGTGAACTTGCCGTGCTGGAACAGCGCCGCGACGATCGGCGCGCCGCACACCACCAGCGCGACCGTCGCGGGCAGCGTCAGGAACAGCGCCAGCTCCATCCCGCGGTTCTGCGTGTCCATCGCCGCCTTCTCGTCGCCGCGGCCCAGTTGCGCGGAAATGGTGGGAAGCAGCACGGTGCCAAGGCCGATGCCGATGAGCCCCAGCGGCAGCTGGTTCAGCCGGTCGGCGAAATAGATGTAGCTGACCGATCCTGCGCCGAGCAGGCTGGCGGCGAGCGCGGTGGAGACAACGAGGTTGATCTGCATCGCGCCTGCGCCGGCGGCGGCGGGCCAGATCAGCGACAGCAATCGGCGGACGTCGGCGTTGATCGTCGGGCGCTTGAGCCGCAGTCGCACCCCCGCGCGGCGGCAGGCCCAGACCAGCCACGCCAGCTGGAGCGCGCCCGACACCGTGACCGCGATCGCCTGGTTACGCGCGGTGAACAGTGGTTCGTGGTCGTGGAACAGCAGCAGCGCGATGATCAGGCACAGGTTGAGCAGGATCGGCGCGGCAGCGGCAACCCAGAAGCGGTGGAGCGAATTGAGGATGCCGCCCAGCAGCGAGACGAGGCTGATGAGGAGGAGATAGGGGAAGGTGATCCGCGCCAGCTGCACCGCGAAGGCGAAGTCGGCCTCGCTGGCGTGGTTGAACCCGCCCGACAAGGCCCAGGTGACGGGCCAGGCGGCCAGCTCCATCAGCACCGTCATCGCGATGAGGACGGGGAGGAGCACCGACAGCGCATCCTCCGCGAAGGCGACGCCGCGGGGCAGCCCGGCGGGGCCATCGCCGCCGTCCTCGGCGACCTTCCGATTGAACATCGGGATGAAGGCGGCGGAGAAGGCGCCCTCCGCGAACAGGGCGCGGAACATGTTGGGCAGGCGGAATGCGATCAGGAACGCATCCGACGCGAAGCCCGCGCCGACGTAGCGCGCGAATAGCGAGTCGCGCACCAGTCCCAGCACGCGGCTGGCCAGCGTCAGTCCGCCGACCGAGCCGAGCGCGCGTGCGAGATTCACCGGCGCCCGGCCCTATACCAGACCGCGATCAGGCCTGACCGACGTCGTTGCCGAACTGGATGCCCTGCTGCTGCGCCTGCTGGAGGAACAGCGCCTGGAAATCGATCGGCTCCAGCAGGAGCGGGGGGAAGCCGCCGTCACGGATCGCATCGGCGACGACGCGGCGCGCGAACGGGAACAGCAGGCGCGGTCCCTCGCCCAGCAGGAACGGCTGGACATGCTCCTCGGGCACGTTGCGCAGGCCAAACAGGCCGGCATAGGCCAGTTCGGCGATGAAGGCGGTCTTGCCGGCGATCGTGGCGCGGACCTCGATCTTCAGCGTGACTTCGTGCACCTCGTCGCCGACCTGCGCCGCCCCGATGTCGAACTGGACGTTGATCTCGGGGGCGGTCTGCTCCTGGAAGATCGCCGGTGCGTTCGGATTCTCGAACGACAGATCCTTCACATATTGCGAGATGAGCCCTGCCGCCGGTGCAGTATCGGCGCCGTTCATATAGGCTTCGTTCGCGGTGCCGGCGTTGCCCTGTTCGTCCATCACACGTTCCTTCGATCGGGTCGCACGTCGCTGCGCGCGAAAGTGTCGGGCGGTTAGCAGCGCACCCGCGGCGACACAATCCACCCGACGCGCCCATGCGACGGATACAAAGCGCGCGTCACGCGATTTGAAAGATCGGGCCTCTGAGCCTATGTTGGCATCACAGCATTCTGGAGTTGCCGTGTTCTACGTTGTCCTCCTCGCGATGGTTGCCGGTTTTCTGGCGCTGCGGCTCTATTCGGTGCTCGGCAAGCGCAGCGGGCATGAACAGCCGCTGCCCAAGCCGGCGGACGAACGCGCCGTACCCCGCGTCGCCGCCCGCACGGTCGACGTGACCCCGGAAGTGCGCGAGACGGTGCTGCCGCCCTTCGACGGTGCCGCGGAGGCCGGGTTGCGGCAGGTGGTGCAGGCCGAGCCGGGGTTCGACGTCGCCCGCTTTTTGGAGGGTGCCAAGTCGGCCTACCGCATGATCCTGGAGGCGTTCTGGCGCGGTGACGAGGAAGCGCTGCGCGGATTGGTCACGGCCGACGTCCACGCCGCCTTCGCCGAGGCGATCGCCGCGCGCAAGGACGCCGGACACGTGCTGGATAATCGCCTGGTTTCGATCGAGAAGGCGCATATCGCCGCGGCCGGGGTGCAGGGCGGCGAGGCGCGGATCACGATCCGCTTCGACGCGGACATCGCCGCGGTGACGCGCGACGCGGACGGCGATCTGGTCGCCGGCTCGACGACGGATGCGGTGGAGACGCATGACGTGTGGACGTTCGTCCGCACGGTGCGCAGCGCGGATCCGAACTGGCTGCTGGCGGACACCGACGAGGCGTAAGGAACGCGGCCAGAGGCAGGTTGCGCCGCGTTTCCCTCTTCTTACCGCGTGACGTGGTCGTGCCGCGTCCCTAAGGCTGCGCGATCGTTCAATTGCGTGAGGCCGGAAGAGGCATGAGCATAGCGGCTTCAAGGGCAGGTTGGTCCGCGCTGGCGGGCGCGGTGTTGTTGGCGGGCTGCGTCGGCCCCGGCGACGGACCGCAGCGCCCGACGATGCCGTCGACGCAGCCCGTAACCCGTACTCCCGCGCGCGATGTGCCCCAACTCCACGTGCCCGTGCGTCAGCCGGTCGCCTCGGTGCCGATGGCGGCGGTGCCGGCGGTTGCGATGTCGGGGGCGACCAACGCCGCCGGCGCCGGGATCGTGCCCGGCCCCGCCGCCGCGACGCTGCCGATCGAGGGCGATCAGGCCGCGCAGGCCTTGGCGGCATTCCGCATTTCCTGCCCCAGCCTCGTCAGGCGCAACGATGCGTCGGGGCTGACGACGGGCGCCGACTGGCAGCCGGCGTGCGCCGCCGCGGCGCAGACGACGCCGGCACAGGCGACCGCGTTCTTCGCGCGCTGGTTCGAGTCCGTGCAGGTCGGCGACGGGCGCGCCTTCGCCACCGGCTACTATATTCCCGAGATACCCGGGTCGCTCGGCCCGCGGGCTGGCTCCGCACCGATCTATGCGCGGCCGACCGATCTCATCGACGTCGATCTGGGCACCTTCTCGCCTGCGCTGGCGGGCAAGAAGATTCGCGGCAAGGTGCAGGGCAGCAACCTCGTCCCCTATGACGACCGTACCGCGATCGAGGAAGGATCGCTGAACGGGCGCGCCCGCGTGCTGGGCTATGCCGACGATCCGGTCGAGCTGTTCTTCCTCCAGGTGCAGGGGTCCGGGCTGGTGCGGCTGCCCGATGGCGACGTGCTGCGCATCGGCTACGACAGCCAGAACGGCCGCGATTATACCGGGATCGGCGCGCTGATGAAGTCGCGCGGGCTGCTGGGGCCGGGGCAGGCGTCGATGCAGGGGATCGTCGCGTGGCTGCATGCCCATCCCGACGAGGGGCGCGCGATCATGCGCGAGAACAAAAGCTATGTTTTCTTCCGCGAATTGTCGGGGCCGCCGCTCGGCGCGCTCGGGCTGCCGGTGAGCGGCGGCGCGACCGTCGCTGCGGACCCGGCGTTCGTGCCGCTGGGGGCACCAATCTTCCTGTCGATGGACCGCACCGACGCGAACGGCATCTGGATCGCGCAGGACACCGGCGGGGCGATCAAGGGCGCGAACCGCGTCGATACCTTCTGGGGAGCGGGCGCCGAGGCGCGCGCCATCGCGGGCGGGATGAGCGCGCGCGGCACCGCCTTCGTACTGCTGCCGGTGGGCAGCTACGATCGCTGGGTCGCGCGTGGTGGAGCGGGGGGCGCACGTGGCGGGCCGACGCCTCGACCCTGACGAGGAGGCGCTGTGGGCGCGGGTGCGCGCCACGGTGCGCGCGCTGCCCGGGCGCCGCAACGATCCCTTGCCGCCCGCCAGGCCCGCACCCGCGGCGGAGAAGAAGGCGAAGGCCACCCCCACCCGCGTCGCCGCGCCGGTACGGCTTCCCCCGGTCAGAAAACGCGAGCCGGGGCAGACGCTGGACGGCGGCTGGGACCGTCGGCTGGCGGGTGGCGTGGTGGCGCTGGATCGCATCATCGACCTGCACGGTCACACGCTCGCCTCCGCGCATGCCGCGCTCGATCACGGGCTGGCGCAGGCGGTGACGGGGGGCGACCGCGTCATCCTGCTGGTGACGGGCAAGCCGCCGCGGGCCGAGAGCGAGCGGCCGCACGCCCGCGGCGCGATCCGCGCCTCGATCGAGGACTGGTTGCGGCTGTCGCGTCATGCCGGCGCGATCGCCGCGGTGCGCAACGCGCATCCGCGCCACGGCGGGGCAGGGGCGCTGTATATCGTCCTGCGGCGCCCGCGTATGTCAAACTTTTAACCCCTGGCTGCGACTGTCGCGCCGACCGCGGATGGTTCGCGGTCGCGGGGGATTTCAGCAGCATAATGCACAGCGATGCGTCAGCGACACGCGCGGCGGGGGGCCGTGCGCTTTGGGGTGGCGCAGCCGTGGGATTGGGGGCGGCGATGCTGTGGTGCGCCGCCAGCGGCGGTCATCATACCGCCTTCGTCGCGCTCGCGATCGTCACCACGCTGGCGCTGGTCGGCTGGGCGATGACGCAGCGCCGGCTGGGCCGTGTCTTGCTGGGCACGCAGGCCGCGGTGACGCGGCTGGACGCGGCGACCGGAGGCGATCTGGCGAGCGAGGCGGCCGAATCGACGCGTGACGCGCTGCCGCAGCTGGCGTTCGCGATGGAAACGCTGTTCGACGGGCTGTGCCGCGACATGGAGGAGGTGACCGGGCGCGCCGCGCGTGATCCGGTGACCGGGCTGGCCAGCCGCGCCTTCTTCCGCAACGAGGCGGAGACGCTGCTGGACGATGCGCCGGCGGAGGTGACCGCCGCGCTGTTCTTCATCGATCTCGACCGCTTCAAGATCATCAACGACACGCGCGGTCACGCCTGCGGCGACAAGTTGCTGGCGAAAGTGGCGGAGCGGCTGCGCGTGGTGGCGAGCACCGCGTGCGGTGACGGCGCGCTCGTCGGGCGGCTGGCGGGTGACGAATTCACATTGCTCTGCCCCGGTATCGATGCGCCGGATCACATCGCGGCGATCGGCGAAAGCGTCGTCGCGGCGCTAGGGGCGCCGTTCACGATCGACGATGCGACGATCTCGATCGGGGCATCGGTCGGCGTTGCGCAGCGGCCGCAGCACGGGCTGACGCTCCACGAACTGATGGGCGCGGCGGACGCGGCGATGTATCGGTCGAAAGCAGCGGGGCGCGCGCGCGTCTCCAGCTTCGACGCGGGGCTGGCGGCGGAATTGACCGATCGCGACCGGCTGGATCAGGATCTGCGCGGCGCGGTGCGGCGCGACGAATTCGCGCTGGTGTTCCAGCCGCAGGTATCGCTGCGCGACGGCACGCTCGTCACCAGCGAGGCGCTGCTACGGTGGCGGCACCCCACCCTGGGGCTGCGTCCGGCGGCGGCGTTCCTGGCGCGGGCCGAGCAGACCGGGCAGATGGCCGCGATCGGCGACTGGGTGGCGTCGAGCGTCGCGGCGGCGGCGGCGCGCTGGCACCGGCTGGGGCGGCCGGGCCGTGTCGCGCTGAACGTCGCGCAGCAGCAGGTGGAGGACGTGACCTTCTTCGACCGGCTGAGCGAGGCGTTCGCGCGGGCGCAGGTGCCGCTCGACCGGCTGGAACTGGAGCTGGCGGAGGGGGTGGCGATGCAATGCCCGCCCGCCGCGCTCGACATGCTGGAGGCGCTGCGCAGCGCGGGGGCAAGCGTGACGGTCGACGATTTCGGCGCGGGCGATTCGAATGTCCAGCGGCTGCGCGCGCTGCCGATGGACCGGATCAAGCTTGACCGTGCCCTGGTGCGCGACGTCGCGAACGACGCCGACGCGCGCACCATCCTGCAGGCCCTGGTCGGGCTGGTCCACGGGCTGGGGTGCGAGGCCGTCGCGGAGGGTGTGGAGACGGCGGCGCAGATCGACGTGCTGCGCGTCATCGGGTGCGATGCGGTACAGGGCTATGCGGTGGCGCATCCGATGGACGAGGCCGCGCTGGAGGCGTGGATCGCGGGTGCTACCCGCCACGCACGCGCCGGATGATCGCGGCATAGATCGCGGTCAGCTGCTCCAGATCGGCGATGGCGACCGCCTCGTCGGTCTTGTGCATCGTGGCGTTGAGCAGCCCGAATTCGACCACCGGGCATAGCGCGCGCAGGAACCGCGCGTCCGAGGTGCCGCCGGTGGTCGACAGTTCGGGCACGCGCGCAGTTACCTCCTGAACCGCGGCGGAGACGAGCGCGGAGAGCGCGCCGGGCTCGGTCAGGAACGCCTCGCCCGAAATGCGCGGGGTGACGATCGCGTCGGGGGCGTGTTCGCGGACGATGCTCGCGACGCGCGCGGCCAGCTCCTCGCCGCGATGCAGGTCGTTGAAGCGGATGCTGATGCGCGCGGAGGCATGCGCGGGGATCACGTTGGTCGCAGGATTGCCGACGGTGATGTCGGTGATCTCCAGGTTCGACGGCTGGAACCAGTCGCTGCCCTCGTCCAGCACCAGCGCGTCGAGCGCGGCGAGCGCGGACACCAGCCGTGGGATCGGATTGTCGGCGAGATGGGGGTAGGCGACGTGCCCCTGCCTCCCAGGCACGTCGATCCAGATGTTGACCGAACCGCGCCGGCCGATCTTCACCATGTCGCCCAGCGCGTGGACCGAGGTCGGCTCGCCGACGAGGCACAGGTCGGGGGCAATGTCGCGTTCGCGCATCCGCTCGATCAGCGACACGGTGCCGTAGGTTGCCGGGCCTTCCTCGTCCCCGGTGATGATGAGGGTGAGGGGGCCGGTGTCGCCGCTGCGGGCCACCGCCGCGACGAAGGCGGCGATCGCCCCCTTCATGTCGACCGCGCCGCGACCGTGGAGCAGGTCGCCGCGCACGTCGGGCACGAACGCGCCTGCGGTCCAGCCTTCGCCCGCGGGGACGACATCGACATGCCCGGCGAAGGCGAGGTGCGTGCCCCCGCCGCCGCGGGTGGCGAGCATATTCTCGACCGGGCCGTCGGGCGCCTCTCCCGCCACGAATCGCTCCACCGCGAAGCCGAGCGGAACCAGCGCGGCCTCCAGCACGTCGAACACGCGGCCGCGCGCGGGGGTGACACTCTCCGCCGCGATCAGATCGCAGGCGAGCGGCAGGACGTCGATCATGGAAGGAAGGCCTCATGCCCAGGATTGATGTGGAACGGATCGAAGGCGCAGCCGGCAGCGACTATCCCGCGCCGTTCGCTGCGGCGGCGTCGAACCGGGTGGTGCGCGACCTGTCGGCGGCGTGCGGGCTGACCGATTTCGTCGCGACGCACGTCGTCGTACCGCCCGGCGGCTGGTCGTCGCAGCGCCATTGGCACGAGGGCGAGGACGAGATCGTGCTGGTGGTCGCGGGCGAGGCGGTGCTGGTCGACGACGACGGCGCGCACCCGATGCGCAGCGGCGACGTGGCGGTGTTCCGCAAGGGGGAGGCGAACGCGCATCACTTGCGCAACGAGAGCGACGCCCCCTGCGTCCTCTTCGCAGTCAGCCTGCCGGAGCGGTCGATGGTCCATTATCCGGACATCGCGATGCGCTGGCACCCCGACGAGGGCTATGCCGCGGAGTGATCGTGTCACCGGCCGGCGGGCTGTTCGAACTTCTCGATCACCCATTCCTCCGCCTGTGCCGCCGCGATCCAGTCCTGCAGGAACGGGTGGTGCAGGACGGCGGCGATATAGGCCGCGGCGAAGCGCGGGGTGGGGAGCGAATAGGTCACGATCCGCGTGCACACGGGCGCGAACATGATGTCCGTCGCGCCGAACTCTCCGAACAGGAAGTCGCCACCGTTCCCGAACCTGGCGCGCGCCTGCGCCCATAGCTCGAAGATGCGCGACAGGTCGGCCAGCACGTCCTCGTCCGGCGCGACGGGGGCATAGACCTGGCGGATGTTCATGCTGTGCTTGCGGCGCAGCGCGACGAAGCTCGAGTGCATTTCCGCCGCCATCGACCGCGCCATCGCCCGCGCGGCGTCGTCGGCCGGCCAGAAGCGGTCGCGCCCGACCTTGTCGGCGAGATAGTCGACGATCGCCAGACTGTCCCACACCACCGCGTCGCCGTCCCACAGGATCGGCACCTTGCCCGACGACGGGGCGAACTCCGCGCCCTCGCGACGCTTGTCCCATTCCTCGTCGTACAGTGGCACGACGACCTCTTCGAACAGCAGCCCCGACTGACGGCAGGCGAGCCAGCCACGGAGCGACCAGGAGGAATAGGCCTTGTTGCCGATGATGAGCTTCATGGTACCCGGTGTAGCGGCATCGGGGCGCAGGGCAACGTGTGACCGCGGGTTTAACCGGGTTCCTCCACCCCGCGGCAAAGGAGGGCAGGTTACCCAGGCAGGATCGCACCGATCGGGTGCGACGATCCTGTTTTCGGGGAGCGCCCATGACCTGCACCGCCGACCTGTCGTCTTCCACGCCCGTCTTCGTCCGCGCACCGACCTTCGTGTTCGACCGCCCGCTCGCCGGCGCAAGTCGGTCGGAATCGCTGCGGCAACGGATCGCCGCCGCGCGCGAGGCGCAGGCGCTCCGCTGACCGGTCCGGCCTGACCGTTCGCGGTCAGGCCGCCAGGCGGTTCCGTCCGCCGTTCTTCGCGCGGTACAGCAACGTGTCCGCACGCGCGATCGCCATTGACAGGTCGGGATCGCCCGCCTCGCGCGGGGCGACGCCGATGCTGACGCTCCACGACGGGGCATCCTTCGGCCCGAGCGGTAGGATCGCTTCCGCCAATCGGTGAGCGCCGGAAATGTCGGGGCAGATCGCGACGAATTCGTCGCCGCCCAGCCGCACCAGCGATCCCCCGGTGGGGAGCATCGCGGTGACCTGCGCGGTCAGCCGGCGCAGCACCGTGTCGCCCGCGGCATGACCGTCGCGGTCGTTGATCGTCTTGAAATGATCGACATCGATCAGCACGACCGCGCCGGCATCGCCGCGCCGGGCCGCGATCGTGGGGAGCGCAGCACGGTTCCACGCACCGGTCAGTGCGTCACGCAGCACCAGTTCGCGCAGGCGGCTGGCATCGCGCTCGCCGCTCATGCCCAGGATGCCGAGCGTCAGCATGCCCAGCAACACCTGGTCCGCCAGCATCGGAAGCAGCACCAGCGCGTCGAACGTCGCATCGGTCACGCCGAGGTCGAGCGCGACCGAGACGACGTAGCCGGGAAAGTAACCCAGCAGCGCCCAGGCCAGCACGCGGCGGCTGCGCGGAGCCATGCCGCCGGGATGCCGCAGCAGCAGGACGGCCGCGATGAGCGTCGTCGTCCCCAGCGCCGCGGAATGCGCGACGCGCGACATCGCGCGCGGGGCGAGCGGCAGCCACTCCGCGGGCAGCACCTGCGGCGCGACATAGGCACCGAACGCCAGCAGCGGAATCCCGATCGTCCAGCGATCGAGCACGCGTTCCCGCTCGAACGTACGCGCCGACGTGACCAGAAGCGCGGTGTTGACGCCGATCAGCGTGCCCGCGATCGCGCTTGCCGCCACGCTCGCGCCATCCAGCACGAAGATCAGGAGCGCGACCGCATAGATCAGCGATGCAGCGGCGGCATGCAGGAGATGCGCCGACCGCTCGCGCCGGACCCACAGCAGCGCGAACATCACCGCATAGGCGACGCTCGTCAGGATGCTGCACAGATGCAGGGTCGAAAGGTCGATCGGGGGCAGCGGCATGAAGTGTCCGGGAGCGCGTCTCCCCGTCGGTCTAGGGGAGAAACGTTAAGCAGCGACGAAGGTTATGGGTCTGGACCCTAGCCGATCGCCTCGATCACCGCGGCGCGCAATTCGGGGATGCCCATCCCCGTTTCGGACGAGGTGACGATCAGGTCCGGATGCGCTGCGGCACGCTTCCTCGCCTCCGCCTCGGTCGCGGCGACCGTGTCGGCGAGGTCGCTGGCTTTCACCTTGTCCGCCTTGGTCATGACCAGGCGGTAGCCGACCGCGGCGCGATCGAGCATTTCCAGCACCTCGCGGTCGACGTCCTTGATGCCGTGGCGGCTGTCGATCAGCACCAGCGCGCGCTTCAGCACCTGGCGCCCGCGCAGATAGTCGTTCACCAGGAAGCGCCACTTCTTGACCATGTCCTTGGGCGCCTTGGCGAAGCCGTAGCCGGGCATGTCGACGAGGCGGAACGTGATGGGCGTTCCCACGTCGAAGAAGTTCAGCTCCTGCGTCCGCCCCGGCGTGACCGAGGTGCGCGCCAGCGCCTTGCGCCCCGCCAGCGCGTTCAGCAGCGAGGACTTGCCGACGTTGGATCGGCCGGCGAAGGCGATCTCCGGCGCCTCCGCGGGCGGCAGGAAGTTCAACGCGGGCGCCGACTTCAGGAAGTCGATGCGCCCGGCGAAGACCTTGCGCGCCGCCTCGATCTGATCCTCGGTGAAGACGGGTTCGGTCACTTGGCGGCCGCTTCCTTCAGCTGCGGATGGCGGCTGTAGAGGAACTTCTGCTGCGCGATCGAGATGCAGTTGGTCGTGATCCAGTAGATCTGAAGGCCGACCGCTAACGGCGCCATCACGAACATCAGCACCCACGGCAGGATCGCGAACACCTGCTTCTGCGTGTCGTCCATCGGCGCCGGGTTGAGCCGGAACTGGAAGAACATCGAGATGCCGAGCAGCACCGGGAACACGCCGATCGCCAGGATATGCGGCACGGTGAAGGGCAGGTAGCCGAACGCGTTCAGGATCGTCGCGGGATCGGGCGCGGACAGGTCCTTGATCCACAGCGCGAACGGCTGGTGGCGCATCTCGATCGTCAGCATCAGCGCCTTGTAGAGCGCGTAGAAGATCGGGATCTGGATCAGCGTGGGCAGGCAGCCCGCCAGCGGATTGACCTTCTCCGCCTTGTACAGCGCCATGATCTCCTGCTGCTGGCGCTGCTTGTCGTCCTTGTAGCGCTCCTGGATCGCCTTCATCTTGGGCTGGAGCGCGCGCATCGCCGCCATGCTGGCGAACTGGCGCTGCGCCACCGGGAAGACGAGCAGGCGGATGGTCAGCGTCAGGATGATGATCGCGACGCCGAAATTGCCGATCAGGCGGAACAGCCAGTCGAGATAATAGAAGATCGGCTTCTCAACGAGGCGGAACCAGCCCCAGTCGATCGCATAGTCCAGCTTCGTCACTGCGCCGGTATCGGTGTAGCGGTCGAGCAGCTTCACCTCCTTGGCGCCGGCGAACAGCTTCGCGGTTTGCGTCAGCTGGCGGCCGGGCGGCAGCAGCTGTGCGGCGCTGGTGAAATCGGCCTGATAGGCCTTGTTGGCGCCGGCGCGGAACTGACCGTCGAACGCACGGTTCTGGTCCGGGACAAGCGCGGCCAGCCAGTATTTGTCGGTGAAGCCCAGCCAGCCGCCGGTCGTGGTGAACGACTGCGGACCGGCGTCGACGTCCTTGAAATTCGGATTGTAATGCGCCGCGCCGTTGTTGACCGACATCGGGCCGGTGTGGATCGTCCAGCTGTCCGGATCCTTCGACACGCCGACGCGGTTGACGAGGCCATAGGCGGAGACGGGCACCGCGCCGCGACCGGCGTTGGCGACGGTCTGCTTCACGGTGAAGAGATAGTCGTTGTCGATCGCGATCTGGATCGCGAAGCGCTGGCCCTGCGCATTGGCGGCGGTCAGCGTCACCGGCTGCGTCGGGGTCAGCACGGGAGCTGACGCGGTCCACAGCGCGTCGGCGGCGGGGGGCTGGAGCCCCTGATCGCGCCAGCCAAAGGCGGCGAAATAGGCGTCGGGCGCGCCTGCGGGGGAGAACAGGCGGATCGGCGGCGAGTTCTTCGCTACCGTTTCGTTATAGCGGGTCAGGACCAGGTCATCGATCCGCGCGCCCTTCAGGTTGATCGAGCCCTTCAGCGCGGGCGTCTCGATGCGGACGCGGGGGGACGAGGCCAGCACGGTCGCACGGTCGCGCAGCGCGGCGGGCGAGTCGGCGGTCGGGTCCGCGGCAGGATTGGGAATGGCGCGCGACTTGCCGTCCACGACCTTTGTCGCGGGCGGATTGGCGGTCGGGAAGAAGCGGCTCTGGATCAGCGGCCATCCGAACAGGATCAGCGCCGCGATGACCGCGAACAGCACGAAGTTCTTGCTTTCGTCCTTCACTTGGACCCCAATTCCGTCTTCATGGCACCGGATCGTGGCCGTGCCCGCCCCATGGATGGCAGCGCGCGATCCGCCGCAGCGCCAGCCAGCCACCCTTGGCCGCGCCATAGCGGCGAAGCGCCTCGATTGCATAGGCGGAACATGACGGCTGATACCGGCACGACGGCGGCAGCACGAGCGACGGTCCCAATTGCCACGCGCGCGCCACCAGGATGAGGGCGCGCGCGATCACTTGCGGCGTCGCGGCGGGCGCGGGGCATCGGCGGGCGCGGTGCGCGCCTTCACCAGCGCCTTCGCCAGATCGGCGGTAAGCAGCGACCAGTCGCGATCCGTCGCGGGCAGCCGGCCGATCAACACATGGTCCGCGCCGCGCCAGCCGTGTTCCGGCAGCACTTCGCGCGCCAGCGCGCGGAAGCGGCGCTTGATGCGGTTGCGCACCACCGCATTGCCGACCTTCTTGGTCACGGTGATGCCGATGCGCATCGCGTCATCGGCGTCATCGCGCGGGCGCACCAGAAGCACGAAGCCGGGCATCGGAGCCCGACGCCCGGCATTCGCCGCCAGATAATCCGATCGTTTCGTCATCCGGCCGATCACGGCCGGAGGCGCCGTTACGCCGACAGCTTCTTGCGGCCGCGCGCACGACGCGCCCGGATCACCGCACGGCCGCCGACCGTCGCCATCCGCGAGCGGAAGCCGTGACGGCGGGCGCGCACCAGATTGCTCGGCTGAAAGGTCCGCTTCATCGTTCATGTCCCGATATTCAAAATGCCGAAGGGCCGCCACGCGGGCAGCCCGAAGAAGGCGCCGCTTAGGCAAGGCGGCGCCAAGAGTCAACGCGCAACGCCCTTTGCGCGAGCACGTCGCCGCAACGCACTGCCTCGTCGCATCGCCACGTCGATGGCATGGCCGATCCGCGGCCAGCGCCGTTTCCACCGCGCGAAGCGGACGCGCGCACGGTACGAGTTGCGCAGCACCAGCACCAGACCCGCGGCGAAGACCAATGTCCCGCCGGGACCGGGCAAGGGCGCCACCAGCGGCGCGACCAGCATGAGCAACAGGCCCGCGCACAGTTGCGCCCATCGCATCAGGGGGTGTCGGCGCGGCATGTGATCCATGTGGGCATAGTGTGTTAAACGCGCAAGACACGCGGTGCGGGGTTACGCTATGGGTGATCTTCGGGGACGGGGGGAACATGGTCGCGATCGTATCGACGGTAGCCTATCTGGGGCTGGAGGCGCGCGCCGTGGAGGTGCAGGTGCAGCTGATCCCCGGCCTGCCCGCGTTCAATCTCGTCGGGTTGGCGGACAAGGCGGTGGCGGAAAGCCGCGAGCGGGTGCGCGGCGCGATCGCGGGCATGGGGCTGGCGCTGCCGCCGAAGCGGATCGCGGTGAACCTGTCGCCCGCCGATCTGCCCAAGGAGGGATCGCATTTCGACTTGGCCGTGGCGCTGGGGCTGCTGGCGGCGATGGGCGTGGTCGATGCGGAGGCGCTGGCGGACTATGTCGTCGTGGGCGAACTGGGGCTCGACGGGCGGCTGGCGCCGTCGCCGGGGGTGCTGCTCGCGGCGCTGCACGCGGCGGAGACGGGGCGGGGGCTGATCTGCCCCGCGGCGCAGGGGGCGGAGGCGGCGTGGAGCGGATCGATCGAGGTGGTCGCCGCGCCCGACCTGCTGGGGCTGCTGAACCACCTGAAGGGGCAGGGGCTGCTGGCAGCGCCGCAGCCGGGCGATGTGGTGGAGGGACGCTCCGGACCCGACCTGCGGCAGGTGAAGGGGCAGGAAGTCGCCAAGCGCGCGCTGGAGATCGCGGCGGCTGGATCTCACAACCTGCTGTTCGTGGGGCCGCCGGGGGCGGGCAAGTCGCTGATGGCGGCGTGTCTGCCGGGGATCCTGCCCCCGCTCGACCCCGCCGAGGCGCTGGAAGTGTCGATGGTGCAATCGGTTGCGGGAGCGCTGCCGGGCGGGACATTGACGCGGACGCGGCCATTCCGGGCGCCACATCACTCGGCGAGTATGGCCGCGCTGACCGGCGGGGGGCTGAAGGTGAAGCCGGGCGAGGTGTCGCTGGCGCATATGGGGGTGCTGTTTCTCGACGAATTGCCCGAGTTCCAGCGTGCGGTGCTCGATTCGCTGCGTCAGCCGCTGGAATCGGGGACGGTCAGCGTGGCGCGCGCGAACGCGCACGTGACCTATCCGGCGCGGGTGCAGCTGGTCGCGGCGATGAACCCGTGCCGGTGCGGGCACCTGGGCGATGCGTCGCTGGCGTGCGCGCGGGCGCCGAAATGCGCGGCGGATTATCAGGCGAAGGTGTCCGGGCCGCTGCTCGACCGCATCGACCTGCATGTCGAGGTGGCGGCGGTGAGCGCGGTCGACCTGACGCTGCCCGCGCCCGCGGAAGGATCGGCGGAGGTCGCGGCGCGGGTCGCGGCGGCGCGCGAGGTGCAGGCGGCACGGCTGGCGGGGACGGGACTGCGGACGAACGCGGAGCTGGACGGCGAGACGCTGGAGCAATTCGCGCAGCCGGATGAGGCGGGGCGGGCGCTGCTGGCACAGGCGGCGGTGGCAATGAAGCTGTCGGCGCGGGGCTATACGCGGATTCTGCGGGTAGCGCGGACGATCGCCGATCTGGCTGAGTCTGAGCAGGTTGCGCGAATCCATGTGGCTGAGGCGCTGAGCTATCGGCGGCGGCCTCCGACGAATTGATGGCCGATCACGCCCAATCGCAGACCTTCCTACAGCCGAACTTCCTGCACTGATCCGCCTCGCTCAAGCCCCCAATTTCGCGCCATATTCAATACATCATCGAAGGGTTCAGCCGGATGCGAGGTAGTACAAAGGAAGCGATCTGGATTGCCCCCGTCTCCTACAACAAGCCAGTCTATTGTTTCCTCTAGATCCTCGCATCCGATTCCGTAGATGGCTATCAACGACACGCCATCGGTTAGGTACTGCTCTACGAACGCTGCCAGTCGGCTCTCATCCTTTATCGGACTGTGAAGGATGATCTTACGTGCGAGTGTCATGGTCGGGACGATATGCAACGATCCTAACGTCTGCAATCCACCAATCTCTTCCGTCGCTCGCCGGCGCAGGAATGCAGCGCTGGCGGAGACGGTCGCGGATATGGCGGGGGCGGAGGTGGTGGGGCGCATCAATGTTGTCGAGGTGCTGAGCTATCGGCGACAGCCGCCGCCGAATTGATCCACGCGACGATGTTGAGCAGCGAAGAAGAAGAGAAGTTTGGTTCGCGCAGAGGCGCGGAGACGCGGAGGTGTTACGCTCGCTCCGATCTTACAAGCTGCCATGGGCGGCTCTCTTCGTAGCAGCCTATGGCTTGAGAGGGGCGCTTCGCGCTGTGCAAGCGCCACCTCTCTGCGCCTCCGCGCCTCTGCGCGAACCAATCTTCTTCTTGTCGCCGCATAGAACTACAGCTTCCGAAAGCTGTCGACGTCGCGGGCCGGGCCGTCGCCCGAGGGCGCCGCCGGTCCCTCCACCGCAACCGGTTCGCGCGCGTCGAGACCGCCTTCCCATTTCGCGATCACCGCGCTCGCCACCGCATTGCCGATCACGTTGGTCGCGGTGCGGCCCATGTCGAGGAAATGGTCGATCGCCAGCACCAGCAGCAGGCCTGCTTCGGGCAGGTTGAACGTCGGCAACGTCGCGGCGATCACGACCAGGCTGGCGCGGGGGACGCCCGCGATCCCCTTCGACGTGACCATCAGCACCAGCAGCATCGTAATCATCTGCCCCAGCGACATGTCGATGCCGTACGCCTGGGCGATGAAGATCGACGCGAACGTCATGTAGATCATCGAGCCGTCGAGGTTGAACGAATAGCCCAGCGGCAGCACGAAGCTGGCGATGCGCGGCGGCACGCCGAAGCGGTCGAGCGCCTCCAGCATCCGCGGATAGGCCGCCTCCGATGAGGCCGTGGAGAAGGCGACCAGCAGCGGCTCGCGCACATAGCGCACGAGGTCGCGGATGCGCGGGCCGATGAAGATGAAGCCGACGCCCAGCAGGACCGTCCACAGCACCAGCAGCGTCAGGTAGAAGCTGCCCATAAAATAGGCGAGCTGCCCGATGACCGCGGGCCCACGCTCGGTCAGCGTACCCGCGACCGCGGCGAAGACCGCGATCGGCGCGACGCGCATGACGTAATCGGTGACCTGGAGCATGACGTGGACCAGCGCGTCGATCGCCTTCACCAGCGGCGCGGCCTTTTCGCCGACGGCGGTGATCGCGACGCCGACGAACACCGACATGACGACGATCTGTAGGATCTCGTTCTTCGCCATCGCGTCGACCATCGAGGCGGGGACGATGTGGGTGAAGAAGTCCTTCAGGTTGAACGCCGCGGTCTCCAGCCCGCTCGACGTCGTTGCGGCCGGAAGCTCCAGCCCGACGCCGACGCCCGGATGGAGCAGATTGACCATCACCAGCCCCAGGCTGAGCGACAGCAGGCTGGCGGAGATGAACCAGGCGAGGCTGCGCGCACCGATCCGGCCCAGCGCCGCGGTATCGCCCATCTGCGCGATCCCCGACACCAATGTGGCGAAGACGAGCGGCGCGATAATCATCTTGACGAGGCGAAGGAACAGCGTGGTCAGAATCGAGAAATAGCCCGCGACCTGGGTCGTCAGTGCCTTGGCCGCGGGCGTGCCGTCGTCGAGCCAGCCGTTCAGGATCAGCCCGGTGACGAGCCCCAGCACCAGTCCGGCCAGGATGTAGAAGGTCAGCCGCTTGGCCATTCGTGTTCCCCGCGAAGTCGAGCAAGAGGGAAAGGGGATCGCGCGCGCCGGGTCAAGCGCTCGCATGCACCAAGACGCGCGGCGTGACGGCGCCCTCACGCTGCCGCCTTCAATACCTCGCCCAGCAACTGGAAATCGCGCTCGCGCGGGGAGGCGCGGCGCCAGACCAGCGCGAGCGTACGCGTCGGGTGCTCCGCGCTCAGCGGGCGGGCCGCGACGTTGGTGTGATCGAGGATACCGGCGTCGAGCGCGATCTTGGGCAGCATCGTCACGCCCAGGCCGTTGTCGACCATCTGCACCATCGTGTGGAGCGAGGTGCCCAGCATCGTCGCCTCCGCGCGCAACTCGGCGCGGTTGCACGCGGCCAGCGCATGATCCTTCAGACAATGGCCGTCCTCCAGCAGCAGCAGGCGCGTCTCGTCGATCTCGGCCGGGCTGACCGGGGCCAGGGTGGCGGGCATCTCGCCCTGCGGAAAGGCGAGGAACAGGTGATCCTCGAACAGCTTCATCGCGGTCACCTCGCCGCACGCATAGGGCAGCGCGAGCAGCACGCAGTCGGTGCGCCCGTTGTGCAGCGCCTCACACGCCGGGCCGCTCGGCTCCTCGCGCAGGAACAGCTTGAGGTCGGGATAGCCCTGGCGCAACCGCGGCAGGATGCGCGGCAGCAGGAACGGCGCGATGGTGGGGATCACGCTCATCCGCATCTCGCCCGACAGCGGGCGACCCGCCGCGCGCGCCATGTCGCCGAGCTCCTCCGCCTCACGCAGGACGACGCGCGCCTTGCCCGCGATCTGTTCCCCGAGCGGGGTGAAGCGGACGACGCGGCGGGTGCGCTCGACCAGCGTGACGCCGATCAGGGTTTCGAGCTCGCGCAGCCCGGCGGAGAGGGTCGACTGCGTAACGAAGCATGCCTCCGCGGCGCGGCCGAAATGGCCGTGGTCCTTGAGCGCCACAAGATATTGCAGCTGCTTCAGCGTCGGTAGGTACGTGGCGGCCATTCATTGCCTCGCTCGATCAACGGATATGCCATAGTCGATTGGATCGATCGGGCAAAATCCCTATATCGCCGTCGCTACGAGAGTTGCCTAAGCGACCGCGTGCGAGAGGATGGCTGAGACCCGATATTCTCAAGGAGCCATCATATGCTGACCATCGGCGATACCTTCCCCGCCATCACCGTTCCCGTCCAGCAGGGCACCGACGCGCTCCCCGCCGGCGAGACGCTCGACCTGACCACCGCCTATCCGGGCAAGTGGAAGGTGCTGTTCTACTGGCCGAAGGACTTCACGTTCGTGTGCCCGACCGAGATCGTCGGCTACAGCCAGATGAAGGGCGACTTCGAGGATCGCGACGCGGTGCTGATCGGCGCGTCGACCGACACCGCGCACGTCCATCTGGCGTGGCGCAAGTCCGACGCGGACCTCGCCGCCGCCGATTTCCCCTGGATCGCGGACAATGGCGCGAAGCTGGCCGACGCGCTCGGCATCCTCGACAAGAACGAGCATGTCGCGTTCCGCGCGACCTTCATCGTCGACCCGGACAACGTGATCCAGGCGGTGCAGGTCAACGGCCTGAACGTCGGCCGCAACCCGGCGGAGACGCTGCGCGTGCTCGACGCGCTGCAGACCGACGAGCTGTGCCCGTGCAACTGGAACAAGGGCGACGACGTGCTGAAGGTCGCCGCCTGATCTTGAACGGAGCGGGTGACGCACCCCGCTCCGACGCTTTCCGTCACCCCGGCGCGCGGGCCGTGCGCCGGGGTGAATCACGTCTGGAGACACGCACATGGCGCTCAAGGAATTCGCGGGCACGCTGCCCGATTTCGCCAAGGACATCCGCCTGAACGTCGGCTCGCTGCTGAACGAGGCGGCGCTGAACGACCAGCGCAAGTACGGGCTGCTGCTCGCCTGCGCGCACGGCACCGGGCACAAGCCGCTGGTGGAGGCGACGGAAGCCGAGGTGGCCGGCAAGCTGTCGCCCGAGGCGGCGAATGCGGCCCGCGCCGCGGCGGCGGTGATGGCGATGAACAACGTCTATTATCGTTTCACGCACCTGGCCTCCAACACCGAATATCGCAACCTGCCGGCCAAGCTGCGGATGAACGTGATCGGCGCGCCGGGGATCGACAAGGTCGATTTCGAGCTGTTCAGCCTGGCGGTGAGCGCCATGAACGGCTGCGGCATGTGCATCGACAGCCACGAGCAGGTGCTGAAGAAGGCCGGCGTCACCGCGGAGGTGATCCAGGCATCGGTGCGCATCGCGTCGGTGATCAAGGCGGTCGCGACGATCCACGCCGCGGTGGCGTAACGAGGGGGGCGCCCCCTATCTGGCCGTTACCCCCGCGGAGGCGGGGGTCCACACACGCAGGGCGGGCGATAGAAGCGCAACGTCTGCGCGTCTGGATTCCCGCCTGCGCGGGGATGACGTTTGTGGGCTACATCAGCACCGCACGGATGAAGCCGTAGGTGCTGGTGATGGTCAGCACCGCACCGACCAGGATCAGCATCACCTTCATCGGGATCCGCTTCGCCATCAGTGCGCCGAGCGGTGCGGCGAAGACGCCGCCGATCAGCAGCCCGACCGTGGCCACCGCGAAGTCGCGCAGCCCGAGGTGGTAGATGAACGCCGCGGACACGGTCGCGGTCAGGAAAAATTCGACCGAATTGACGGTGCCGACGACCTTGCGCGGCTCCAATCCCTGCACCAGCAGGTTCGAGGTCACGATCGGGCCCCAGCCGCCACCGCCCATCGCATCCAGGAAGCCGCCGAACAGCCCCAGCGGCTCGACCACCTTCGGCTTCTGCACCTTGGGCGGGAATAGCAACCCGCGCACCAGCAGATAGATGCCGATGACGATCAGATAGCCGAGCACGAACGGCTTCACCGTCGCGGCATCGATGTTGGTCAGGACGAACGCCCCCGTCACCCCGCCGATGATGCCGGGCACCAGCAGGCGCAGGAACAGCCGCTTGTCGATGTTGCCGTGGAGCGCGTGGCTGATCCCCGAGACGGCGGTGGTGAAGGTTTCGACGATATGGACGTTGGCGGAGGCACGCGCCGGCGGCAGCCCGATGACCGCCACCAGCAGCGTGTTGCAGATCACGCCGAACGCCATGCCCAGCGCGCCGTCGACGAGCTGCGCGCCGAACCCCACCGCGATGAAGGGCAGCAATGCGGCGAAATCCAGGTCGGTCAGTGCCTGCATGACAATCCCTCGACGTCCCAGCAGGACCGAATTGCCCGCAGCTACCGGCAAAGTCGACCCGCCGGGTAGGTAATTCGGGTTTGCGCCGCCAAAGCGCCGCTTATGGAAATGCCCCCACGGCGCGCTTACATAGGCGCAAACGATGCGCCCGCAGGGAACGGGTCCGGGGAAAGACCATGTCGCGACTGACCGCCTATCTCGATTCGATCCGCGCGCGCGATCCGGCGCCGCATTCGCGGTGGGAGGTGCTGACCTATCCCGGCGTATGGGCGCTGGCGTGGCACCGCGTGGCGCACCGGCTGTATCGCGCGCGCTGGTATCTGGCGGCGCGGATCGTCAATCACTGGTCGCGGATGACGACCGCGATCGACATCCATCCGGGGGCGACGATCGGGCGCAACTTCTTCATCGACCACGGCTTCGTCGTGATCGGCGAGACGGCGGAGATCGGCGACGACGTCACCATCTACCAATGCGTGACGCTGGGCGGGACCAGCCCGGACAACGGCATCGCGGGCAAGCGTCACCCGACGATTTCGGACGGCGCGATCATCGGATCGGGCGCGCAGGTGCTGGGGCCGATCACGGTCGGAACGCGCGCGCGGGTCGGCGCGAACGCGGTCGTGACGAAGGACGTGCCGGCGGGCGCGGTGATGGTCGGCATTCCCGCGCGCCCGACCATGGTCGAGGGCGGGGCCGCACCCGCGCCGCGCTTCGTTCCTTACGGCACGCCGTGCAGCGAGATGTTCGACCCGCAGACGCAGAAGGTGGAGCTGCTGCGCTGCGAACTGGAGGCGATGCGCCGCCGGTTGGATGCATTGACGGGCGAGGGTGAGCAGGAGCGCGACCGGGCATGAGGCAGCGCGCCTGATGGGGATCGTCACGCCCTTTCCCGCCGGAGCCGGACGGCAGCCGTCGCAGGTCGGGTTCGACCGGGCGGAGCTGGCACGGATCCTGGATCTCTACGGCCGGATGGTCGCGGCGGGGCATTGGCGCGACTATGCGATCGACCTGGGCCGCGACGCCGCGGTCTTCGCCTGTTTCCGACGCACCGCCGAGCGGCCGGAGTTCCGTATCGAAAAACGTCCTGCGCTGCGCCAGCGACAGGGCATGTGGGCGCTGGTGGGCGAGGCGGGGCAGGTCGTGAAGCGCGGGCATGAGTTGGGCCCGGTGCTGGCGCCGGTGGAACGGCGGCTGATGAAGCTGGTGGAGGAATAGCGGGCGTCCGGCGCCATGGCGCATTGGCGCGCCCGGTCGAGGATCAACAAAGATTTAAATCGTTTGCACTAGAGGCGCGCCGTTCTCTTCAAGGAAAGCGCCACTTTTGCGGACTATCTATCTTTCGGCCTTCGTCGCCGGTGTTCTCGCCAGCGGTTCGGCCTATGCGCAGACCTTCGCTACCAAGAGCGACGATCGGGATCAGCGTGCGCATCCCGCGCAGGCGTCGGCGGACATCGTCGTGACCGCGGTCGCGCGCGGTCGCGACCGGCTCGACAGCGCGATCTCGACCAGCTCGCTGCGCGAGGCCGACATCCTGAAGGCCGCGCCGCGATCGACCGCCGAAATCTTCCGCAACGTACCCGGCATTCGCGCCGAAAGCTCGGGCGGTGACGGCAATGCGAACATCTCGATCCGCGGCCTTCCGATCGCGTCGGGCGGTGCGAAGTTCCTGCAATTGCAGGAGGACGGCCTGCCCGTCCTCGAATTCGGCGACATCACGTTCGGCAATGCCGACATCTTCCTGCGCGCCGACCTGAACGTGGCGTCGGTGGAGGCGATCCGCGGCGGTTCGGCGTCGACCTTTTCGTCCAACTCGCCCGGCGGCGTGCTCAACATGATCTCCAAGACCGGCGAGCGCGAGGGCGGCGCGATCCAGTTCGGCGCCGGGCTCGACTATGACGAGCAGCGCGTCGATTTCGACTATGGCGGCAAGATCAGCGATACGCTGCGCTATCATGTCGGCGGCTTCTACCGCCAGGGCGAAGGGCCGCGCCGCGTCGGCTACGACGGGAACCGCGGTGGCCAGATCAAGGCGAACGTGACCAAGACGTTCGACGGCGGCTACATCCGCTTCTACGGCAAGTATCTGAACGACCGCGCGGTCGGCTACCTGCCCAATCCGGTTCGCGTCACCGGCACCAATGCCGACCCGCATTACGCGAGCGTGCCCGGTTTCTCGATCACGCGCGACGCGTTGCTGTCGCGCTATTTCACCACCAACATCACGCTGGACGGCCAGAACAACCCTGTCGCGCGCGACATTCGCGACGGCCAGCATCCGCTGGTCAAGGCGTTCGGTGTGGAGACGCAGGTCGACCTGTCGGGCTGGACCGTTACCGAGCGCTTCCGCTACGCCGGGATCAGCGGGGGCTTCAGCTCCAACTTCCCGTCGAACGTCGCGGCGGCGGGCGAGATCGCGACGGCGCTGGGCGGGGCGGGGGCGACGCTGCGCTACGCCAGCGGGCCGAACGTCGGGCAGGCGATCGCCGACCCCGCCGGGCTGAACGGCAACGGCCTGCTGGCGCAGGTCGTGGTGTTCGACGTGAAGCTGAACAGCCTGGACAATGTCACCAACGACATCCGCGCCAGCCGCGTCCTGCGCGTCGGCAACGGCGACCTGACCACCACCGCGGGCTTCTACAAGTCGCGCCAGACGATCGACACCGACTGGCTGTGGACGTCGACGCTGCTCGACGTGCGCGGCGACGGGCGTGCCGCGCTGGTCGATGTGGTGAGCGCGGGCGGCACCGCGGTGACGCAGGGCGGCTTCTACGGCTACGGTGCGACGTACTTCGGCGATTGCTGCCGTCGCAGCTACCGCGTCGACTATAACGTCAACGCGCCGTTCGCCTCGCTCAACTACAAGATCGGGCGCATCGCGCTGGGCGCCAGCGTCCGCTACGACTTCGGCAACGCGTCGGGCTCGATCTTCGGTTCGGATCTGGGCGGCGGCCGGACCGGCACGACCACGTTCGACATCAACCGCGACGGCGTCATCTCCGCGGCGGAGCGGCGCGTGGCGATCATCCCGCTGACCAGCCCGGCGCCGGTCGATTATGGCTGGAACTATCTCTCCTATTCGGGCGGCATCAACTTCCGCATCGCCGAGCCGTTCGCGGTCTTCGCGCGCTACAGCCGCGGCGCGCGCGCCAATGCGGACCGGCTGCTGTTCGGCCCGGCGGTCAGCACGGTCGACGGCTCGCTGCTCAGCAAGGCCGCGGCGGTCGACTTCGTCCGCCAGGCCGAGGCCGGTGCGAAATATCGCCACAACGGCCTCGTCCTCAACCTGACCGGGTTCTGGGCGAAGACCGAGGAGCAGAATTACGAGGCGACGCGCCAGGTCTTCATCGACCGCGAATATCGCGCCTACGGCCTGGAGTTCGACGGCGGTTATTCGGTCGGACCGTTCGCGATCACCGTCGGCGCGACGTACACCGATGCGAAGATCGTGCGCGACGCGCTGAACCCCGGCGTGGTCGGCAACACGCCGCGTCGTCAGGCGCGGCTGATCTTCCAGACGACGCCGCAGGTCGAATTCGACCGGGTGACGGTGGGTGCCAACGTCATCGGCACGACGTCCAGCTATACCCAGGACAGCAACCAGTTGAAGCTGCCGGGCTATACCGTCGCCAACGGGTTCGTGCAGTTCCGCCCGACCGACCGACTGCTGGTGTCGCTGAACGCGAACAATCTGTTCAACGTTCAGGGCTTTACCGAGGCGGAGGATGCGGTGATTCCCGCGAACAACATCGTCCGCGCGCGGTCGATCAACGGGCGGACCACCTCGCTGACGGCGCGCCTGTCGTTCTGACGCGCGCCGCGTCGGCGTGGTAACGGGTGCGGTGCCTCATCCGGGGCACCGCGCCCGTCGTCCTATCAGCCGCCCTGGAGCTTCTTGCCGATCAGCATCGACTGGCCGGCGCCCGAATCCGGGACGATCTCGCCCGAACGGTCGGTGATCTCGGCCCAGTATTTCGCAACACCCTCGGGCGACAGGTCGTCGCCGGTCAGCAGCTTGCCCGGGGTGAGCGTGACGTAGCTCGCCTGGAACACACCCGCGCCCGCGCCGACGATCTGGTTGGTCGGCGCATCCTCGCTGACCAGGAACAGTGCGGCGGGCATCACCTTTTCCGGCGCGAAGGCCTGGAACAGCTGCTCGGGGAACAGATCCTCGGTCATGCGCGTGCCCGCGACGGGGGCCAGCGTGTTGACCTTGATGTTGTTCTTCGCACCCTCGAGGTACAGCGTCTTGGTCAGCCCGGCGAGGCCGAGCTTCGCCGCGCCGTAATTCGCCTGGCCGAAGTTGCCGAACAGGCCGGTCGACGACGCCGTCATCAGGACGCGGCCGTAATTCTGCTCGCGGAAGGTTTCCCAGCACGCCTTGGTGGCGTTGGCGGAGCCGAGCAGGTGGACGTTGACGACGAAGGCGAAGTCCGACGGCTCCATCTTCGCGAAGGTCTTGTCGCGCAAGACACCGGCATTGTTGATGAGGATGTGGACGCCGCCCCACTTCTCCTTGGCCTTCGCCACCATTTCGACCATCTGGTCGTATTCGGTGACGCTGCCGCCGTTGGCCATCGCCTGGCCGCCCGCGGCCTCGATCTCGGCCACCACCTTCTGCGCGGCGTCGGAGGCGCCCTGGCCCGAGCGGTCGCCGCCCAGGTCGTTCACCACCACCTTTGCGCCGCGACGCGACAGTTCGAGCGCATATTCGCGGCCCAGACCGCCGCCGGCCCCGGTGACGATGGCAACCTTGTCGTCGAAACGAATGGACATGGAAAAGGCGCTCCCTCCTGAATGGAATGAGCGCCCTCCATACTCGACCTTCGAACGGGCGCAATGCCCGTTCGTCGGTCGCGGTCAGCCGATCGGCTTACTTGCGGCGCATCTTCTTCGCACCGCGCGCATCGCTCGCTTGCATGCAGCCGTCATACTGGCCCTTCTTGCAGATCGGATACTCGGCCTTGGGTGCCGGGGGCGGGAAGGCCTGCGACGGCGGCGGCGCGGGCTGGAACGTAACGGTCGCGCCCGGCGCCGGGGTGCCCGAGATCGCCGGACCCGAGGGGGCGTAGCCGCCCGCGGTCATCGTCCCGCTGCCCGAGGCCATCGGCTGCGGCATGGTGGTGGTCGACCCGGTCGACTGCGCCGCCATCGGCGGCTGCTGCGGCATGGCGGCGGGGTCCGCGGGCGGCGGGGCGGCCGGATCCGCCGGCGGCGGGGCGGCGGGGTCGGCCGGCGGCGTCATCGTGCTGGAATCGGCGGGCGGCGTGGTCTGCGGCATTTCCTGCGCGGTGGCCATTGCCGGAATGGCGAGAGCGGCCGCGGCCGCGAGAAGCATCATCTTCATTCTATCTCTCCTGCCGTGTTCGGTCAGAAACGCGTGATTGTTACGCGACCGGGCCAACGCCCCGTGCAGGCGAAAGGCTCCATGGCATCGGAGAGGAAGATGTCGGGGTGCGCTCGTCACCCCGGCCTTGAGCCGGGGTCCCGCTTGCGACGGCGCTCAAGGAGCGGGACCCCGGGTCAAGCCCGGGGTGACGGGAAAAGGCTCAATGCCCCGTGTCGAGTGCGTAGCCGGCGGAGCGGACGGTGCGGATGATGTCGGGGCGGCCGCCCTCGTTGATCGCCTTGCGCAGCCGGCGGATGTGGACGTCGACGGTGCGGCTCTCGATATCACTGTCGTGGCCCCACACGCTGTCCAGCAGCCGTTCGCGCGAGAAGACGTGGCCGGGGTGCTCCAGGAAGTGCTTGAGCAGGCGGAATTCGGTCGGCCCGAGCGCGATCACCTCGCCACCGCGGCGCACCTTGTGTCCGACGGTGTCCATCTCCAGGTCGGCGTAGCTGAGCGCCTCGCCCGCCAGTGCCGGGCGCACGCGGCGCAGCACCGCGCCGACGCGCGCGACCAGTTCGCGCGGGGAGAACGGCTTGGTGACGTAATCGTCCGCGCCCGTCTCCAGCCCGCGCACCCGGTCCTCTTCCTCGCCGCGCGCGGTCAGCATGATGATCGGCACGTTCTGCGTTTCCGGCGCGCGGCGCAGGCGACGGCAGACCTCGATGCCGGAAATGCCCTCCACCATCCAGTCGAGCAGGACGATGTCGGGCGGCGTCTCGCGCGCCATCAGCAGCGCCTCCTCGCCGTCGATCGTGTGCTGGACGTCGAAATGCTCGCGGGTGAAATGCCAGACGAGCAGTTCGGCCAGGCTGGCGTCGTCCTCCACCAGCAGCATCCGGGCCTTGGCCATCACAATTGTCCCTTCTCGCGTTCGATCAGCCGCGTTCCGGTGGCGGCATAATAGACCATTTCGGCGACGTTCGTGGCATGGTCGCCGATCCGTTCTAGGTTCTTCGCCACGAAGAGCAGGTGCGCGCACTGGCCGATGGTCTTGGGATTCTCGACCATGTACGTCACCAACGTGCGGAAGATGCTGTCGTAGAAATCGTCGAGCGCATTGTCGCGCTCGCATACCGCCAGCGCGGCGTTCGGATCGCGCGCGGCGAAGGCGTTGAGCACGTCGTGGACCATCTCCGACGCCATTCGCGCCATCGCGGGCAGCATCGACACCGGCTCGATGCGGTGCTCGCTCTCGATCTGGGGCACGCGTTTGGCGATGTTCTTGGCATAGTCGCCGATCCGCTCGACCACGCTGGCGATCTTCATCGCGGCGACCACCTCGCGCAGATCGTCCGCCATCGGCGCGCGCAGCGCGATGACGCGCACGGCGGTGCGCTCCACCTCCGCCTCGATCGCGTCGATCCGCTTGTCGTCGGCGCGCACCTCCGCGGCCAGCTCGGCATCGCCACGCTGGAGCGCGGTCATCGCGCCGGCGATCGCCTTCTCCGCGAGGCCACCCATCTGCGAGATCAGCCCACGCAGCTGCCCGATGTCCTGGTCGAACGCCTTGACCGTATGTTCCTGGCCGAACGCCATGCCCCCTTTCCTTTCGTCCTCCCGAATCATCCGTAGCGTCCGGTGATATAGTCCTTGGTCCGCTCCTGACGGGGGTTCGTGAAGATGTCGGACGTGTCGCCGTACTCCACCAGCTGGCCCAGGTGAAAGAAGGCGGTGCGCTGGCTGACGCGCGCGGCCTGCTGCATGTTGTGGGTGACGATGACGATCGCGTAACGACCGCGCAGCTCGTGGATCAGCTCCTCGATCCTGGCGGTGGCGACGGGATCGAGCGCGCTGCACGGCTCGTCCATCAGGATCACCTCCGGGTCGACCGCGATCGCGCGCGCGATGCACAGCCGCTGCTGCTGCCCGCCCGACAGCGCGGTGCCGCTGTCGGCGAGGCGGTCCTTCACCTCGTTCCACAGCCCTGCACGCGTCAGCGAGCGTTCGACGATCTGCGCCAGATCCGCCTTCGACCGCGCGAGGCCGTGGATGCGCGGGCCGTAGGCGACATTCTCGAAGATCGACTTCGGGAAGGGGTTCGGCTTCTGAAAGACCATGCCGACCCGCGCGCGCAGCTGCACCACGTCCATCGCCTTCGCATAGACGTCCTCGCCGTCGAGCCGCACATCGCCCTCGACCCGCGCGCCCGCGATCGTGTCGTTCATGCGGTTGAGCGTGCGCAGGAAGGTCGACTTGCCGCAGCCCGACGGGCCGATGAAGGCGGTCACGTCCTGCTGCCACACGTCGATCGACACGTCGTCGATCGCCTGCTTCCCGCCATAGAAGACGTTGACGTGGTGGGCGGTCATCTTGGGGGGGGAATTGCTTTTCACCAGCGGGTCTCGAAGCGGTTGCGCAGGTAGATGGCGAGGCCGTTCATCGCCAGCAGGAAGACGAGCAGGACGATGATGGCGGCCGACGTCTTCTCGACGAAGCCCTTGGCGACCTCGTCCGACCAAAGGAAGATCTGCACCGGCAGCGCGGTGGCGGGATCGGTCAGCCGGTCGGGCGAGGCGGCGATGAAGGCGCGCATCCCGATCATCAGCAGCGGCGCGGTTTCGCCCAGCGCGCGTGCCATGCCGATGATCGTGCCGGTCAGGATGCCGGGGAGCGCGAGCGGCAGGACGTGGTGGAAGACGACCTGGATCGGCGAGGCGCCCAGCGCGCGCGCCGCGTCGCGCACCGAGGGGGGCACGCCGCGGATCGCGTTGCGCCCGGCGATGACGATGACCGGCATCGTCATCAGCGCCAGCGTCAGCCCACCGACGACCGCGGCGGAGCGCGGCATGTGGAACGTGCCTAGGAACACCGCCAGCCCCAGCAGCCCGAAGATGATCGACGGCACCGCGGCGAGGTTGTTGATCGATACCTCGATCAGGTCGGTCCAGCGGTTGCGCGGCGCATATTCCTCCAGATACAGCGCGGACAGCACGCCGATCGGGAAGGCCAGCGCCAGCGTCACCAGCATCGTGAATAGCGAGCCCTTCAGCGCGCCCCAGATGCCGGCGCGGGTCGGATCGGTCGCATCCGCGCCGGTGAAGAAGCTGAGGTTGACGCCGCGCGACAGCTTGCCCGGCAAGGCGGCGATCGTGGCCTCCGCCTCCGGCAAGCCGTCGCCCTTGTATGCGACGTCCAGGTCGGTGTTGACCGGCAGGTCGAGCGTCGCGCGACGGGTCAGGAGCGTCGGATCGCGCTTCACCGCGTCGCGTACGCGCAACCATGCGCCATCGGACAGCAATGCAGCGCCGCCCTGCGTCGGATAGGCCGCGTTGGCGGCGGCATCGACCGCGCCCTCCAGCCCGGCACCCGCGAGGGCGAGGTCGCCGCGCGGGCCGGCGAGCCGCTGCGGCGTGACGACGATGCCGCTGGCGCGCAGGTCGAGCGGCAGCGCGATCCGGGTCTCGGTGAAGCCGTTCGCGCCCTGTCGGATCATCGTGCCCAGCAGGAAGGCGAGGAACGCCGCCGACATCGCGACCGCGAGCAGCCCCAGCGTGCGGAAGCGGCGCTCCGCGGCATAACGGCGGCGGATGCGGCGCTGCATCGCGGGCGTGGTCCAGTCGGTCGGGACATGAGGCTGGCGCGCGTCAGTCATACGCCTCCCGGTATCGGCGCACGACAATCAGCGCGACGATGTTGAGCAGCAAGGTGACGACGAATAGGGTGAGGCCCAGCGCGAAGGCGGCGAGCGTCTTGGCCGAGTCGAACTCCGCCTCGCCGGTCAGCAGGTCGACGATCTGCTTGGTGACGGTGGTGGTGCTGGCGAAGGGGTTGAGCGTCAGCGTCGCGACGCCGGAGGCGGCCATGACGACGATCATCGTCTCGCCGATCGCGCGGCTGACCGCGAGCAGGATGCCGCCGACGACGCCGGGCAAGGCGGCGGGGACCAGCACCTTCCTGATCGTCTCCGACCGGGTGGCGCCCATGGCGAGGCTGCCGTCGCGCATCGACTGCGGCACCGCGGACAGCGAATCGTCCGCCATGGAGGAGACGAAGGGGATAATCATGACGCCCATGACGGCGCCCGCCGCCAGCGCGCTCTCGCTCGATGCCCAGTTGATGCCCAGCGCCACGCCCAGATCGCGTACCGCGGGCGCGACCGTCAGCGCGGCGAAATAGCCGTAGACGACGGTGGGAACGCCGGCGAGAATCTCCAGCAGCGGCTTCATCCAGCGGCGGGTGGCGGGCTGCGCATATTGGGTGAGGTAGATCGCGCTCATCAGCCCGAACGGGATCGCCACCGCCATCGCGATCACCGCGCCGAGGAAGAAGGTGCCCCAGAACAGCGGCACCGCGCCCAGCGACGCGCCGGGATCGCGCGGGTCGATCACCTGCGGGCTCCAGTGGGTGCCGAGCAGGAAATCGCCGATGGGCACGATGCGGAAGAAGCGCGCGCTCTCGACGAGCAGGCTGGCGACAATGCCGATCGTGGTCAGGATCGCGATCAGCGAGGCGGCGAGCAGCAACCCCATGACCACGCGTTCCACCTGCGTCCGCGCGGAGAAGGACGGGCGCACCGCCAGGAAGGCGAGTGCGCCGCCGCCGAACGCCAGCAGCAGCGCGACCGCGGTGGCGATCCAGTCGTAGCGCGACTGCGCCGCGGCATAGGCCGGTGCCAGCCGCTCCGAGAGGGCGTGGAACGCGCCGTAGCCGCTCCCCTCCGCCAGATGGCGCGCTTCCGACAGGATCGACGCACGCTCGAACCAGGGTGGCGGCAGCTGCGCGGCGAGCGGGGTGGCGAGCACGGCATCGGTCACCAGCGCGGGCGAGGTCAGGTTCCATGCGGCAAGGAAGATCAGCGGCGGCAGCAGCGTCGCCAGCGTCACGAACCAGCCGTGGTGCTGCGGCAGCGAGCTGAAACGCCGCGTCGCGTCCGCACGAAAACGCACGGCACGCGCGCGCGCGGTCAGCCAGCCGATCGTCGCCAGCGCCGCGATCATGAAGAGGAGCGGCAGCGTCGCCATCAGTCGAGCGCCGCCGGATCGAGCGGTATTTCGCCCCGGACGATCGCGGCCGAGCGCGCCTGCACCGCGGGCGGCGCGGCGATCAGACCGCGCCTTACCAACGGACCGTCGCGGCCCCATGCGCGCGCATAGGTCGCCAGGAACGCTCGCAATCCAGGAATGGCGTTCAGATGCGCCTTCTTGACGTAGAGATAGAGCGGACGCGCGCCCGGATAGGCACCCGAGGCGATCGTGTCGTAGGTGGGGACCACGCCGTCGATCGCGACGCCGTCCACCGCGCGCGCATTTTCCTCCAGATAGCCGTAGCCGAAGACGCCGATCGCGTTCGGATTGGACTGCAGCTTCTGGACGATCAGATTGTCGTTCTCGCCCGCGTCGATATACGCGCCGTCCTCGCGTACGCGCAGGCAGCGCGCCTCGAACGCGGCGTGGTCACGCTCGCGCAGCGCGGTCATGGCCGGCTCGATCGTCTCGCAGCCATGCGCCAGGATCAGCTCGGCCAGCGCGTCGCGCGTGCCGCTGGTGGCGGGCGGGCCATAGACCTGGATCGGGGTCGCGGGCAGCGCGGGGTTCACGTCGCGCCACGTCCGCGCGGTGTTGCGCCCGCCCGAAGGTGCGAAGGCGAGCGCGCGGTAGATGTCGGCGGTGGTCAGCCGCATCTTTGCGCCATTCTTCGCCTCGGCGAAGGCGATGCCGTCGATGCCGATCTGGACTTCCAGCACGCGGTCGACGCCGTGGCGGGCGCACTGGTCGTACTCGCTGCGCTTCATCCGGCGCGACGCATCCTCGATATCCGGGTGGCCGGCGCCGATCCCGGCGCAGAACAGCTTCATCCCCGCGCCGGTGCCGGTCGATTCGATCACCGGAGGCTTCGCCTGCGGCGTGTTGGCGAGGAAATCTTCCGCGACGATCGTGGTGAAGGGATAGACGGTCGAGGAGCCGACCGCCTTGATCTGCTCCCGCGAGCCCGCGCCGCCGCCCGCCGCCTGATCGACGCACGCGCTCAGCCCGCCCGCACAGGCGAGCGACAGCGCAAGCGCGGGCGCCAGGACGAAACGCGACATCGATCCCCCGAAAACGGGCGTCCGCCGGAGTGGCGGCTGCGCACGATCGGCGCATGTGACACAACGGTTACGCCTTGATGACAGCGGATTGGGAGGACAGGCTTCGTCACCCCGGACTTGATCTGGACCTCTGCGAAAGTCCTTTTCGGCGCCTCAACCGGCACGTCACCCCGGACTGGTTCCGGGGTCCACCCTGGCGCCACATCAGCAGCTTATGGGTTTGCGACTCGGTGGATGCCGGAACAAGTCCGGCATGACGGAGTGCGGTTCGCAGAGGTCTCGACTTGATCCGGGGGGCCGCTGATTGTCGCCATCGGAAGAAAAAGCGGGACCCCGGCTCAGGGCCGGGGTGACGGTAGCATCACGCCGTGGGGGCCGCCGGCAGCGTCACCGTCACCTTCGTCCCCACGCCCGGCGTGCTGGCGATGTCGAGGCGGCCGCGGTGGCGGTCGACGACGTGCTTGACGATCGCCAGCCCCAGCCCGGTGCCCCCCAGCGAGCGGCTGCGGCCGGCGTCGACGCGGTAGAAGCGCTCGGTCAGTCGCGGCAGATGCTCGGGCGCGATGCCGTCGCCCTGGTCGGCGACGGTGATGCATACGCTGGTGTCGCGCGTCGCCAGCGTCACCTCCACGGGGGTGCCGTGGCGGCCGTATTTCATCGCATTGCCGATGAGGTTGTGGAGCAGCTGCGACAGCTGCGTCTCGTCGCCCAGCACCGCGGGCAGCGACGGTTCCGCCGTCAGCACGATGTCCGCGCCGCGGTTCCCGTGGCTGGTGGTCAGCGTGTCGCACGTCTCGCGCGCGACTGCCGCAAGATCGACCTCGGTGCGCGGGGGGCGGAACTTCTCCGCCTCGATCCGCGACAGGCTCATCAGATCCTCGACCAGCCGCTCCATCCGTCGCGCCTCGTCGAAGACGACCGCCAGGAAGCGCTTGCGCAGCGCCGGTTCGTCGCCGGCCTCGTCCGCCAGCGTCTCGACATAGCCGATGATCGAGGACAGCGGGGTGCGCAGCTCGTGGCTGGCGTTGGCGACGAAATCGACGCGCATCCGGTCGGCGGCATGCTGCCCGGTCTGGTCGACCAGATGCACCAGCCGCGTGTCGGGGCCGAGCGGCGCGGTGCGCATCTGCCAGCGCTGATCGAGCGTGCCGATGCCGACCAGGTCGACCGGATGCGGCGATCCTTCCGCCAAATGTTCCGCCGCCGCGGGGTGACGGATCGCGACGCGCGCATCCTCGCCGACGATATGCGCGCCCAGAAGCGTGCGCGCGGCGCCGTTGGCCAGCATCACGCGCCCGCCGCTCATCAGCAGGACGGGTTCGCCGATCGCCTCCAGCACGGCATCGATGGGCACGTCGGAGCGTTCCGCGGCGGCGGGATCGGGGGCGGTCGCGCGCTCCTCGGGGGTGGTGGCGACGATCGCCACCAGCGCGGCGACGCCGGCGAGGGTGGCGAGCACCGTCTGACCGTCATATCCCGACAGCGCATAGACGACGACGGCGGTGGCGGCGGCGACCGCCAGGGCGAGCCAGGTGCGGAGCGAAATCTCGTCGATCACGCGCGCAGCGATAGCCGAGCGCGCGGGACGGCGTTAGCACATTCGAAGGGGGCGTCGGGTTAGCGTGCGGCATGGACGACGATCAGCCCACACCCGCCGGGGATAGCCGCGACGCGCCGCCGACGCGCCGCGCGCTGATGCTGGGCGCGGTCGGCGCGGCGTCGGTCCTGTCGATCCGCCCGGCGCTGGCGCAGACCACCGCATCGGTGCTGATGTGCGATATTCCCGTGCCCGATGCAGGACATGCGGCATCGCAGATCGCCGCCGACGGCTCGCTGGTGCCGCCGGGGACGAAGGGGGCGTATCCGCCGCCGTCGCGCCCGCTGAAGGGCGAGGAGGTGCGCGCGGCGCTCCGCAGCGGGGGCACGCTGCCGGGATATGATTACGATCGCAGCCGTGCCTATCTGAAATACGTGTCGCGGTTGCAGCGCGGATCGGCCGGGTTCACCTGCTTCGCGTCGATCCAGATGCTGCGGAAGTAGCGCGTCATGGCCGCCGCGACGCGCTATTGCGCGCCGCCCGACACGTTGGTGCTGCGTCCGCTCGACGAGTTGAGCGCGGTCTATCACCGCGCGTCGGGCATGACGCACGTGCTCGCCTCGCCCGCGCCGGAGATATTGTCCGCGCTGCGCGAACCGATGTCCGCCGATGCGCTGATGCTGGTGCTGGCGATCCGCTACGATCTGGCGGAGGCAGACCCGGCGGCGCTGGCGGCGCGGCTGGTGGAACTGGTCGCCGCCGGGCTGGTGGAGGCGGCGTGAGGCACGCCTTGTCCCTGCGCGTCGGGCCGATCGGGTTCCGTATCGGCAGCGAATGGGCGGCACCCGTCGCACAGCTTGCCGACCTGTATGCCGGCTATCCCGCGGCGGAGGTGGCGGAGGCGACCGTGCGGCTGGCGGCGCCGCGGCCGTGGCGCAGGGTGCTGCGCCCCACGGTCGCGCTGGCGGGCGACCATATGCTGCCCGACGCCGCACCGCTGCCGCTCGCGCACGCGCTGCTGGCGGCGGAAATGGCGATGAACCTGCAGGTCGCGCTGGGGCATCGACGCCATCTGCTGCTCCACGCCTCTGCGGTGGAGCGCGACGGACGCGCGATCGTGATGACGGGCGAGTCCGGTGCGGGCAAATCGACGCTGGCGACGCTGCTGGGCGCGCGCGGCTGGCGCTTCATGGGCGACGAATTCGTGCTGCTCGATCCGGTGACGGGGTGGGTGCACGCCTTCCCGCGGCTGGTCAGCCTGAAGAACGGGGCGATCGCGGAGGTCGCCGCGCAGGTGCCGGGCGCGCGCTTCGGCCCGCTGCTGCGGGGCACGCCCAAGGGGACGATCCGCCATCTGGTGCCCGACGCCGCGGCGGTGGCGGCGATGGACGTGCCCGCGATGCCCGCGCTGCTGCTGTTCCCGCGCTATGGTGCGGCACCGGGGGTGCGCAGCATCGGCGCGGGCGAGGCGTTCGTGCGGCTGACGCAGGCGTCCACCAATTATGTCGCGCTGGGGGAGGCGGGATTCGACGCGATGACCCGCTTCGCGCGCGACGTGCCGCGCGTGGCGCTCGACTATCCCGATACGCGCGCCGCACTGGCGCAGGTGGAGGATGTGTGGCGGGCGCTGTGATGCTGGCGCGGCTGCTGCGCACGCCAGCGCTCGCCGAGACGTTGCCGCCGGACGAATGGACCGGGGTGCTGTCCGCGGCGCGTGCGGAGCAGTTGCTGGGCGCGCTGGCGCACCGGCTGAGCGGGATGGATCTGCCCGCGGCGGCGGCGACGATCCTGAACGACGCGCGCGCGCTGGCGCTGGAGGCGCGGCGCAGTGCCTTGTGGGAGGCGGAGGTGGTGCGCCGCGCGCTGGCGCCGCTGGGGGTGCCGCTGGTGCTGCTGAAGGGCACGGCCTTCGCCGCCGCGGGGCTGTCGGCGGGGCAGGGGCGGATGATCGGCGACCTGGACCTGCTGGTCCCGCGCGACGCGCTGGATGCGGTCGAGGCGGCGCTGCTGGCGGCGGGATGGGAATGGGCGAAGGCGGATCGGTACGACCAGCTCTATTACCGCCGCTGGATGCACGAGCTTCCGCCGCTGATCCACCGCGAGCGCGACCGCGCGCTGGACGTGCATCATACGATCCTGCCGCCGACCGCGCGCATCACCCCGGATGCGGCGGCGATCGTCGCGGCGGCGGTGCCGTTGGGGAACGGGCTGTCGGTGCCGTGCGCGGAGGACATGATCGTCCACGCCGCGCTTCACCTGATCGCGGACGGCGACCTGTCCGGCGGCCTGCGCAACCTGTGGGACATCGACCGGCTGCTCCACGACCATGCCACGCCCGAGTTCTGGCGCTCGCTTGGCGAGCGGGCGGCGCTGCACGGTGCGACCGCACCTGTCGCGCGCGCGCTACGGTTGTCGGCGGCGCTGTTCGGCACCGCGGTGCCCGATGCACGGGCGAGGCGGAGCGATGCGTGGTTCGTCCGGCGGCTGCTGTCACGCGACGGCTGGGGCCGGGAAACGCGGCCGGTGACGCGGCTGGCCTTCTATATCCGCTCGCACTGGATCCGGATGCCCGCGCCAATGCTGGCGCGACACCTGGCGATCAAGGCGTGGGCGCGCGTCGTCCCCGCACGATCCTGACCACGACCAGCACGCCGATGATGACGGCGGTGTCCGCGATCCAGTCCATTACGTCGCAATCGCGGTGGAGCGAGGGGATCGACTGGAACACCTCGATCAGCGCGCCGAGGAACGACAGCCGCTCGCCGATGCGCAGCAGCGACTGCCGCGGGAAGGCGGCGCAATAGAGGATCGTGATCGTCCCGAACGCGGTCATGTGCTGGATCTTGTCCGGCGCATTGCCCATGACGTGCGGCGGATGCGGCAGCAGCGCCATCGTCACCGCGAAGACGGTGGCGAGCACCAGCAGGACGGGGGCGAGGCGGATCACAGCCGCTCCAGCGCAGGGATCAGCTGGTCGAAGCCGTCGATGATCGCATCGGCGCCCAGTTCCTCGACCGGCTGCATCAGGAAGCCGAAACGGCACGCGATCGCGGGGATGCCGGCGGCATGCGCGGCGGCGATGTCGTAGATCGAGTCCCCGACGAACGCGGCCTTGCCGCCGCCACATCGCAGGATCATGGCGTCGATCGGCTGACGGCTGGGCTTGCCGTTGCCCGGGCCCATCGTGTCGCCGCCGATGATCGCGTCGAAGCGCGGGGTCAGCGCCAGCTCGTCCAGGATGGCGCGCGCGAACCGCTCCAGCTTGTTGGTCACGATCGCCAGCGTCACGCCCATGTCCGCCAGCCGGTCGAGCGCGTCCAGCGCGTGCGGATAGGGCTGCGTCATGACGCAGATGTTCGCTTCGTAGAAGTCGAGCAGGCGGCGGTGGAGAACGTCCAGCTCCTCCTCCGAACAGCCCCCGGTCGCCGCCATCCCCTGCGCCAGCATGTGGCGCGCGCCGCCGCCGATCATCGGCTTCACCTGTTCGACGGTCAGCAGCGGCCGGCCGGCGGAGGCAAGCGCGTGGTTGACCGCCGCGGTCAGGTCGCCGGAGGTGTCGAGCAGCGTCCCGTCGAGGTCGAGCCCGACGATGGAGAAGGGAAAGGGAGCCATCGTCGCCCGCGTTGCCCGTGCCTGCTGGAATTGGCAAGCGAGTGATGGCAGGGGTGCCGGCATGTCACAGGATCGCCCCGTCGCCATCGTCGTCCTTGCCGCGGGCAAGGGCACGCGCATGAAGTCCGACCTGCACAAGGTGCTCCACCCGATCGCCGGGCGGCCGATGCTGCTTCACCTGCTGGCCAGCGCCGCGTCGCTGTCGCCCGCGACGACGGTGGTCGTCGTCGGTGCCGGGCGCGAGCAGGTCGAGGCGGCGGTCGCGCCGCTGGGCGCACAGATCGCGCATCAGGCCCAGCAGCTGGGCACCGGCCATGCGGTGATGCAGGCGGAAGCGGCGCTCGCCGGCTTCGAGGGCGACGTCTTGATCCTTTACGGCGACGTGCCCCTCGTGTCGCCGGCGACGATGCGCGCGATGCTGGACCGGCTTCACGCCGCGGATGCGCCGCCGGTCGTCGTGCTCGGCTTCCGCCCGGTCGATCCCGCCGCCTATGGCCGCGTGATCGTGACGCCGGGCACCGACCGGGTCGCGCGGATCGTGGAGTTCAAGGACGCCTCGCCCGCCGAGCGGGCGGAGACGCTGTGCAATTCCGGGCTGATGGCGGCGCGCGGGCGCGACCTGTTCGTGCTGCTGGCCAAGCTGGGCAACGACAATGCCGCGGGCGAATATTACCTGACCGACATCGTGGCGCTGGCGGGCGGCGCGGCGGCGATCGAGGTCGATGCGGCGGAGGTGGCGGGCGTCAACAGCCGTGCCGAACTGGCCGTGGTCGAGGCATCGTGGCAGCAGGCGCGCCGCGCGCAGGCGATGGCCGACGGCGCGTCGCTGATCGCGCCGGAGACGGTGTGGTTCAGCCACGACACCGTGCTGGGCCGCGACGTGGTCGTCGAGCCGAACGTCGTCTTCGGCCCCGGCGTGTCCGTGGCGGACGGGGTGACGATTCACGCGTTCAGCCATCTGGAGGGCGCGGAGGTCGCCACCGGCGCCGAGGTCGGGCCCTATGCGCGCCTGCGTCCGGGCGCGGTGCTGGAGGCGAAGTCGAAGGTCGGCAATTTCGTCGAAATCAAGAAGGCGCGGCTGGGCGCGGGCGCGAAGGCCAATCACCTGAGCTATATCGGCGACGCCGATGTCGGTGCGAAGGCCAACATCGGCGCGGGCACGATCACCTGCAATTACGACGGCTTCTTCAAATATCGCACCGTGATCGGCGAGGGGGCGTTCGTCGGATCGAACTCCGCGTTGGTCGCCCCCGTCACCATCGGCGCGGGGGCGATCGTCGCGGCGGGCAGCGTAGTTGTCCGGGAGGTTGCGGATGATTCACTTGCCTTGGCACGCGGTCGGCAGGAAGAGCGCCCCGGCTGGGCGGCGCGTTTCCGGGCTGCGATGAAGGCAAAGAAGGACGGCAAGTAAGATGTGCGGTATCGTTGGCATCCTGGGCACTGACGAGGTTGCGGACCGCCTGCTCGACGGGCTGAAGCGGCTGGAATATCGAGGCTATGATTCCGCCGGGATCGCGACCGTGGTGGACGGTGCGATCGCGCGCCGCCGCGCGTCGGGCAAGCTGGTCAATCTGGCGAAGGTGCTGGCGGCGGAGCCGCTGCCCGGCACCACCGGCATCGCGCACACCCGCTGGGCGACGCATGGCGGCCCGACGACCAACAATGCGCACCCGCACGCCACCGGCGAGGTCGCGGTGGTCCACAACGGCATCATCGAGAATTTCAAGCCGCTGCGCGAGGAATTGCAGGCACGCGGCCGCGTCTTCACCAGCGAGACCGATACCGAGGTCGTCGCGCACCTCATCAGCGAGAAGGTGGAGGCCGGGCTGGAGCCGGTCGACGCGGTGCGCGAGGTGCTGCCGCGGCTCCACGGCGCGTTCGCGCTCGCGATCCTGTTCCGCAGCCATCCGGAGCTGCTGATCGGCGCGCGGCTCGGCTCGCCGCTGGTGGTGGGTTACGGGGAGGGCGAGACGTATCTCGGCTCCGACGCGCTCGCGCTCGCGCCGCTGACGCAGCGGATCGCCTATCTGGAGGAGGGCGACTGGGTCGTCTGCACCCGCGACGGCGCGCAGGTGTATGACCGCGACAACCATGCGGTCGAGCGTCCCGTGACTATCTCCGGCGTGACCGGCGCGCTGATCGACAAGGGCAACCACCGCCACTTCATGCAGAAGGAGATCTACGAACAGCCGATCGTGGTCGCCCAGACGCTGCGCGGCTACCTGCAGCGGTTCGAGGGGCGCGTGGCGCTGCCGATCCCCGACTTCGACCTATCGGGCATCCGTCGCGTCACGATCGTGGCGTGCGGCACCAGCTTCTACGCCGGGATGGTCGCCAAATACTGGTTCGAGCAGTTCGCGCGCGTCCCCGTCGACCTCGATGTCGCGAGCGAGTTCCGCTACCGGGCGCCGGTGATGGAGGAGGGCGGGCTCGCGCTCTTCATCAGCCAGTCGGGCGAGACGGCGGACACGCTTGCGGCGCTGCGCCACGCGCGTTCCGAGAAGCAGACTATCACGGTCGTCGTCAACGTGCCGACCAGCACGATGGCCCGGGAGGCGGACCTGCTGCTGCCAACGCATGCCGGGCCGGAGATCGGCGTCGCCTCGACGAAGGCCTTCACCTGCCAGCTGGCCGTGCTCGCCGCCTTCGCCGCGAACCTGGCCAAGGCGAAGGGGAAGCTGTCGGAGCAGGAAGAGCGCAACATCGTGCGTCAGCTGGCGGAGGCGCCCGCGGCGATCAACGGCGCGCTCGCCTATGACGAATCGATCGAGGCGATGGCGGGCGTCGTCGCGGCAGCGCGCGACGTGCTGTATCTGGGGCGCGGCACCGATTACCCGCTGGCGCTGGAGGGTGCTCTGAAGCTGAAGGAAATCAGCTACATCCACGCCGAGGGCTATGCTGCGGGCGAGATGAAACACGGGCCGATCGCGCTGATCGACGAGAATGTGCCGGTGGTGGTGATCGCGCCCTCCGGCCCGCTGTTCGACAAGACCGTCAGCAACATGCAGGAGGTGCAGGCGCGCGGCGGCAAGGTCGTCCTCATCAGCGATTACGATGGCGTGCAGGCGGCCGGCGAGGGCTGCGTCGCGACGATCACCATGCCCAAGGTCCACCCGCTGATCGCGCCGATCGTCTATGCGGTGCCGGTCCAGCTGCTGGCGTACCACGTTGCGGTGGCCAAGGGGACCGACGTCGACCAGCCGCGCAACCTGGCGAAGAGCGTCACCGTCGAGTGAGGATGGACCGATAGGTTAGGGCGGCGGTCAACATTCCACCACGTTGACCGCCAGCCCGCCGAGCGATGTTTCCTTGTAGCGCTCGCTCATGTCGAGCCCGGTGCGGCGCATCGTCTCGATCACCTGGTCCAAGCTGACGCGGTGCGTGCCGTCGCCCAGCATCGCGAGACGCACCGCCTCGATCGCCTTGATCGAACCGACCGCGTTGCGCTCGATACACGGCACCTGCACCAGCCCGCCGACCGGATCGCAGGTGAGGCCCAGATTGTGCTCCATCGCGATCTCCGCGGCATTCTCTACCTGCGCCGCGGTCGCGCCCAGCGCGGCGGCAAGGCCCGCCGCGGCCATCGAGCAGGCAACGCCCACCTCGCCCTGGCAGCCCACTTCCGCGCCGGAAATGGAGGCGTTCTCCTTGAACAAGGTTCCGATCGCGGCGGCGGTCAGCAGGAAGTTCTCCACCCCGCGCGGTGTCGGATTGGGGGCGAAGCGCTCGTAATAGCGCAGCACCGCGGGCACTACGCCCGCCGCACCGTTGGTAGGCGCGGTGACGACGCGCCCGCCCGCGGCATTCTCCTCGTTCACCGCGAGCGCCCAAAGGTTGATCCAGTCGATGACGGTCAGCGGATCGGCCAGCGCGCGTTTCTGCCGGTCGACCAGCAGGCGGTGGACCACCGGCGCACGCCGCTTGACCCGCAGCCCGCCGGGCAATTCGCCTTCCGCCGCGTGCACGCCGCGATCGATGCACGCCGCCATCGCGTCGCGGATCGCCTTCAAGCGCGCCGACACCTCCTCGGGGGAGAGATGCACTTCCTCGTTCTCACGCATCAGCGTGGCGATGCACGTGCCGGTGCGCACGACCAGCGCCAGCAGTTCCTCGCCCGAGCGGAACACGTTGGGGACGTCCCACCCGCCTTCCGCGGCGGCGTTGCGTCCCGTCTCATGCTCCTCGACGATGGCGCCGCCGCCGACCGAATAATAGGTGCGCCGCCGCAGCTCCTCGCCCGTCGCGTCGAACGCGATGCAGGTCATGGCGTTGGAATGGAAGCTCAGCCGCTCGCGCTGGAGGAATCGCAGGTCGCGCGCCTCGTCGAAGGAGACCGCGTGCGTGCCCCCCAGCATCAGCGTGCCGGTGGCGCGCACCTGCTCGACGACGCGGTCGGCGGCATCGGGATCGATCGTCGCCGGGGTCATGCCCGACAACCCCAGCACGATCGCGCGGTCGGTCGCATGTCCCTTGCCGGTCAGCGCGAGCGACCCGAACAGGTCCACCTCGACGCGGTGCGCGCGCCCGGCAACCTCTGCCGCAAAGCGCGCTGCGGCGGTCATCGGCCCCATCGTATGCGAGCTGGACGGGCCGACGCCGATCTTGAACAGGTCGAAGGTGCTGGCGACCACGATACGCTCCGAAGGGTGACTGTTCCTGTGGGCGGGATGCCACAAGTTTGGCGCGGCGCCTATGTGGTTTCCGGTGATACGAATGTTGGGATGGTCGTATCCGCTGTGCCTCGGCGTAAGCCAAGGCCTAGTTCGGAGCGGCTCGTGAGATGCGGACACCGCACGCAACCGAGCATCGGCCTGCGCCGGGAAACGATAGGGTCGCTAGCCCACCGTCATCCCCGCGAAGGCGGGGATCCAGATACGCTGCCATGGCGGATGGAGCCGCGCCACCTGCGCGTATGGATTCCCGCGTTCAGGAGAGCGCTGCGACAGCCCGTGCGTCATGCCGGACGTGTTCCGGCATCCACTGTGCCGCGGATTCGCAGGCTATTGGGTTTGCGGAACAGTGGACCCCGGAACGAGTCCGGGGTGACGAAGGCCGCAAGGCGTGCGCGGCGGCCTTTGCAGAGGTGTCGCCTTTGCGGGAAGGACGGGGTGGGGGCGCTACTCGACCGCCGCTACCTCGATGGCGTCGTCGCGGCCGTTGAAGGCCACCGTCTCCCCCGCCTCCGCCCCCATCAGCGCGCGGGCGAGGGGGGCGGAGAAGGCGATCAGCCCCGCCGCCGGATCGGCCTCGTCATCGCCGACCAGCGTCACGGTGCGTTCCTTGCCCGCCAGCCGATAGGTCACGCGGTTGCCGAAGCCGACAGCGCCATCGTCGCGCGGCGGCGTCTCGATCGCGGTGGCGCGGCGCGTCGCCCAATAGCGCAGGCCGTCAAGCGCGACCTGCGC
>CAJYKB010000108.1 GCA_913774925.1 uncultured Sphingomonas sp. | reverse complement strand
CCTGTCATCAGTTGGAGGGGGCCAGCTTGGTATTGAGCACCCAGCCGACATTGTCGTTCTCGTCCGCGACTTCCCACCACAGGCCGTTCTTGTTGCCGGTGGGATAGACGATCGCGCCCACGGGCAGCGTGCGGATCGCCTTGGCGGACGCGACCGCGCTGGCGCGCATCGCGACCGGTGCCTGTGCGGTGAAGGTCTTGGCCGGCGCGGCCTGCGCCGTGCCCGCGTCGCCGGGAGTGACGAGGCCGAGGCTGGTCACCAGCCGCGAATACGCCTGGATGAACGACAGCGTCACGATGCGGCCGATGTCGGTATTGTCGTAGCCGCCGCCGACCGCGCCGCCCACCGCCAGGAAGCCGCCGCCACCGAAGGTCAGGTTGTTCTTCGCGGCATAGCCGTCCTCCGTCGCGATCGTCTCGGTCGTGCGGACGTTGGTGAGCGATAGGACGGTATTCGCCTCCATCTTCTTGCTGCCGATGCCGCCCAGAAGGCCGCCGACGCGCCCGCCCAGCAGCCCGCCGATCCCCGCCGCGGCGCCGCCGCCGCTGACGTTCGAATTCGCGCCCTGGATCTCGGCGACCAGAACGTAATCCGCCGCCTTGATCTGACCCTGCCCGACGTTGGAGCCGCGCTGGAGCCCCAGCCCGCCGCCGATGTCGCGCTCACGCTGCGCGGCCTGGAGGCCCGATCCGCGATCGACCAGGTTGAAGCAGCCCGAGCGCTGCACCAGCACCTTCAGCAGCTTCGACGGCGGGGCCAGGCTGTACTGCGTCCACGGGCGGGGATCGTCACCGTCCACGATCGACAGCGAGCCGAGCTTGCGCAGGCAGCGGGGCACGTCGGCGGCGGTCTTTTCCTGAAGACGCTGGCCGCTGGACGCCTTGGCCAGCTTCTGCGCTTCGGCAGGTGCGGTTGCGACGAGACCCGCGCCGACCAGCGCAGCGACGACGATACGTGCGTTCATTGGCATTTCCCCCAAAATCAACGGCCCGGTCCACACGCCCCCGTGCGACCGGTTCCACCCCAAAAGCCTAGCACCGGCGCGCCGGCTGCGCTAGGCGCGCGGGGATCATGGCCACTCCGCTCGACACCATCCGCAACTTCTCCATCATCGCGCATATCGACCACGGCAAGTCGACGCTCGCCGACCGGCTGATCCAGGCTACGGGAGGCCTCACCGAGCGCGAGATGAGCGAGCAGGTGCTCGACAATATGGAGATCGAGAAGGAGCGCGGCATCACCATCAAGGCGCAGACCGTGCGCCTCGCCTACAAGGCATCGGACGGCGAGACCTATACGCTGAACCTGATGGACACGCCCGGCCACGTCGACTTCGCCTACGAGGTGTCGCGCAGCCTGGCGGCGTGCGAGGGCGCGCTGCTGGTGGTCGATGCGGCGCAGGGCGTCGAGGCGCAGACGCTCGCCAACGTCTATCAGTCGATCGAGCACGACCACGAGATCGTGCCCGTCATCAACAAGATCGACCTGCCCGCCGCGGAGCCCGAAAAGGTGCGCACCGAGATCGAGGACGTGATCGGCATCGACGCGTCTGAGGCGGTGCTGGCGAGCGCGAAGTCGGGGATCGGCATCCCGGACATCCTCGAGGCGATCGTCCAGAAGATCCCGGCGCCCAAGGGGGACGCGAACGCGCCGCTGAAAGCGATGCTGGTCGACAGCTGGTACGACCCGTATCTGGGCGTGATGATCCTGGTGCGCGTGATCGACGGCGTGCTGAAGAAGGGGCAGCAGGTCACCTTCATGCAGGCGGGGACGACCCATCTGATCGACCGCGTCGGCTGCTTCCGCCCGAAGATCGAGCAGCTGAACGACCTGGGGCCGGGCGAGATCGGCTTCATCACCGCGCAGATCAAGGACGTGGCGCAGGCGCGCGTCGGCGACACGCTGACCGATGCGAAGAAGCCCGCGGCGGAGGCGCTGCCGGGGTTCAAGGAAGTCCAGCCGGTCGTCTTCTGCGGGCTGTTCCCGGTCGATGCCAACGACTTCGAGAAGCTGCGCGAGAGCATCTCGCGGCTGCGGCTGAACGACGCCTCGTTCAGCTTCGAGATGGAGACGTCCGCCGCGCTCGGCTTCGGCTTCCGCTGCGGATTCCTGGGGCTGCTGCACCTGGAGATCATCCAGGAGCGGCTGACGCGCGAATACGACCTCGACCTCATCACCACTGCGCCGTCGGTGGTGTATCAGATCGAGCTGACGCACGGCGGCGGGCACGTCGAGCTGCACAATCCCGCGGACATGCCCGACCCGAACAAGATCGAGAGCATTTCGGAGCCGTGGATCGAGGCGACGATCTACGTCCCCGACGAATATCTCGGCAGCATCCTGAAGCTGTGCCAGGACCGCCGCGGCATCCAGAAGAACCTGACCTATGTCGGCGGGCGTGCGCAGGCGACCTACGAGCTGCCGCTCAACGAGGTCGTCTTCGACTTCTACGACCGGCTGAAGTCGCTGTCGAAAGGCTATGCCAGCTTCGACTATCATCAGGTCGGCTACCGCGAGGGCGATCTGGTCAAGATGAGCATCCTGGTCAACGAGGAGCCGGTCGACGCGCTGTCGATGATCGTCCACCGCGGCACCGCGGAGACGCGCGGGCGCGGGATGTGCGAGCGGCTGAAGGAGCTGATCCCGCGCCACCTGTTCAAGATCCCGATCCAGGCGGCGATCGGCGGCAAGGTGATCGCGCGCGAGACGATCAGCGCGATGCGCAAGGACGTGACCGCCAAATGCTATGGCGGCGACGCGACGCGCAAGCGCAAGCTGCTGGAGAAGCAGAAGAAGGGGAAGCTGAAGATGCGCGAGTACGGCAGCGTCAGCATCCCGCAGGAGGCCTTCATCGCGGCGCTCAGGATGGGGGATGAGAATTAAGTCATCCCGTCGCCCCGGACTTGTTCCGGGGTCTACCGTTCCGCAATATCAAGGGTTTGTGAGTTCGCGGCACGGTGGATGCCGGAACAGGGCTCTCCTGAGCTTGTCGAAGGGTCCGGCATGACGATGGAGACTTTTGCAGAGGTCTCGATCAAGTGCGGGGCGACGGCGATGCGCGCCTGCTCCAGCGCGTAACGCCGGCGGCCATCGGCAGGCGTGAAGGCGACATGGCTGCGACCATTTGCGTCGCATGCACGCCGGGGCGAGTCGTGTTGTATCGGGCCGGATACGGTGCGAGAGGGGGGAGATGGCTTTCCTCCTCCGCCTGCTGGCGCTGTTCCTGATCGTCGCCACCCCTGCCGCGGCAGCGCCGCGCGCGCCGCTGGTGCTGGCGGCGGCGAGCATGCAGGAGGCACTGACCGATGCGGCGTCGGCATGGGAGCGCGCCGGGCATCCGCGTCCGGTGCTGTCGTTTGCGGCGTCTTCCGCCCTGGCGCGACAGGTTACGGCGGGGGGCAGGGCGGACCTCTTCGTCTCCGCCGATACCGACTGGATGGACGAGGTCGCGAAGCGCGGTCTGGTGGCGCGGGGTACGCGCGCGGTGCTGGCGCGCAACCGGCTGGTCGTGGTCGCGCGCGCGGGCGGGCGATCGCTGGTGGCGACGCGCGGCGGCGCGCTGGCGCGCGTGCTAGGCGCGGGGTCGCTGGCGATGGCCGATCCGGCCTCGGTGCCCGCGGGGAAATATGGTGAGGCGGCGCTGCGGCATCTGGGGGCGTGGGACGCGGTCGCGCCGCGCGTCGTGCGCGCCGAGAACGTCCGCGCCGCGCTGGCGCTGGTGGAGCGGGGGGCGGCGCCCTATGGCATCGTCTACGCCACCGACGCGCGCGCCGCGCCGGGGGTGCGGGTGGCGGGTGTCTTTCCGCCGCTCAGCCATCCGCCGATCGTCTATCCGATCGCGCGGCTGACTACCGCGGCGACCCCGGAGGCGGAGGCGTTTCGCCGCTTCCTGCTGTCGCGCGACGGGCAGTCGGTCCTGGCGCGCCACGGCTTCGCGCGGCCTTGAGCGACGATCTGGCCGCGATCGTCCGGCTGACCCTGTTGATCGGGGGCAGCGCGACGCTGGCGATGCTGCCGGTCGCGTTCGCGTTGGCATGGCTGCTCGCGCGCGGGCGCTTCCCGGGCAAGGTATTGCTCGACGGCGTCATTCACCTGCCGCTGGTGGTGCCGCCGGTGGTGACCGGGTGGCTGCTGCTGCTGGCGTTCGCTCCCAATGGCCCCGTGGGATCGGTGCTGGAGCGCTGGTTCGGCGTGTCCGTGCTGTTTCGCTGGACCGGCGCGGCGATCGCGGCTGGGGTCATGGCGCTGCCGCTGATGGTGCGCGCGATGCGGCTGTCGATCGAGGCGGTCGACCGGCGGCTGGAGGAAGCCGCGCGGACGCTAGGGGCGGGGCGTTGGCGCACCTTCGCGACGATCACGCTGCCGCTCGCCGCGCCGGGCGTGGCGGCGGGGGCGGTGCTGGGGTTCGCGCGGTCGATCGGCGAGTTCGGCGCGACGATCACCTTCGTCTCGAACGTGCCGGGCGAGACGCAGACGCTGCCGCTCGCCATCTACGCCGCGCTCCAGCGGCCCGGGGGCGAGGCGGAGGTGTGGCGGCTGGCGGGGGTGTCGGTCGCGCTGTCGCTCGTCGCGCTGATCGTCTCCGAAGCGCTGGTGCGGCGGGCGGGGAGGGGTGTGCGTGTCCTTTGACGTCGATGTCGCGGTGCGCCGGGGCGAGGCGCAGGTCGCGGCGCGGTTCGTCGCGGGCGACGGGTTGACGGTGCTCGCGGGGCCGTCTGGCGTCGGCAAGACGACGCTGCTGCATATGATCGCGGGGCTTCTGACGCCGGATCGCGGGCATGTGCGGGTGGCGGGGCGGACGCTGTTCGATGCCGTGACGAACCTGCCACCCGAGCGCAGGAGTGTCGGCTATGTCTTTCAGGACGCGCGGCTGTTCCCGCATCGCCGGGTGCGCGCGAACATGCTCTATGGCGCGCGCGACGCGACCCGGGTGGAGGAAGTGGCGACGACGCTGGACATCGCGCATCTGCTCGAGCGGTGGCCGCGGACATTGTCGGGCGGCGAGGCGCGGCGGGTGGCGATCGGGCGGGCGCTGTTGAGCGATCCGGCGTTCCTGCTGCTCGACGAGCCGCTGTCGTCGCTCGACCCTCGGCGGCGAGAGGAGGCGATGCGCGCGATCGAGCGGGTGCGCGACAGCGAGCGGTTGCCGATTTTGATGGTGACGCACGACCGCAGCGAGGCGGAGCGGCTGGGCGACCGGGTGATAGATGTCGAGTCGTCACCCCGGACTTGATCGAGACATCTGCGAAAGTCAGTTCCTTGTTCCCCGGCGGAGGCCGGGGTCCAGCTGGGGAACGGCGGTAACCGACGGAACAGGCACACCAGCTGGGCCCCGGCCTTCGCCGGGGAACAACGAGCTAGTCGAGCGATCTACGACTTTCGCAGATGTCCGGGCTTGATCCGGGGTCCCGCTTTCCGCGCCGTTGCAGAGGAAGGGGGATTGCGGATCAAGTCCGGGATGACGAAGGTATCAGGACAGTGCGCCCTTCAGCCGCACCGCCATGTCCTCCAGCGTCACATGCGCGACGTTCGCGGCCATGTCGTCCGGCACGCGCAGCAGGTCGGCGATGGCGAGCTGCATCTGCGTCACGTGATCGATGCGTTGCAGGCTCGCCATATGGCGGCGCAGCGTATCCTGATCACTGCCCAGGTCGTAGGCGAGGTCGGCGAGCATGTTCGACGCCTGGACCAGCTCCGCCGCGAGCGCCTGCGCCAGCGCGCGCGGCACTGCGGCCTGTGCCGTGATGGGGCCGGCCGGGGCGGTCATTTGGCGCACAGCTTCATGACGCCCGCGGTCAGCGCGTCGGTCGCCACGGCCTGCGACACCATCCCGCGCTGGAGCGTGAAGCCGCCCTCCTCCGCCGGGGTGAAGGCATAGCCGCCCGCTGCGGACAGCGCCTTCAGGCCGCCGGCGCCGTCCTCGTTCGCGTCCAGCATCAGCACGCCGACCGCGTTGGCCGCCGCCGCCTTCGCCGCGGAGGCGAACAGCAGCGAGATCGACGGTCGCTCGCCCGCGACCGGCTCGCGCGGGAGCAGGCGCAGGCTGCCCGCCGGCCACTGGTCGACGACGACATGCGCGTCGCCGGCGGGGGCGAGGTAGATCGTGCCCTGTTCCAGCTTCATGCCGTCACCCGCGATCACGACCTTCGGTGCGACCTGCTCGGCCAGCTTCTCCGCCATGCTCTCGACCATGCCGACGCCCAGATGCTGGACGACGACGGTCGGCGGGCAGTTGGCGGGGAAGGTCGCGAACATGTCGAACAGCGTCTTCGTATTCGAGGCGTCGCCGCCGACGAGCAGCAGGCGTCCGTTCCAGTCGATCGGCGGATGCTGCGCGCCCGCCTTCGCCGCCTTCGGCCCCTTCAGCTCGGCCTTCTTCGCCGCCTTCAGCCGCTTCGCCAGCTTCTTGATGATGACGTCCAGCTCGGCCGGCGCGGCCACGCGCGGTTTCGGGAAGCAATCGATCGCGCCCAGCCGCAATGCCTCGATCGACTCGGCCGCCCCCTCCTGCGTCCGGGTCGAGAACATGATGACGGGCATGGGCTTCGTCTCCATGATCTCCGCCAGATATTCGAGGCCGCTCATGCCCGGCATCTCGACGTCCAGCGTCATCACGTCGGGGCGGGCGCTGGCCACCAGTTCGCGCGCCTCCGCGGCACCGTCTGCCATGCCGACCACTTCCACGCCCGGTATCCGCTCCAGCGCGCCGGAGATCAGCGCCCGCATCGTCAGCGAATCATCGACCACCAATACCTTCGTTCCGGCCATGACGGGGCTAAGCTCCTAAGGGGTTACGCGAAAACTATAGCGTTCAAAGTGTTAAGGATCAGGCAGCGTCGGCCATCGCGACCCGCTCGACCAGCCGGTCCAGCGCCAGCACCAGGATCAGCCGCTGGTCGATGGTGGCGAGCCCGTCCAGGAAGTGCGCCGCATCCGCATCGCCCATGTCGGGCAGCGGCTGCATGTTGTCGGCGGAAACCGAGACGATGTCGTTCACCGCGTCGACGATGATGCCCTGCAACTGGTCGCCGATGCGCACGACGATGATGACGTGGCGCGCGCTCGGCTCCGTCATGCCCCAGCCCAGGCGATAGCGCAGGTCCAGCACCGGCAGCACCACGCCGCGCAGGTTCACGACGCCGCGGACATATTCGGGCACGTTGGGCAGCGGGGTGGCGGGCGACCAGGCGCGGATCTCGCGGATCGCCATGATGTCGACGCCTAGATACTGGTCGCCGAGCTGGAAGGTGATGAGCTGGCGCGAGCCGGTGTTGGTGTCCATCGCAACGGTCCTCAGTGCAGCACGCGCCGGATCGCGGCGGCGAGCTTTTCGGGGTGGAAGGGCTTGACGATCCAGCCGGTCGCGCCGGCGAGGCGCGCGCGCTGCTTCTTTTCGTCCGAGCTTTCGGTGGTGAGCACCAGGATCGGCATGCGGCGATTGCCCTCGTCGCGCAGGTGCTCGATCAGCCCGAACCCGTCCATCCGCGGCATGTTGATGTCGGTGATGAGCAGGTCGGGCTCCTCGCCCGGTTCGAAGTCGTTCAGCGTCTCGATCGCGTGGACGCCGTCCTCCGCTTCCACCACGTGGTAGCCGAGGTCGGTCAGCGCCGCGCGCAGCAGCATCCGCATGCTGGGCGAGTCGTCGACGGTCATGATCGTCTTGGTCACTTTGCGAGGCTCCCTGGGGCTCTGGGCAATCATCAGAAGAATTCCACGTCGCCGGTCGTCTCCGGCGGCTTGACGGCGACGGGCCGGACCGGACGCTGCACCACCGGCGGCGGGGCGTCGGTTACGCTGCGGCACCGCGCTAGGCCGAGCGCGGCACGAAACTCCACCCGCCGCGCGCACGTGCCCCCCACATCCTCCCCGACGAGCGGGATGCGCTCGTCCTGAAGGAAGCGCCGGGCGAACGCGATGTTGGCGCCACCGATGTCGCGAAAGCCGCGGTGCATCGTGGCACCGCCGAAGATGCGGGCCTTCAAGCGGTGACGTACCGCGCCCATCTTCAACATTTCGTTGATGAGGACTTCCATCGCGTACAGGCCGTAGCGCTGCATCGATGCGGGGTCGGCGGCATGTCCCTCCGCGAGCAGATAATGGTTGATTCCGCCGATGCGCACCATCGGATCGTAGAAGCAGGCGGCGACGCAGCTGCCGAGCACGGTGGTGAGTACCACGTCCTCCTCGCGGCTGACCTTCGTCTCGCCCTGCGCCACGGTCACGCGGCGGAATCCGTCCTGTCGGGTCAGCGCGTTCATGCGCGACATTCCTGAAGCAGGCGGGCGGCGATCTTGCGCAGCGGCAGCTGCTGCACGACCGCACCGGTGCGGAACGCGACCGCGGGCATGCCATAGACGACGCTGGTCGCCTCGTCCTGACCGATCGTGACCGAGCCGGCGTGGCGCATCGCGAGCATCCCCTCCGCGCCGTCGCCGCCCATGCCGGTCAGGATCGCAGCCACCGCATCGGCGCCCGCGACGCGCGCGACCGAATGAAACAGCTGGTCGACGGAGGGCTGGTGCCCGCTGACCCGCGGCCCCGGGACGAGGCGGCACATCCGCCGCGTCCCGCCGCCGGTGATCTCCAGATGATGGTCGCCGCCGGGCGCCAGATAGACCTTGCCCGCGACCAGCGGGGCGCCCGCGCGCGCTTCCTCGACCGTCGGCTTGCTCAGGCGATTGAGGCGCGCAGCGAAGCTTGCGGTGAAGCTGGCGGGCATGTGCTGGACGATGACGGTCGGCGGGCAGTTGGCGGGGAAGCCCGACAGCAGCTCGATCAGCGCCTCCACGCCCCCGGTCGACGCGCCGACTGCGATCATCGCGCCGTCGCGCGGCACGTAATCGTCGTTCGACGACACCGGCGCACGTACCGGCGTGGGCGCCATGCGGTTGCGCGTCGCGGACGCCGCGCGGACCAGCCCGGGCAGGCGGATCGCATCGTCCGGGTTGCGCAGTGTCAGCTTGTCGAAACAGTCGAACGCACCCAGTTCCAGCGCGGTGATGCTCGCCTCCGCCCCTTCCGACGTCAGCGTCGACAGCATGACGACGGGGGTCGGGCGCAGCCGCATCAGCCGCTCCAGGAACTCCAGACCCGACAGGCCCGGCATCTCGATGTCGAGCGTGACGACATCGGGGTCGAGCGCCTTGATCTGCGCGCGCGCCTCGTCCGCGCTGCACGCGGTGCCGACGACCTCGATCGCGGGGTCGGCGGCCAGCGTGCGGCGGATCAGCGCCTGCATCGTGATCGAATCGTCGACGATCAGTGTGCGGACGCTCATGCGCTGACCTTCAGATATGCGGTGCGTCCGACGCACTCGAATCGTTTCGCCACGTCGGCGACCAGCCGCTCTGAATGGCCGATGTAGAACATCCCCCCTACCTCCAGTCGATCGGCCAGCCGTGCCTGCAGCCGTGCCTTTGTCGGTTCGTCGAAATAGATCATCACGTTGCGGCAGAAGATCGTGTCGAACTGCGTCTTGATCGGCCAGTCGCCGAGCAGGTTGAGCGGCAGGAACGAGATCGCCTCGCGCAGCATCGGGTCGACCGACAGATTGTCGCCCTGACCCTGGACCCACGTCTTGTGCAGCGCGCCCGGCACCGTCCGCAGCGTCTGCGCCGAATAGCGGCCGGCGCGCGCGGTCGTCAGCACGCTGGGCGAGACGTCGGTCGCCAGCAGCTTGATGTCCCGCTTCAACAGGCGCTGCGCGGCGGCGCGATCGGTCCCGAGCGCCGCCATCAGCAGCGTGTACGGTTCCTCCCCGCTGGAGCAGGCGGCGGACCACAGCCGGACGCGCCCGCCCTGGTTCAGCCGGTCGGCCAGCCGCGGCCACATCCGCTCGCAGAAGTCGTCGAAATGATGGCTTTCGCGAAAGAAGCTGGTGTGGTTGGTCGTCAGCGCATCGAAGACGCGCGCGCGCTCCTCGGCATCGCGCTCGATCAGCTTGACGTATTCGCCGACGCTGGACAGGCCGCAGGCGCGGACCCGCGGCGCGACGCGGCCATAGACCAGCTGCGCCTTGCCGTCGGGCAGCAGGATGCCGAGCTCGTCATAGACCATGCGCGAGATGGCGCGGTGATCCGCCGGCTCGAAGCCGAATTCGCGAATCGGCGCGCGGGAGAGGGCGGCGCCGGTCATGCGGCGTGCGCCAGCTGGAGCATGCCCCGCGTCGGACGGATGCGGCGCGCGGTCAGCGCGTCGACGTCGATGATGAGCGCCACGCGCCCGTCGCCCAGGATGGTGGCGCCGGCCAGCCCCTCGATCGCCTGATAGTTCGCCTCCAGGCTCTTCACGACGACCTGGCGCTGGTCCTGGATCGTGTCGACGAGCAGTGCGGCCTGGCCGTTCGCGCCTTCGACCACGATCAGCACCGCCTTGGCCGGATCGCGTTCGCCCCCGCGCAGGCTCAGCTGCTCGGCGACGGGATAGATCGGCACATAGGAGCCGCGCACGTCGAGCACGGCGCCATCCGGGCCGATCGCGGTGACCGCGCGGTCGCTGGGACGAAGGCTCTCGACGATATGGCTGAGCGGGATGACATAGGTCTGGTCGCCGACCGTGACGATCATGCCGTCCACCACCGCCAGCGTCAGCGGCAGGCTGAGCGAGAAGCTGGAGCCGTGGCCCATGCGCGACTGGATGCCGATGCGGCCGCCCAGTGCCTGGACGTTCTTGCGCACCACGTCCATGCCGACGCCGCGGCCGGAGATGTTCGACACGGTCGCCGCGGTCGAGAAGCCCGGCGCGAAGATCAGATTGTCGATCTCTTCGTCGCTGAGCATCGCGTCGGCGGGGATGATGCCGCGCTCGACCGCCTTGGCGCGGACGCGGGTGCGGTCGATGCCGCGGCCATCGTCGGCGACGGTGATGACGATGCGGCCCGACTGATGCGCGGCCGACAGGCGTACCACGCCCTCCGCCGACTTGCCTGCGGCGATGCGCTCCTCGGTCGTCTCGAGCCCGTGGTCGACCGCGTTGCGGATCAGGTGGGTCAGCGGCTCGCCGATGCGCTCGACGACGGTCTTGTCGACCTCGGTCATCTCGCCCTCGATATCGAGGCGGACGCGCTTGCCGGTCTCGCCCTCCAGCTCGCGGATGATTCGCGGCACGCGGCTGAAGACGGTCTTCATCGGCTGAGCGCGGATCGCCATCGTCGATTCCTGCAGCTCGCGCGTCAGGTGATCGAGGTCGGTCAGCTCGGGGCAGCCGCCCATGTCGTTGCCGGACAGCCGCTGCGCCAGCATCGCCTGGGTGATGACCAGCTCGCCGACGAGGTTCACGAGGCGGTCGAGCTTGTCGAGGTCGACGCGGATCGTCTGCGACACCACCGCCGCGGGTGCGGCGACCGGGGCAGGGGCGGGAGCGGGGCGGGGGGCGGGCGCGGTGGCCACGGGGGGCGGTGCCGGGGGGGCGACCGGAGCCGGTGCGGCGACCGCGACCGGCGCAGCGGCCGGCGCGGGCACGGGGGCAGGGGCGGGAGCCTGTACGTCGATGGGCTCGGCGACCGGCGCAGGGGCCGGCTCGGGCATGCCCTGCGTCAGCGTGATCGTGCCGCCGTCGCTGAATTCGAACACCGCGCGAATGTCCTCGCCGTCAAGCGAGCCGGGCAGCGCCACGTTCCACGCCAGATAGCCGCAGACCGGGTCCATCGCCGCCAGCGACGGGACGGCGGACGTATCGCACGAGAGGACGCGCCCGCCCATCCGCGCCAGCTCGCGCAGCAGCAGCAGCGGTTCGGCGCCGTTGTCGAACGCGCTGGCGGTAGGGCGGAAGTGGACGTGCCAGTCGGGCGTGGTCGGCTCCGCGACCAGCAGGTCGGTATCGGCATCGTCCGCGCTCGGCGGCACCGCGCCGCCCATATCGTCGAGCAGCGCCATCAGGTCGTCGAAATCGTCCGCGACGCCCGCGGGCGCGGCATCCGCGGCCGCGACCGGGGCGGGCGCGGGCTCGGCTGCACCGGCATCGCCGCTGGCCGCCGCGATCAGGCGGGCGAGCATCGCGGCATCGTCGGGCGCCGCGCCGGCGTCGCGCGCGGCGGTGACATGGTCGGAGAGCATGTCGAACGCGGCGACGATGACGTCGACCAGCGGCGGCGTCAGCGCGAGCGAGCCGTTGCGCAGCAGGTCGAGCAGCGTCTCGTACTGATGGGTATAGGCCTGCAGCCGCTCATGCCCGAACGCGCCTGCCCCCCCCTTGATCGAGTGGACCGCGCGGAAGATGCCGTTGATCGTCTCCGCGTCATAGGCCTCCGCACGGATCGCGGCGAACGCGCCCTCCATGCCGGCCAGGCCTTCCTCGCATTCCTGGAAGAAGATCTGCTGAATGGCGTCCAGGTCCATAGTCGATGTCTCCTGTCGCTCAGGCGGGGTCGAGGACGTTGAGCGCGGCCAGCGTCGCGGCCTCGGTCAGGGCGGGGCTGGGGCGCTCGACCGCATAGGTCAGGCCGTGCGCGCTCGCGTCGCGACGCGCGGCGACCAGCACCTGAAGGCAGGCCTGCCCGATCTGCTCCACATCCCCGCCGTCGATGGTCAGCGGCTGCGCCGTCTCCACCAATTGGCGAAGCGACTGGCGCAGCGGTCCGGCCGCATCGGTGTCAAGTCGGGTCGAGAGAGCGAAAGCCATCGCATTCCTGCCGCAAGAGTTCGTCCGCGATGAGAAAGATGTCACCGCGGAACCCATAGTGACCGGCATCAGCTAAGATGCCGTTAATCGTGTCGCCGCCGGAGCCCGGGCAGCGGCGCGATACGCCGTTCCGGGTAACGACGGCGCCACGGTCAGAAGGCGGACCAGTCCTCCTGCACCGCGGCGTTGCCGACGATCGCGGCACGCATGCGGTGGACGACCGGGACCGCCGGGGCGGGGGCGGCGGCGCGCGGGGCGGTGCCGGCAGTGCCCAGGCGGAAGGTGGCGACGCGCTGTGACAGCTCCTGCGCCTCGCTCGCCAGGCTGCGCGCGGCGGCGGTCGCTTCCTCGACCATCGCGGCATTCTGCTGCGTTACGCCGTCCATCTCGCCGACCGCGGTGTTGACCTGACGCAGGCTGCCCGCCTGCGCCTCTGCCGCCTCGGCGATGCCGGACACCAGCCCGCTCACTTCGGTGATGCGCGTCACGATCTGTCCCAGCGCATCCGCGGTGCGGGTGACGAGGCGGACGCCTTCCTCCACCTGCTCGCTGCTGCCGGTGATGCGCGCCTTGACGTCCTTGGCGGCATCGGCGGAACGTTGCGCCAGCGCGCGGACCTCGCTGGCAACTACCGCGAAGCCCTTGCCGGCGTCGCCTGCGCGCGCCGCCTCGACACCGGCGTTGAGCGCCAGGAGATTGGTCTGGAAGGCGATGCCGTCGATGACCGCGATGATCTCCGAAATCTCGCCCGACGACGCCTCGATCCGTCGCATCGCGCCGATCGCGTCCCCGACGAGCGTGCCCGACGCCTCGATCTGGCCACGCATCGTGGCGACCGCCTGGTTGGCGCGCGCGCTGGCGGTGGCGGTATCGTCGACGGTGGCGGTGATCTCCTGCATCGCCGCCGCGGTCTGCTCCAGCGTCGCGGCCTGCTGCTCGGTGCGCATCGACAGGTCGCCCGACGCCTGGTTGATCTCGCCGGAGGAGGCGGTGATGCGCGTCGCCGCGCTCGTCACCTCGGCCAGCGTCGCGCAGACGCGGGTGCGCATCTCCTCGAAATTGGTCGCGATCTGCGCGTAATCGGCGGGCAGCGCCTCCAGCGGGCGGCTGAAATCGCCCTGCGCCAGCGCATCCAGCGCGCGGCTGAGCCGGTCGGTGACGTCGCGACGCGCCGCCTGCTCCGCGGTAAAATAGGCCGACAGCGCGATTTCCATGTCCATCAGCGCGGTCTTCACCAGTAGCGTCGCCGCCGCCTCGCGCCGGGCGAACGGCCGCGCCGGCGACCAGCGCAGCATCCGCGGCAGGATGTCGGCGAGAATGCGCGCGTAGCTGCTGATATACCAGCTGGGGGCGAGGCCGATGCGGGCATGCACGTTGCCGATCTGCTGCGCGCGCGCCTCGTATCCGGCGTCGGGGGTGCCCGCGAACAGCGCAAGCCAATGCTCCAGCTGCTTGTCGCGCGCATGATCCATCGCCTGCGACGAGCCGAAGAACGCGCTGGCGTCCGGCTGGCTGCGGATATGATCGTAGAGTTTGCGCAGCGCGCCGGGTGCGAACCGCTGGATCGCATGACGAATCGTCGGGAACAGCCGGTAGTCGGCGGATGAGAAGCCGAAATGCGCAAGCTTCTGCGCGAGGTGCGAAGACGTGGATTGCACGGAAAGGATCCCCCCAGTACGTGGACGGGATCCTTAATGTGCCGGAAACAGCGAATATTGCGTTAAACCGGTACATTGCCGCGGCGACCCCGGACCCAGGGGAGAGCGGCGCGGGGGCCGCCGCGGCGTTGCGGGTCAGAATTCGGTCCAGTCGTCCTGCGCATCGACACTGACCGCGACCGCCGCACTGCCGCCGCCCGACGCGACGCGGCGTGCCGCATGCGAGCGGGCGATGGCGCGCCCGGCGCTGGCGGCGCGTGCCTGAAGCTCGTGCACCACGCTGGCGGCGCGGGCGGAGGCGCCGCGCATCTGGAAGCGGGCGACCTCTGCGGCGAGCGTGTCCGCTTCGTCCGCCAGGCTGCGCGCCGCGGCGGTCGCCTCCTCCACCATGGCGGCATTCTGCTGCGTCACGCCGTCCATCTCGGACACCGCGGTGTTGACCTGCTGCAAGCTGCTCGCCTGCTGCTGTGCCGAGGTGGCGATGGTCGACACCAGCGTGCTGATTTCCGCGATACGCGAGATGATGCGCTCCAGCGCCTTGCCGGTCTCGCTCACCATCTCGACCCCGGTCTGCACCTGGCTGGACGAGGCCATGATCTTGACCTTCACGTCCTTGGCGGCGTCGGCGGAGCGTTGCGCCAGGGCGCGCACCTCGCTCGCCACCACGGCGAAGCCCTTGCCGGCGTCGCCCGCGCGCGCCGCCTCGACGCCCGCGTTCAGCGCCAGGAGGTTGGTCTGGAAGGCGATGCCGTCGATCACGCTGATGATCTCGGAGATTTCGTTCGACGACCGCTCGATTCCGTCCATCGCGGTGACGGCGCGGCGAACGACCTCGCCCGAGCGCTCGGCCTCGCGACGGGCCTCGCCCACCGCCTCGTCGGCGCGGGCGGCGCCGGTTGCGGATTCGCGGACGATCGAGGTGATCTCGTCCATCGCCGCGGCGGTTTCCTCCAGGCTGGCGGCCTGCTGCTCGGTACGCTGCGACAGTTCGTCGGACGCCTGGCGGATGTCGCTGGCGCCGCTGTTGATGCCGCTGCTGACGTTGGAGACGTTGTCGAGCGCGCTGCCGACGCTGTCCATCGCGCGATGATAGTCGG
>CAJYKB010000107.1 GCA_913774925.1 uncultured Sphingomonas sp. | reverse complement strand
CCGCAATTGCGCATCGGCCATGTGGGCGAGCAATTGTGCGCTCGCCACGTTGCTCGTCATCGCGCGTGCGATCGTCAACGCCTTCGAAAACTCGTCGACCGCCGCCGCATGCCGGCCCATCGCGCACAGCGCGACGCCGCGACCGCTGTGAATCGCCATCGACAGGCCGGCGTCGGTGCCCGTCGCCTCCGATGCACGATCGAAATAGCGCAGCGCTCCCGCATGGTCGCGTGCGCGATCGTACAGCAGCGCGATCAGGATCAGCGCCTTCGCCTGATTGCGGGGTTGGTTGAGCGACTGGAACAGCACGTGGGCGCGCTGCAACGTGGCCAGCGCCTCGGTGATGTCGCCCGTGTCGGTCAGCGCACCGCCCAGCGAGAGCAGCAGATCGGCCTCCAGCTGGGTTCCCGGCAGGCTGGCGTCGACCTCCCGCCGCGCGCGATGCAGCAGGGCGAGCCCGCGCTCGGGGTCGCCCAGACGGATCGCCCCTTCCCCCGTCAGCCAGTCGACCGTCGCCTGCCGGCCGACCCGCTCGCGGGCGCTCGGCGCCGCCGCCACTTGCGCGCGCGCCGATTCGGCGAGCGCGATCGCGCGCTCCGGCGTGGCCAGCATCGCGGTCTTCGCCTGTTCGATCCGGGCCTGGAATGTGTCCGATGCTGCCGCCGCCGGAGCCGCGGAGACGATCGCCGCCAGCGCGATCGCGGCGTGGCTCAGGCGCGTCAGGCGCGCTTCCACGCGCTCGCCAGCCGCAGGAAGGACGTGCGCGTGTCTTCGGTCGCGTGTCGCCGCGTTTCGTCGCGCAGGAATGCGACCAGCGAATCGAGCGGCACCGGGCGGCTGATAAAATATCCCTGCACCTGGTCGCAGCCCATGACGCTCAACAGCGCCAGCGCCGCCGCCGTCTCCACACCCTCGGCCACCACCTCCATGTCCAGCGCGTGCGCCAGATCGATCGTCGAGCGGACGATCAGCGGATCGCGGTTGGAGCTGGTCAGCTGGGTCACGAACAGCTTGTCGATCTTAAGCTCGCGCGCGGGCATCTGCTTCAGATAGGCGAGGCTCGACAGGCCGGCACCATAATCATCGATCGAGATGCGGATGCCGATCTCGTCGAAGCGGTTCAGATTGGCGATCGCTCCGGCGGGATCGCGGATCACCGACGTTTCGGTCACCTCGAAGCCGATGCTGGTGTCCGGCGATGCCCGCACCAAGGCGCAGACCTCCGCCGCGAAATCCGCATCCGCCAGCAGCTGACCGGAGATATTGATGAAGATGCGCAGGTCGTGCCCGCGCTCGCGCAACGTACGCTGATCGCGGATCGCGCGCTCGATCGTCCACAGCGTCAGGCGGTCGATCCGCTGCGCCTGCTCCGCCGCCGGGATGAAATCGCCGGGAAGCACCATGCCGCGCTCGGGATGCTTCCAGCGGATCAACGCCTCCGCGCTCGTCACCTCCTGACGGCGGACCTGCACCTTGGGCTGATAGACGAGCATCAGCTCGTCGCACTCGATCGCCCGGTCCAATTCGATCGCGAGCCGTTCGGCCTCGTCGATCGGGGCCACGCCGGGGAGGTTGCCACTCGGCTGGCGCGCTCGCGCCAGTGCCGCCTCGGCCGCCTCGATCAGTGCGACCTCGTCACCGTCGAGCGCACCCGCCGCCCCGCCGATCGCGGGACACAGCAAAACCTCGCGGCCGTCGATCGAAAACGCGACATCGCACGTCGCGCGGATCGCGGAGGTCGCCCTCGCCAGTGCGTCCGTGTCGCAGCCGACGAGGCTCACCTCAATCTGGTCACGCCCCATCGAACCGACGGTCGCCGCGGGCAGCACCGTGCCGATGCGTCGAATCCATTCCATCGACAATGTCATCGCCCCCGAGCGTCCCAACTCGCGGCGCAGCGCCGCATAGTTCGTGATCGCGGCGATTAACGATATCCGGTGGAGTTCACCCGTCGGCACGACATGCGCGAATGCGTGGCGCGGCAGGCGCTCGGCATCGGCGACATGGGTCATGCAGGCCATAGGGTTCCCGGAATTAGGGTCGATCCGTGAAGATTGGCTTAAACCGAACACGCTTCACGGTTAATAGATGGTTAACGACGTTGAGCCATGGTGGATGCAGCGTTAACTCTCCCTTGCCCCCCTCGGGGCTAAAAGACAGGGAGAAAGCCATGCTCGCGTTCATTATCGCGCTCGTGACCGGCGTGAACATCAAGCCCTGGTAAACGGGTAGCACCAACGGCCCGGTCGGGCGTCTGCGCCGCATCGCCGACGCATACCCCGACCGGGTCGTTTTCCCGTTGCTTCAGACCGCGTCGCTACGCGGCACCGCGCCCGACGTCAGGCGGCGCGGCGCTCCGACCCCGCGGGGTTGGAAAATTCCATACTGTCGTCGACCGACCCGAACCGCAACGCCATGACGTCGAGCGCGTAATTCTGGTTGAGCCGCCACGGCTTGCGATCACCCTGCTTGGGCAGTTGATCGAGCGCGCGCTGGATATATCCCGAGGTGAAGTCGACGAACGGCTCGGCCGCCACGCCCTCGGCGCCGATCCGCGGCGTCGCCTGTCGCATACCGCGCTTGGCCAGGGTATTGAGCACGCGACACAGATACATCGCGACCAGGTCCGCCTTCAGCGTCCACGATGCATTGGTGTAGCCGAAGGTGAAGCTGAGGTTCGGCACCTCGGAGAACATCATCCCCTTGTATTGCAACGAGTCCGCCAGCCGCACCTCGTCCCCGTCGCGTGTCAGTCGCACGCGGTCGAACAGCGACATCTTCAGCCCCGTCGCGGTGACGATGATGTCCGCCTCCAGCTCGCGTCCCGACGCCAGCAGGATACCGCCCGGGGTGAAGCGCTCGATCGTATCGGTAACGACCTCGGCCTTTCCGGCCTTGATCGTGTCGAACAGGTCGGCATCGGGCACCAGGCACAGCCGCTGATCCCACGGATTGTAGCGCGGGGTGAAGTGAGTCGCGACGTCATAGTCGGGGCCGAGGTGCTCGCGCACCATCCCGATCAGCCGCTCCTTCGTCTGCTGCGGCTTCCGGCGCGTCATGCGGTAGAAGAACATCCCCATCGTCACGTTCTTCCACCGCGTCAGCCCATAGGCGGTCTTCGCCGGCAGCTTGCTGCGTAGCCAGTTGGCGACGCGGTCCTGCGCCGGGCGCGACACGACATAGGTCGGAGAGCGCTGGAGCATCGTCACGTGCGCCGCCTGCCTGGCCATCGACGGCACCAGCGTGACGGCGGTCGCACCGCTGCCGATCACCACCACCCGCTTGCCGGCGTAATCGAGATCCTCCGGCCAGAATTGCGGATGGATCACGCGCCCCGCAAAGGTCTCCTGCTCCGCGAACTCCGGCGCATGCCCCTGTTCGTAGTCGTAATAGCCCGAGCACATATGCAGCCAGGTGCAGGTCATCGCGGTGCGCGATCCGTCGTCGCGCTCCACCTCGAGCCGCCAGCACGCCTCCGCGGTCGACCATGCAGCCGCGACGACCTTGTGACCGTAGCGGATATGCCGGTCGATGCCGCCGTCGCGCGCCGTATCCTCGATATACTGGCGGATCGACGGACCGTCCGCGATCGACTTGGCCGCAGTCCACGGGCGGAAGCTGTAGCCGAGCGTGTGCATGTCGGAATCGGAGCGGATGCCGGGGTAGCGGAACAGGTCCCACGTCCCCCCCATCGCCTGCCGCGCCTCCAGGATTACGTAGCGGCGGTCCGGGCAGCGCTGTTGCAGGTGCCAGGCGGCGCCGATGCCCGACAGCCCGGCACCCACGATGACGACGTCGACGTGATCGGTCATGCGATCTCCTCTTCCTGCCGCCATGCTAACGCAGATGTCAGTAGCGGAAAAGGACGGAATCGAGGGTGCCTCCCCTCCTCGCAGTGTCATCCCCGCGGAGGCGGGTATCCAGATACGCTAAGCCCGCCGATAGAGCCGCAACGGCTACGCGTCTGGATTCCCGCCTTCGCGGGAATGACAATGAGGATCGTCATCAGAAGTCCCGCGAATAGCGCAGCTGCACGTTCGACCCGCCGAACGATCCCGCCTGCGACAACAGGCTGATCGCCTTCGTCAGCGCGATCGTCAGCTGCGTCGCGGTGAAGCCGCGGGCGTCGGTGACGATCTCGATATAGACGTCGTTGGTCAGGTACTTGCCCGCCGCCAGCGCGGTGCCGCGCCCGGTGGCATCGTCCGCGCCCAGCACGCGCAGCCGGTCGAACCCGGTCGCCGAGCGCAGCTTGCCGAGCGGATTGAGCCCGCCCCCACCCGACCCCCGCAGCGAGTTGAGCGCGGCAGCCAGCTGGATCGCCTCGGTCGCGGAGAGATTCTCCGGATTGGTGCCGAACAGCAGCCGGCTCACCACCTCGTCCTGCGGCAGCGAGGGCGTCGAGGTGAACGCGATCTGCGGACGCTGGCCGGTGCCGGTGATCGCGATGTTGAAGGTCACGCCGTCGTTGGTCGTCGTCGCCAGAATGTTGATATCCGGATCCGTCAGCGCCCCGCCGCGGAACCGCACCTGCCCGCGCGTCACGTCGAAGCGCTTGCCGGCAAAGGAATAGGTGCCACGAACGAGATCCAGCCCGCCGTTGATCGTCGGCGCCGCGGAGGTGCCGCCGACGCGCAGGTCCATCTGCCACTCGCTTTCCAGCCCCATGCCCGACACGAACAGCTGGTTGTCCGCGTGGACGCGCAGGTCGAGACGGAACAGCCCGACCGGCTCGGGTGCGGGCCGGTCGGTCGGACGCGGCGTGCGGATGTCGCTCTTGCGGCGCACCCCGGTCAGCTCCGGCACTTCGGCCGACCCCTGACGGATGATCTGGTAGCGCGCATTGGGGATCAGGATGTCGCCGCTGATGACGCCGCCGTCCGCATTCTTCTGGATACGGATATCGCCGTTGGCCGTCGCGCCGAGCGCATCGGACTTCGCAAGCTGCGCATTGCGCATCGCCACGCGGATATCCATCGGGAAACCCTGCGCCGCGACGAGGCTGACGCTGCCCTGCGCCTGGACGCTGCCCTGCCCCGCACGCGCCTGAAGCTGGGTCAGTTCCAGCCGGTCATTGTCGAAGCGCGCGGCGACGCGCATCTGCGACAGGCGCGTGCCATAGGTTTCGTTGTCATAGGTGAGGTTGTCGGCGCGGATCAGGCCATTGATCCGCGGCGCCGCGACCGTGCCCCCGAAGTCTGCGGCGACGGCGACCGGCCCCGACAGCTGCTGCTGCGCCAGCCCGGCGAAGCTGAACAGCACGCCCGACGGCCCGTTGTAGCGGATGCCGCCCGACAGCGGCCCCTGCATCAGCCGCGTCGTCCAGCTGCCGCTGCCCGCGGGCGTCAGCGTCGCGACCATCCGCCCGACGGGGGTGCCGCCGCGCTTCACCAGCGCGCGCGCCTCGCCCGAGGCCGCGGTCAGACGACCGAGGAAGGCGATGTCGACCGGTTCCGACACCGACACGAGGCTGGAGCGGGTGAAGTTGGCGATGTTGACGCGCACGTCGGCCTGAGGGACCGCCTCGCCGCGGCGCTGAATGTAATCCACGCTGCCGGTGGCCTGCCCGCCGACGCCGAGATTGGGGACGAGCGCGCTGACCAGCGACAGGTCCATCCGGTCGAGCCGCAGCTGCGCCTCGGTCGTTGCCCCACCGAAACGACCCGCGAGGCGTGCCGTGCCCTTGTCGAAATCGAGCCGGGCGGGTTCGAGGCGGTAGCCATCGCCCGGCACGGGCACGATCCGCGCCGCGCTCGGCGTGCGGAAGCCGACGCCGTTCGCCTCGCCCTTGAGCGCGACGAGGTACAGGCTGGGCGACAGCTGCGAATTGACCGCGACGCGGAACGGCACGCCGTTTGAGCCGGTAAACAACGCCTGCGCGGTGCCCGAACCACCGGCATAATTGACCTTGACGCGGCCCGCCTGGATCACCGTCGCGCCGTAGCGCATGTCGGCGACCTGGGCGTCGGCGCGGATCTGCGGCTTGTCGTAAAGGACGACGTCGGCGTTGACGAGCGCGCGGCCGATCGTGAAGTCGACCGTGCCGGGGATCGTCGCGGCATTGGCGCGCGCGTCGATGCTGGCGCGCTGGTAGCGGCCCTGTGCGCCGAGCACAGCCTGCCCGCTCAGCCCAGAGCCGGCAAAGCGGACCTGCCCCGCGAACGGCCCCGCCGCGGTCTGCACCACGCGCCCCGCGAACTGGATGCCGGCGAACAGCACGCGGCGGATGTCCACCGCCAGCTGCCGCCCCGGCGTGACCAGCACGTCGGCGGTGAACGGGCCGTAATTGGTGCCGCCGGTCGCGTTGACCTGATAGGCGCCGCCGCGCCCGACGATCCGCGCGTCGAGGTCGGCCAGGCCGATCCCCACCCCCGGCCGCGGCGCGCGCAGGCGCACCACGGGGGCCGCCGCACTGCCGCCGATGCGCGCGAACAGCGGGCCGTATTGCGTCGAATAGGCGTCGGCATCGACCAGCAGCGCGCCGGTCGCGACGTCGTAACGCCCCTGCCCGCGGGTGATGCGGAATTGCGGCGCGTTCATCTTCAGGCTCTGGAATGTCACCACGCCCTGCGGCGAATAGCCGAAGCGCGTGCTGAGCACCGCATTGCCGCCCAGGAAGTTGCGCACGCCCGCGTTGAACAGCTGTTTCGTCTGCACCGCGACGCGCCCGGTGATCCCGAAGCCGCCGTTGGGAGCCGTCACAAGATCGGCATTGGTCTGGATGTTGAGGATGCCGACGCTGTCGACGCGGAAGTTGTTGACGCGGCCCTGCAGCGCGCCGGTGTAGCGCCCGGTCTGCATGTTCGCGGCGATGATCGCGGTGGCATCGATCGTGTCGGAGCGGATGCGCAGATTGTCGGAGAGGATGTTCGGCATCTGGATCGCCAGATCGCCGTCGATCCTCGCATTGGTCGTCAGCCCGCCGAGTGCCGGATTGAGCCCGCTGATCCGCTTCGCCCGTGCATGCACCGGCACCAGGATGCGGTCGGCGTTCACCCGCGCCAGCCCTTCGGCGTACAGCCCCTCGACCGTCGTCTCGGCAAAGCCCAGCGAGGTTGCGCGCACCTTGTAGTCGACGGTCGGCGTGGCGATGGCACCGTTCAGCACGACCCGCGCCAGCACGTCACGTCCGCGCAGATTGGGGGCGATCGCGCCCGGCGTCTTCAGCATCGCGTCGACCGCGAAATTGCCGAACCGGCTGTTGGCGAGGTCGATGACGCCGCCCGCATCCACCGCCAGCGCGGCGGAGGTGAGCCTGATCCGGGTGTCCGCGCGCCGCTCCGCCAGCGTCGCATCGAGCGCCACGTCCATCTGCGGCGCGGTCAGCCGCTCGACCGGTCCTTCCAGATACAGGCCGGGACGGGTCGGCCCGCGCACCTCGAAATGACCGTTGCGCGCGGTGAGCGCCAGATCGGCGAGCTGCCCGCCGCCGAGGTTGGCGACCGCGCGGCCCTGCCACGCGCTCCAGCTGCCGCGCCCGGTGACGGTCGCGAGCAACGGCGCCTTAAATCCGGCAAGCCGCGCCACCACACCGCCGGTCGGCGCGCGCAGCCGCACGTCGAGGTCGAGCTTGTCGTCGTCCGGCACCGCGTCCAGCCGGACCCGCGCGACGTCGCCGCCACCCGCCGCACCCTGCCCGCGCAAGGTCGCCGCATCAACGGTCAGTTGCGCGCGGCGGTCCGCGATATGCGCCGCGCCGTTCAGCCGCGCGATATAGCGCGCGCCCGCGACCGGCGGCTCCATCACGAAGCGCGACACGGTCAGCCGCCCGATATCGATATCGAGGTCGGGCAGGATCGGCGCGTTGGGATCGGTCGGCTCGGTCGAGGGCTTGAGCGCGGGATTGCGCCGCAGCGTGACGAGGTCGGCGGCGGCGCTGCGCACGTCGACGTGGTTGCGTGCGAATGCGAACGGCCGCCAGTCGACATCGAGCCGCGGCGAGGTGAGGAAGACGCCCTTGGGGTCGCTGACCCGCACGTCGGACAGCCGCATCCGGCCGTAGAGCGAGCCGTCGATCCGCCCGACCTTGATGTTGAGCCCGGAGGCGGTGGTGTATCCGCCAATCTGGTCCGCGACGAAGCGGCGGCCGGGATCGGTGTTGATCCCCACCACGATCACCACCAGCAACAACGCGACCGCGCCGATCGCGATGCCGATCCATTTCAGCACGCGCTGCCACAGCGGACGGCGCACCACGACGACCTCTTCGGGCATATCCTCGACCATCAGAATGCCTGCCCGATCGAGAGGTAGAGCGCGATGCGCGGATCGCCCGCGCGCCGGTTGAGCGGCGTGGCGACGTCGACGCGCATCGGCCCGAAATTGGTGTAGAGGCGCCCGCCGATGCCCGCGCCGAAGCGCAGATCCTTCCCCGTCGGCATCACGCTGTCATAGGCGTTGCCCGCATCGATGAACGGCACGATCCCGAAATCGCCGAAGCGATAGCGCGCCTCGATCGAGAATTCGTTGAGGCTGCGTCCGCCGACCGGGCGCAGGTCCGACAGGTTGATCTTGCCGTCCTTGTCGGGGACCAGCGAACTCAACGGCTCGAACGGCCCCAGCCGCTGGAAGCCGTAGCCGCGCACCGACCCGCCGCCGCCGCCATAATAGCGCCGCGACGGCGCCCGATCGTCGCGCGCGATGCCGAAGATGCTGCCCGCGCGCGCGCGCCCCGCGATGACCAGCGAGTCCGAGACGGGATAATAGCCGGTCGCCTCCACCAAAGCGCGGCCGTAGGGGCGCACCGCGCCCTGTACCGACGTCTCCGGGCTGAGGTTCAGCTTCAGCCGATAGCCCTTGGTCGGGTTCAGCAGGTCGTTCGACTGGTCGAACAGCACCTGCGTCGGCAGCGCGAAGACGCCGTAGGTGCGCCGCACGCGGCGGTTGAGGTCGAAGTCGAACACGCGTTCGTTGGTGCCGACCAGCTCGAACCCAAACGCATAGGTGAACTTCTTCTGCCAGATCGGGGTCGAATCGTAGCTGATCCGCCCCGACAGCGTACCGGTGAACGCCTCGAACGCGTCGTAATTGGCGCGCAACGCGCTGGCGATCAGCGTGACGGTGCGGTCGCGCCGCCCCGCATTCTGGCGCCGGAACGTGCCCGACAGCCCCTGCTGCTGCGTGCCCGCGATCGCGCCCAGGATCAGCGCCCCCTCCGGCGGGAACCGGTTGCGGTTGGTGAAGGTGCCCTCCGCGGTCACCCCCTGCCCGGTCTGGAAGCCGACGCTGCCCGCCAGGCTCTTGAACGGCCCCTCGGTCTGGCGGACCATCAGATCGACCTGCTCGGTCCCGTCGGGGCCAGCCACGCCGGTACGCACCGGCTGGACGCCGACGCCGTTGAACAGCCCGGTGGCGACCAGCGCCTCGCGCAGGTCGTCGGTCATCCGTGCGTCGTACAGCTGACCCTGCTCGAACCGGGGAAAGACGTTGAGGTGCTTCAGGTCGAACACCGCGTCGCCCTCGGTCCGCAGCACGCCGAAGGACGAGCGCGGGCCGATGTCGACGGGGAGCGTATAGTCGCCCTTGTGCGTGGCATCGTCGAGGAGCACGTCGCGCTCGCCCACCTTGACGAAGGGATAGCCCTGCTGCGGCAGCTTCAGGCTGACGTTCGCCTCCGCACCCTGGATCCGCGCCGCCTCGATCGGGTCGCCCTCGCGCAGCGGCAGTTCGCGGCGGATCAGGTCGGCGGGGACGGTCGGCTGTGCTTCGATGGTGATCGTGCCCAGGCGATAGATCGTGCCCGGCGTCGCGCTGACGATCGCGCGGAGCTTGCCCGTCGCCGTCTGCGCTTCGCCGGGGGTGCTCTCGATCGTCGAAATGGCGGTGCCATCGTAATAGCCGAGCGATTTCATCAGCCGGACCGCCAGCGCCTCGTCCTCGCGAGCGCGCGCCGACACCTGCGTCGCGTTGGCGGCCTTGCCCTTCCCTTCGCGCAGCGCCGAGAGCGAGTTGAACTCGTCGGTCAGCCCGAGCGGGTCGAGCCCGCGGACCTCGGTCGCGTAGGCGATCTCGGGCGCGTCGGCGTCCTTCACGTCCGCCACGGTCTGGAGCGGCGTGGTATCGAAGGCGGACAGCGGCTCGAGCGGTTGTGCCAGCACCGGGTCGACGGGGGCGACCGCCGGCAGCTCTCCGGGGACGATCGCGGGCTGCGCGGCCGGGGCGCCGGCGGTGGTGGCCGTCGGCATCGGCTCCAGCGGCGCGTTGATGTCGTTGGCGATCGGGGGCAGCGCGGCGTCGAACTCCGCATCGGGAACGATCGGCGCGTCCGGTGCGTCCTGCGCCGGCGTCGCGTCACGCGGGGCATCCGGCCCGCGCGCGGGCGCGGTGCCCGGCTTCTGCAACTGCGCCAGTGCCGGCGCACAGGTCAGCGCGAACGCCGATGCGGCGAGCAGGAGATACGGTCGACGTGTCGAAAAAACCAAGAACTGCGCCCCTTTAGCGGGGAGGCGCCGGTGTTCCGTTACACCCCCGTCCCCCGCCAACGCCCCAATTGGAATTCGGTTTCCCGGTGGGTGGCGCAACACGACGCGCGTGCTTAGGACAGGCGCAACGCAGAATTGGGAGAGATCATGAACTTCGATCTGGACGAAGACCATCGCATGGTCGCGGACCTGGTCCGACGTTTCGTCGACGACGAACTGATCCCGCTGGAGGGCGCAGTGCTGGCGCGCGACATCGCGGGCGACGGGCTGGAGCTGTCCTCCGAGGAGCGCGAGCGGGTCGAGCGTGTATCGCGCGAGCTGGGGCTGTGGGGTCTCGATGCACCGGAAAATGTCGGCGGGCACGACCTGCCGGCAGTGGCGATGGTCGCGGTGAACGAGGCGCTGGGGCGCACGATCGTGCCCTTCACGCTGCCGCCCGACTCCCCCAACCTGCGGATGATGGCCGCGACCGTCAACGATCGTCAGCGCGAGGCGTATCTGGCGCCGTACGTCCGCGGCGAAACGATCAGCGCGATCGGCATCTCGGAGCCCGGCGCGGGCGCCGATCCGGCGGGGATGAAGACGACCGCGGTCAGGGACGGCGACGACTGGATCCTGAACGGACGCAAGATCTGGATCACCAAGGCGGCGCGCGCCGACTTCACGATCGTGATGGCCGTGACCGACAAGGAGAAGGGCGCGCGTGGCGGGATGACCGCGTTCCTGGTCGACAAGGATGCGCCCGGCTTCAACGTGGTGCGCCCGATCCCGATGATCGGCGGCGAGACGACCTATGAGGTCGCGCTGGACGATTGCCGCGTTCCGGGCTGGAAGCTGCTGGGCACCGAGGGTCAGGGGTTCGCGCCGATGCAGTTGCGGCTCTCGACGCGGCGCTCCGAGATGGCGGCGAACGCGATCGGCATGGCGCAGCGCGCGATGGAGATGATGATCGACTACGCGCCGCAGCGCACCACGTTCGGCAAGCCGTTGAGCGAGCGGCAGACGATCCAGAACTGGATCGCGGAGGCCGCGATCGGCATCCACGCCGCCCGCCTGATGACCTACGACTGCGCGTGGAAGCTCGACCAGGGGCGCGACGTGCGCAACGAGGTGTCGATGATCAAGTCCTACGCGCTGGAAATGGCGTGGACGGTGCTGGATCACGCGATGCAATGTTTCGGCGCGATGGGCATGACCCGCGAGATGCCGCTGCAGCAGATGGCCGCGCGCATCCGCCTGATGCGAATCTACGACGGCCCGACCGAGATTCATAACTGGGTCGTGGCCCGCAACCTGCTGGGGACCAGAGCATGAGCGAGCATATTTCCGTATCGATCGACGGCCATGTCGCCACCGTCGTCTACACCCGCGGCGCCGCGAATTTCGTTAGCGCGGATACCGTGGGCGAGATCGCCGACGCGTTCGAGGCGCTCGACGCGAACGACGATGTGCGTGCGATCGTCTTCGCGACCGGCGGCAAGGTCTTCTGCGGCGGGGCGGACCTGACCGGCGACAAGCCGCTGGCCGACGAAAACGGCGAGAGCGAGACCCCGCGGCTCTATCGCAACGCCGTCCGCCTGTTCTCGACGCGCAAGCCGGTCGTGATGGCGGTGCAGGGATCGGCGGTCGGCGCGGGGCTCGGGCTCGCGCTCGTCGGCGACTTCCGCGTCGCCGCACCCGAGGCGCGCTTCTCAGCCAGCTTCGTGACGCTCGGTTTCCACGCCGGGTTCGGCATCACGCATACGCTACCCCGCGTCGTGGGCGAACAGCACGCCTCGCTGATGCTGCTGACCGGCCGGCGCGTGAAGGCGGAGGACGCGCTGCGCTACGGCCTCGCCGACGAGGTCGTGCCGCTCGACGAGGTACGCGCGGCGGCGCAGCGGCTGGCGGCCGAGATTGCCGCCAACGCACCGCTGGCGGTGGAAGCGACCCGCGCCACGATGCGCGGCGAGCTGGCCGAGGCCGTGCGGCGCCGTACCGAGCACGAACGCGCCGAGCAGGACCGGCTGATGAAGACGTCCGACTTCCGCGAGGGGATCAAGGCAGTCGGCGAACGCCGCGCGGGACGGTTCGTGCGGGGGTGACGACTTACTCGTCACCCCGGGCTTGACCCGGGGTACCACTTCTTCGCCAAGGTTCTCGAAGAAGCGGGACCCCGGCTCGAGGCCGGGGTGACGGTGTACGGATGGCAGCAATTTTTCTTTCCGCCTGCGACACATTTGCGACAAATAGCCGTTACCCCTCCGCACCCGCGGGGGCGGCGATCGATCGAGGAAAGGTGACGAAGCGGATGCCAAGGCTGACGGGCCGGACGTCGTGGCACGTCGCGGCTGCATCGGGGCTGCTGCTCCTTTCCGCCTGCGGTGGCGGCGGCCAGCAGAAGGATGCGAAGAGCGGCGGACAGAACCGCCCGACCAACGTCGGCTTCGTTATCGTACAGCCCACCGGCGTACCGCAGGTCAGCGAGCTGCCCGGCCGCACCGTCGCCTTCCAGAGTTCGGAGGTCCGCCCGCAGGTGTCGGGCGTGATCCAGCGCCGCTTCTTCACCGAAGGCTCGATCGTGAAGCGCGGCCAGCCGCTGTATCAGATCGACCCCTCGCTCTACCGCGCCGCCGCCAATCAGGCGCGCGCCGGCGTCGCCAACGCGCAGGCGACCTACGAGGCGGCGCGGGTCCGCGCCGACCGCTACCGACCGCTCGCCGAGATCGAGGCGATCAGCAAGCAGGATTATACCGACGCGGTCGCGACGCAGAAGCAGGCCGCCGCCAGCATCGGCGTCAACCGCGCCCAGCTGGAGACGGCGCGCGTCAACCTTCGCTTCACCACCGTGCCTGCGCCGATCACCGGGCGGATCGGGCGCTCGCTGTTCACGGTCGGCGCGCTCGTCACCTCGACTCAGGCCGATCCGCTGGCGACGATCCAGCAGCTCGACCCGATGTTCGTCGACATCCAGCAGTCCGCCGCCGACCTGCTGACGCTCCGCCGTGCGCTCGCCAGCGGTGGCGCGGTGCCGGCGCGGGCGCAGGTGCGCCTCAAGTTGGAGGACGGCAGCGATTACGGCCAGACCGGGACGGTCGAATTCGCGGAGGTCGTCGTCGACCCGTCGACCGGCGCGGTCACGCTGCGCGCGCGCTTCCCCAATGCGCAGGGGCTGCTCCTGCCGGGCATGTTCGTCCGCGCCATCTTCACCCAGGCGATCCAGCAGAATGCGTTCCTGGTCCCGCAACAGGCGATCAGCCGCGATCCGCAGGGGAATGCGACGCTGTTCCTGGTCGGCGCGAATAACAAGGCGGTGCAGCGCACCGTCACCGCCGACCGGGCGCAGGGTGCCTTCTGGGTCGTGACGAAGGGACTGAACCCCGGCGACCGCATCATCACGCAGGGCTTGCGCGACCTGAAACCCAACGCGCCGATCAACCCGGTGCCCGCCAATGCGCCGCAGAAGATCGTGCCCCCCTCACCCGAACAGCTGAAGAAGATGGAGCAGGAAAAGGGTGCGGGCGGCGCGGGCAAGGGCGGCTGATGTCGCGCATCTTCATCGACCGGCCGATCTTCGCCTGGGTACTCGCCATCATCGTGATGCTGGCGGGCGTCGGGGCGATCCTGTCGCTCCCGATCGCGCAATATCCCGACGTCGCCCCGCCGCAGGTGTCGATCCGCGCCACCTTCCCCGGCGCAAACGCCCAGACGCTGCAGAACAGCGTGACGCAGGTGATCGAACAGCAGCTGACGGGTCTGGACGGGCTGCTGTATTTCCAGTCGTCCTCCTCCAGCCGCGGATCGGTGACGATCACCGCCACGTTCGACAAGGGCACGGATCCCGACATCGCGCAGGTGCAGGTGCAGAACCAGGTGCAGCAGGCGGTCGCGCGCCTACCGCAACAGGTCCAGCAGCAGGGGCTGGTGGTCCGCAAGTCCAACCCGGACTTCCTGCTGATCGTCGGCGTCTACGACCAGACCGACAAGCTGACGAACCGCGACGTGTCGGACTATCTGACCTCGAACCTTCAGGATCCGCTGAGCCGTATCAAGGGCGTGGGCGATACCAACGTCTTCGGCTCGCAATATGCGATGCGCATCTGGCTCGATCCGGCGCGTCTGGCGAGCGTCCAGCTGATGCCCGGCGATGTCGTCACCGCGATCCAGAACCAGAATGCGGAGGTCGCCGCGGGCGAGATCGGCGGCCAGCCCTCCCCCGATACGCAGATGCTGAACGCGGTCGTCACCGCGCAATCGCGGCTGACCACGCCGGCTGAATTCGCCAACATCATCCTGAAGACGCAGAACAGCGGCGCGACCGTCCGGCTGCGCGATGTCGCGCGGATCGAGCTGGGCGCGGAGAATTACAACGCGCGCAGCCGTGTCAACCGCCACCCCGGCGCGGGCCTGGCGATCCTGCTCGCGCCGGGCGCCGACGCGCTGGAAACCGCCGATCTGGTCAAGGCGGAGGTGGAGCGCGCGTCGAAGAATTTCCCCGCGGGCGTCACCTATGCCTTCGCCAACGACACCACCGACTTCATCAAGCTGTCGATCGAGGAAGTGGTCAAGACGCTGATCGAGGCGAT
>CAJYKB010000106.1 GCA_913774925.1 uncultured Sphingomonas sp. | reverse complement strand
TCGGCAGATAGAGCGTGACGCGGTCGCCCTTCCCGACGCCCAGCGACTTCAGCACATTGGCGAAGCGGCACATGTCGCGGTGCAGCTCGCGGTAGGTGATGGTGCGCGTCTCTCCCGGCTCGTCGCCCTCCCAGATGATCGCCGCCTGCTCGCCGCGCGTGGCGAGATGACGGTCGACGCAATTGGCGGAGACGTTGAGCTGGCCGTCGGCGAACCAGCGGATGCGGAAGTCCGCTGCGTCGAACGAGATATCCTTGACCTGGGAAAAGGGCGTCATCCAGTCAAGGCATTGCGCCTCGTCGCGCCAATAGCCCTCGGCATCGGTCACCGAGCGCTGCCATTCTGCCTCGTAGCTGGCAGCGTCGATGCTGTCGGCGGTGCCTGTGGCGGCAGGGTATAGGGTGGCGTTCATCGGATCCTCCTGCATGCGGGACGTCAGGCGCAGTCGCCCCCGGGCTCGACGTCGCGGGAGGGCGTCGAGGGACGGGCACGGGCGATCGCGTATGGATGGGAAGGACATGCGCCACTCGGGTAATGGCCCGAGTGGCGACGGGAGTCGGTTGACCTATGGTGTCATAGGCCGGGCTATTGTCGGAACGGTCCTCAGAAGCCGACGATCAGGTCCAGGCTGGCGATGACCTGATCCTTGTCCGACAGGCCGTTGAAGGGCCGGGTGCCGTCGAGCGACCGGTCGTAGCGGAGTTCGGGACGGATGGTGACGGCGACCTTCCTCGAATTGATCGCGGCGGGCTTGTAGCTCGCGCCGATGGTCAGGCCGCCATAGGTGGTCGGCGGGGCGGTGACGAAATCGTCGGGATTGCCGATGATCCCGTTGGCGAAGGCGGTGTCGGAGGCGAAGCCGACCACGAACGCGCCCTGGGAATCGCGCATCACTTCGCCGCGCACCGCCATGCTCCATTCCGGGCTGAGCGTGCGGATGACATAGCCGACCACGCCGAACGCCTCGGCCTTCAGGCCGTCGTCGCGGATGTAATTGGCCTCGCCGACCAGGGTGGTGCGGTCGTCCAGCTTATAGGTGGCGGTGATGTCGTTCCAGTAGCGCATCCGCCGGTTGGCGTCGGGCATGACCTTCAGCGAGTTTTCCGGGCCGAAGCGCGTCATCGCCAGGACGGTCAGCCGATCGTTGGCGAGATGGTTCAGGCTGACGCCGAAATACCCCGCCGGTGCGCCGTTATTGTCCGACTTGCCGGGCACCACCTCGTTGCCGGCGTCGATGCCCGCGATGATGTCGAGCTTCGGGCTGGTATGGACCGTGGCGGTCGATGGGTTTGTCGACGCTTTGCGCGAAGGCGGCCTGGTGGCCGAGCAGCGTGGCTCCGGCACAGGCGAGGATATGGCGGTACTTCATGAGAGCCCCCTTGTCATGAATGGATGGAATTTCGGTTGACCGCGGGCGCGGTCCGTCCGGTCACGGGATCAGGCGACGGCCGCCGTCGCTATATCCTTCCGCCCGGCGCGCAGCCGCACCGAGAGCGTCACCGCCACGACCATCGTGACGACGAACAGCCCCGCGATCTGGAGGTTGTAGTAGATCATGGCGACGCCCGCGACGCTGGCCATGGCGAGCGCGAAGCCCGGCACGAGCGGATAGCCCGGTGCGCGGTACGGGCGGGCGAGGCCCGGCTCCGTCCGGCGCAGCCGGAACAGCGACAGCATCGACATGACGTACATGGTCAGCGCACCGAACACCGACAGCGTGACGACGCTGGCGGTCAGCGACTGGCCCGCGATGCTGACCAGATTGTCGCTGTAGATGGTGACGATGCCGATCACCGCGCCGACCAGCGTGGCGATATGGGGCGTGCGGAAGCGCGGGTGCAGCCGGCCGAGCGCGCCGGGCAGGAAGCCCGCGCGGGCCAGCGCGAAGATCTGGCGCGCATAGCCCATGATGATGCCGTGGAACGAGGCGACCAGCCCGAACAGCCCCAGCCAGACCAGCATGTGCAGCCAGCCGCTGGAATTGCCGACGGCGCGCTTCATCGCCTGCGGCAGTGGATCTTTGAGGTTGGACAGGCTCTTCCAGTCGCCCGAACCGCCCGCCAGGATCATCACGCCGAAGGCGAGCGCGGTCAGCGTCAGGATGCCGGTGATATAGGCGATCGGGATGGTGCGGCGCGGTTCCTTGGCCTTCTCGGCGGCCATGGCGACGTCTTCGATCGCCAGGAAGAACCAGATGGCGAACGGGATGGCCGCGAAGATACCGCCCAGCGAGGCGAGGGTCAGCGTGTCGCTGCCCGCCCAGCCGCCCACCGCGAAATGCTCCATCGCGAAGACCGGCGCGACGACGTTCATGAACACCAGCAGCTCGCCGACCGCCAGGATCGTCACGAACAGCTCGAACGTCGCGGCGATGCCGACCCCGACGATGTTGAGCGTCGCGAAGATCGCATAGGCACCCAGCGCCGCCATCTTGGGATTGAGCGTGGGATATTGCACCGCCAGATAGGAGCCGATCGCCAGCGGGATGGCGGGGGGCGCGAAGATGAACTCGATCAGCGTGGCGAAGCCGGCGATCGTGCCGCCGACGGGGCCGAAGGCGCGGTTGGCATAAGCGAAGGGGCCGCCCGCCTGCGGGATCGCCGTGGTCAGTTCGGTGAACGAGAAGATGAAGGCGACGTACATCGCCGCGACCACGGTGGTGGTGACCAGGAAGCCCAGCGTCCCGGCCGTCGCCCAGCCATAGCTCCACCCGAAGTATTCGCCGGAGATGACGAGGCCGACGGCGATCCCCCATAAATGGAAGGCGTTCAACGTTTGCTTGAGATGCGTCTCCGAGCCGTGCGACATGCGCGTTTCCCCCTCTGGTCAGCGTTCCGGTATCTGTGGTGCCGCGGCGGGGGCAGCGAGTGCGTCCGACGGCAGATCGTCCTTGAGATCGACCCCCGACAGGCTGCGGCGCAGCGATTCGCGTGCCAGCCATGCCAGGGTCCGCGCGGTCTGCTCATAGCTCTGGCCGCCGCGGGTATGGATGTTCGAGATGCAGTCGCGCTCCGAATCGCGCCGCCCCGGACGGGGGCCATAGGTCATGTAGAGACCCAGGCTGTCCGACACGGTCAGGCCGGGGCGCTCGCCGATCAGGATGACGCTCAACCGAGCACCGAGCGCGGCGCCGATCGGATCGGCGATGGCGACCCGCGCCTGCCGCGCGATGACGATCGGCGCGATCGACCAGTCAAACAGCGCGCGGCGACAGGCCTGGACGACCGGTGCGGCGTGACGCTGCACCGCGGTCGAGGACAGGCCGTCGCCGATGACGAAGACGATGTCATATGGGTCGCCCGCAAGCGCCTTCAGCCGATCCTCGTCCTCGGGGTCGAGCAGGCGACCGAGGTCGGGGCGGCGCAGATAGGTCGCGCGGTCGCCGACCTGGCTGGACACGGTGACGGTGCGCAGCGGGGCCAGTTCGGCCTCCAGCGTGGCGATGTCGAACGCGGCATGGACCGCATCGCGCGCCACGGCATGCGCCTGCTGGAACTTCAGCACCCCGACGTGCGTCAGGGACCCGACGGAACAGACATGATCGCGTTGCGGGCGCTGCTCGAGAGCCGGCCGGACATCCACGTCAAGGCCACATGCCCCGATTGGCTCGACCCCGCCGGAGCGCCGTGGGACGATTTCGTACGCAGTGTCGCGCCCCTCGTCGCCGACTATCCCGATCGCGTGCTGTGGGGCACCGACGGGCCACATCCCAACATGCAGGATGCGATCCCCGACGACGGCGCGCTCGTCGACATGATCCCGCGCATCGCACCGACCCAGGCAGCGCAGCGCAAGCTGCTGGTCGACAATCCCATGCGCCTCTACTGGCCCGAAGACGCGCCTGTCGCGTCGTAACCGGGGCTCGTCCGGTGCGCTCGCCCGATGCGGCTGATTTGTCACACCTTGTTTCTGGTGCCCTACAAGCGTAATACACGCCGCGTTGGAAGGGGACGGATGACGTACGTGAGCGGCAATCTGCAGGGGGAAAGACTGGCGATCGACGATTCGTCGGGGGTGACGATCGCCAGGCGGCGTCGGCGGTGGATGATCCTCGTCGGAATTGCGGTGCTGGTCGCGGCGTCGCTCGGCTGGTTCGCGACGCGCGGGGAAAAGGCCGCGCCGCCGCCCACCGCGGCGGACCAGGCGCCGAGCGTTACCGTCGTCGTCCCCGGCACCCAGTCGGTCGCCCGCACCGTCGCCGCGACCGGATCGCTCGCCGCCAAGCGCGAGATGCCGGTGGGCGTCGCGGGCGAAGGCGGAATGGTCGCGCAGGTGCTGGTGGAGCCGGGCCAGTGGGTGCGCGCCGGTCAGGTGCTCGCCACCATCGATCGTTCGGTACAGGCACAGACCGCCGCCAGCCTCGCCTCGCAGATCGGTGTCGCGCGGTCCGATCTCACGCTGGCGCAGGCCGAGCTGGATCGGGCGGAGCAGCTGGTCGACCGTGGCTTCATCTCCAAGGCGGACGTCCAGCGACGGATCGCGACGCGCGACGCGGCGCAGGCGCGCCTGCGCGTGTCGCAGGCGACATTGTCCGAGCAGCGTGCGCGCAACGCGCGGCTGGACATCCGCGCGCCCGCGGCGGGGCTGATCCTGACGCGCGGCGTCGAACCGGGGCAGATCGTCAGCTCCGCCAGCGGCGTGCTGTTCCGGATGGCACGCGAGGGGCAGATGGAGATGCGTGCGCAGCTCTCCGAAAGCGATCTCCAGGCCGTACACGTGGGCTCCGCCGCACAGGTGACGCCGGTGGGCGAGCAGCGCAGCTTCGCCGGCCGCGTGTGGCAGGTGGCGCCGGTGATCGATCCGCAGTCGCGTCAGGGCATCGCGCGCATCCAGCTGTCGTACGACCCGGCGCTTCGTCCCGGCGGGTTCGCCTCCGCGACGATCGTGGCGGGCGGTGCGACGCAGCCGGAACTGCCGCAGTCGGCGCTGCTCAGCGATACCAAGGGCAATTACGTCTATGTCGTCGACGCGCAGAACCACGCGCAGCGCCGCGACGTGACGCTGGGCACCGTCACCGCGGACAAGGTCGCGATCGCCAGCGGGCTGAACGGCGACGAGCGCGTCGTGCTGGCCGCCGGCGCCTTCCTCAACCCCGGGCAGCTGGTGAAGCCGGTCGTCCAGAACAAGCGCGGCTGAGGAGCGCGGCCGTCATGGACTTCCGCAACATCTCCGCCTGGTCGATCCGGAACCCGGTTCCCTCGATCGTCCTGTTCATGATGCTGACGGTCGCGGGGATCGTCAGCTTCATCCGGATGGACATCAATCAGGAACCGGACATCGATTTCCCCGCGGTCATCATCCAGATCTCGCAGCCGGGCGCCGCGCCCAGCGAGCTGGAGACGCAAGTGACGCAGCGCGTCGAGGCCGCGGTGCGGACGCTGGAAGGCGTCGACGAGATCCAGTCGAACGTGTCGGAAGGCAGCTCGAGCACCTTCGTCCAGCTGGCGATCGGCACCCCGGTCGACCGCGCGGTGAACGAGGCGCGCGATGCGGTGACGCAGATCCGCGCGAACCTGCCCGAAGGCATTCTGGAGCCGCAGGTCCAGCGGGTGAAGATCAACGACAACGATCTCGGCAGCTTCACCGCGATCGGCACCGACATGACGCTGGAGCAGCTGAGCTGGTACATCGACAATACGGTGGCTAAGGAGCTGCTGTCGGTGCCCGGCATGGGCTCGGTCGAGCGCAACGGCGGGGTCAGCCGCGAGATCCGCGTGATCCTGGATCCGGCGAAGCTCGCCGCCTACGGCCTGACCGCGAGCCAGATCAACCAGCAGCTGGCGCAAGTGAACCTGAACGCCGCTGGTGGTCGCGCCGAGATTGCCGGCGCCGAGCAGTCGGTGCGCGTGCTGGGCAATGCGGACACCGCCTATACGCTCAGCCAGCTGCAGATCGCCGCTGGGGGCGGCCGCACGATCCGTCTGACCGATGTCGCGACGGTGCGCGACCTGTACGCCGAGCAGCGCAGCAGCGCCGCGGTCGATGGCCATGCCGCGCTCAGCTTCGATTTCAAGCGCGCGAAGGGCGCGTCCGACGTCACCGTCTTCCGCGAGGCGAAGGCGAAGCTCGACGCGCTCGAGAAGCGCAATCCGCGCGTGCACTTCAAGGTGCGGATCGACGGTTCGAAATACGCGCTGGAGCAGTACAAGTCGGCGCTGCATGCGATGATCGAGGGCGCGATCCTGGCGGTTGTCGTCGTCTTCCTCTTCCTGCGCGACTGGCGGGCGACGATGATCTCGGCGCTTGCGATCCCGCTGTCGGCGATCCCCGCCTTCTGGTTCATGGATCTGATGGGGTTCACCCTCAACCAGATGACGCTGCTGGCGCTGAGCCTGGTGGCGGGCGTGCTGGTCGATGACGCGATCGTGGAGATCGAGAACATCGTCCGGCACATGCGCATGGGCAAGACTGCGTTCCAGGCCTCGATCGATGCCGCGGACGAGATCGGGCTGGCGGTGCTGGCCACCACCATGGCAATCGTCGCGGTGTTCCTGCCGGTCGGGCTGATGCCGGGCGTCTCCGGGCAGTTCTTCAAGAATTTCGGCCTCACCGTCGTCGTCGCGGTGCTGATGAGCCTGGCGGTCGCGCGCCTCATCACGCCGATGATCGCTGCCTATTTCCTGAAGGCCGGCGGCATGGCCGAGCATGGTGGCGGCCGGCTGCTGACGCTGTACGAGCGCGTGCTGGTCTGGACGCTGGATCAGGGGAAGGCCTCGACCATCCGCGCCAGGGGCGGCGTGCGACGCGTGACGGGATATTTGCGCGACCACCGCGTGTGGACCGTGATGATGGGCGGCGCGGCCTTCCTGTTGACCGTGTTCCTGTTCACGCAGATCCCGATGACGTTCCAGCCCGCGGTCGACCAGCCGCGTAGTGCGGTGACGATCACCATGCCGCCGGGTGCCACGCTGGCGACGACGCAGAAGGCGGTCGACCGTGTCTATGCGCTGTTGCGCAACGAGCCCGAGGTGGACACGCTCTACACCCGCACCATGGTCGGCTCCGGCCGCGTCGTCACGGTGCTCAAGGAGAAGCGCAAGACGAGCTCGACCGAGTTCGAACGCCGGCTGGCGCCCGCGCTGGCGACGATTCCGGACGCGCGCGTCAATTTCCAGTCGCAGTTCGGCTTCGGCGACAACAATCGCGACGTGTCCATCACGCTGGGCGGTGACGACCCGGTCGTGCTGCGCAAGACCGCCGACGCGCTGGTGGCGCAGATGGCGACGGTGCCGGGCCTGCTGGCGCCGCGTATCGCCGGCGATCTCAACCGTCCGGAAATCCTCATCAAGCCGCGGCTGGAGCTGGCGGCACAGCTGGGAGTGACCACGGCGGCGCTGTCGAACGCGGTGCGGATCGCGACGCTGGGCGATCTGGATCAGAACAGCGCGCGCTTCTCGCTCAACGATCGTCAGGTGCCGATCCGCGTCGCGCTGGCCGAAAGCGCGCGCGCGCGGCTCGACACGATCCAGAACCTGCCGGTCGCGACGCAGACCGGCGGGTCGGTGCCGCTCAGCCTGGTGGCGGACATCGGCTTCGGTTCGGGGCCGACGAAGATCCAGCGTATCAACCAGCAGCGCCAGCTGACGATCGGTGCGGATCTGGCGCCCGGCGTGGTGACCAGCGACGCGATGAAGAAGGTCAACCAGCTGCCGCAGATGAAGAACCTTCCGATCGGGGTGCAGCAGCTGAGCGTCGGTCAGGCGAAGTGGCAGATGGAGATGCTCATCAACTTCGTCTTCGCGGTCATCGCGGGCGTGTTTCTGGTCTTCTCGGTGCTGGTGCTGCTGTATCGCCGACTGCTGCCGCCGCTGGTCAACATGGGGTCGCTACTGCTGGCCCCGCTGGGCGGATTGCTGGCGTTGAAGGTGGCGGGGCAGCCTCTGTCGATGCCGGTGTTCATCGGACTGTTGATGCTGCTGGGTATCGTGGCGAAGAATTCGATCCTGCTCATCGACTTCGCGCTGGAGGAGATGGCGGCGGGGGTCGCACCGCGCGCCGCGATCGTCGACGCGGGCCACAAACGCGCGCAGCCGATCGTGATGACGACCGTCGCGATGGTCGCCGGCATGGTGCCGACCGCCCTGTCGCTGTCGGGCGACGGGGCATGGCGCGCGCCGATGGGGATCACGGTGATCGGCGGGCTGACGCTGTCGACGCTGCTGACGCTGCTGATCGTGCCCGCCGGCTTCTCGCTCGCGATCGGGATCGAACGACGCGTCGGGCCGTGGCTTGGCCGTCGCCTGCTGACCTATCGTCCGGGTGACGACGGCACGCGCGTGATCGACCACGACGCGCCCGCGGGCGCGATCGCCGCGCCGCACGGCCGTATCGGCTTCTGCGACGAGGGGGCAAACCCCGCCGAATAGGGAGCCGATGGCCGCGCCACCGGTTGTTCCCGCCGTCGACGAGACGAGGAGACGGGTGATGTGGCGGTCGATCGTACTGGGCGCAGTGGCGGGAATGCGGGCGATGACGCCGCTGGCGGTGGTGGCCAACGCCGCCCGGTCGCGCGAATTGGGGCGCGGCGGGGGCCTGGTGCCGCGATTAATGGCGCGTCCGATGCTGTCGGTGGTTGGGCTGGCGCTCGCCGCGGGCGAGATGGCGGGCGACAAGATGGCATCCGCCCCCGATCGTATCGTCACCAGCGGCATGATCGCGCGCACCGCGACCGGCGCGCTGGCCGGGGCGACCGCGGCGCCGCGCGACCGGCGAGCGCTCGGCGCCCTGCTGGGTGCGACCGCCGCGATCGGCGCGGCCTATGCGACGTTCCACCTGCGGATGATCGCGCTGCGGCGTTACGGGCAGTCGGCGACGGGCGCGGTCGAGGACGCGCTGGCGCTGGGTGGCGCGGCGTTGGCGGCGAGACTCTAGGACGTGCGTCCCGTCGCGGCGGCATCCGCTACCGACCCAGAGTGGATCGACATTCGGTTCATATGACGTGGAAGTGCTTTGGATCCTACCGACTTCATCCCCGCGGAGGCGGGGATAGAGATACGCTGTCGTGGTGGATCGGCCCGCGCCACCTGCCTGTCTAGTTCCGCCTTCGCGGAGATGACGCAAAGGGATGGGCAGACGGAGCCGCACGTCGATCCGGCCTAGTCCTCCACGCTGCCGATCGGCATCCCCGGCGGCACCATGATCGCCTCCGACCGGTCGGCCAGCGCCGCTGCCAATCGGTCCTTGTCGAGCAGCAGCCGTGCGGTGGATAGCGCCCAGGCGCGATCTGCCGCGTCGCCGACGCGGGCGCCGGATTGCTTCGTCGCCCAATCGTGCAACGCCTGATCGATTGCGGCGCTCGCCTCGCTGCCGGACGCGGGTGCGCGCGCCGCCCGTGCGAGTTCCAGCACGATCCGGGTGCCCGCCGCACGACGGATGGCACCCCATCGCGCGTTGGGCGCCGGTTGCCCCGCGATCGCCAGCAGGCGTTCCGCGACCGCGCCGGGGGAGGGCACTTCGCCCAGACGGCGGTGCTGATCCGCCAGTCGCGCCAGCCGTTCGGGTGCCAGGATCGCGTCCAGTGTCACCTGCGCCGATACCTGCGCCGCGACCAGCGGATCGAAGACGGCGCTGCCCGCCATCCGCATCACCTCGATATCGGTCTGGCGGTCACTTTCGCCCGACCAGCCGGCGGACAGCTGGGCGATCAGCCGGTCGGGGATGTCGAGGACGGAAGGCGAGAGCGTGGCGAGCAGCGCGTCGAGCGCGGCGCGCTGGACCTCCGGAGCCACGGGCGCGGCGTCGCCGCCCGCCCTGCCCGCGACCGCATAGGTCGACAGCACCCCGCCCAGCGATTTCGCCGCGGCTTCGACCTGATAGCGGTGGAGGAGCCAGATCGGCACGAATTTGCGCCGCAAGGCCGCGACCGGTTCGCCGGGGGCCAGTGCTGCCGGGCCGAAGCGGGCGAGCGCGGCGGCGCGGACCTCCATCATGCGGGTCAGTTCGGCGGTCGGGTCGGCGCCATCGTCCCACAGGCTGCCCCACGGCTGCGAGGCGGCCACGCTGCGCGCATTCTCGTCGGAGACGAAGCGCAGACCGCGCCGCTCGCCCTCGGCAGCCTTGGTGCGCGCCGCGGCGTCGGGGTCCACGCCGGTCGGGTCGCCATACAGCCAGTCGATGGCATGATCGTCCCACACGCCCAGCCCGACGCCGTACGCATCCGACAGGTCCGGTGCGCCATCGACCAGCCGGATCCGCGGCGCGGGATAGTCCATGACCGAGGCGCGATCCTGCGTGCTGCCCGCGAAATTGTGGAGCAGGCCCAAGGCATGACCGACCTCGTGTGCGGCGAGCTGGCGGATTCGCGCAAGCGCGACGACCGCGGGATCGTTCGCACCGCCCCTGCCGGTGCCCGCGGTGCCCACCAGGCCTTCGTAGATCAGCATGTCCTGCCGCACCCGCAGCGAGCCGAGCAGCACCGACCCTTTCAGGATTTCGCCCGTGCGCGGATCGCTGACGCCATAGCCATAGGACCAGCCGCGGGTCGCGCGATTGACCCAGTTGACGACGTTGTAGCGCATGTCGAGCGGGTCGGCGCCGGCGGGCAGAATCTCGACCCGATAGGCATCGATATAGCCCGCCGCGTCGAATGCGGTCCTCCACCACGAGGCTCCCTCGAGCAGGGCGGTGCGGATCGGCTCCGGCGCGGCGTTGTCGATATAGAAGACGATCGGCTTCTTCACGCGGGAGCGCGGCGCCGCGGGGTCGACCTTTTCCAGGCGGAATCGGTTGGCGAGGTTGCGCACCACCTGGCCACCCAGCGGCGCGGCGAAGTCGAGGATCTGCGTCGAGAAGCTCCCGCCGCGCGGATCGAACGCGCGCGTGACATAACCGGGTGCCGGGAGCGCAACGAAGCTTTGGCGAACCACCAGCGTCACCTGTCGCGGGTCGGGTGCGATGTTGCGCACCTCCGGCCCGGGCGTGTCGCTGGCATAGGTCTGCCGCGCCTCGAACTCCAGGTTGAGCGGGAAGGCGCGCACCGCCGCCGGATCGGCGGCACTCAGCGCATCGACCAGCTTCCACCCCTTCTCGCCGGCGGTGTTGAGCTGCGCGGTGATCCCCTTCGTATCGCGCGCGAGGAACGGGGCGATGTCGATCAGCAGGCGACCGTCCGCCGTTTCCGTCAGATCGCCGAGCCACAGCGTCGAGGTGGCGAACGCATCCGCCGCGGCCGCCTGTTCGACTGCCGCGGCGCCGGTGGCGCGGAAGCGGGGATTCTCCAGTTCGAACGCGATCTTCCTGCCAAGACGCCGCATGACCAGGATCTGCGCCGGCCCCGGCTGTGCGCGGTCTAGCCCGATCGGCGCGGAGCCGAGCCCGGTGCGCAGCGCGGTCGTGTAGAGCAGCCGCGCGGCGATGCCGTCACGACCCGCGGGCGGCAGCGAGAGCAGGATGCGCCCGCCCTTGCGATCTATATGGAGCGGCAGCAGTCCGTCCAGCCGCTGCGTGCCGGCGAGCGGATCGGCGCGATCCGCCGCGGCGGCACCGCGGGGCTGCGCCTGCGCGACGACCGGCATGCTTGCGGCGCACATCATGATTGCGAAACGGATCATCGCCCACCCCCTGATGGACCATCGTAGAGGAGGGGATTCGCCATCGGCAAGGCACCTTGGTGAACGATCTTTCCTCCGGGCAGCGCGTTCAGGCTGCATTCCGCTGCCGATCGGCAGACGGAACGGGCAATGATGCTTGGGAGGACAGAATGCGTTCGATGACGGCGGTGATGATGGCGGCAGCGGGGGTGACGGGGGCGATGCCGGCCGTGGCGGCGGCGCAGGTGCCGGTGCCGACCGCGATGGTCGTGCCCGACGGCACCGTGCTGGACGTCACCGCGACCGGCCGCACCACGCGCACGCCCGATGTCGCGACCGTTCGCGCCGGGGTCGTGACGCAGGATGCGACCGCCGCCACCGCGCTGTCGCAGAACGCACAGCGGATGGCCGCGGTCATCAAGGCGCTGAAGGCGGCGGGTATCGCCGACCGCGACATCGCCACCAGCAACGTCGGGCTGTCGCCGCAATATCGCTACGCCGACAACCAGCCCCCGGTCATCACCGGCTATCAGGCGTCGAACACCGTCTCGGTCACGTTTCGTGACGTGAAGAAGGCCGGGCCGGTGCTCGACGCGCTGGTGCGCTCGGGCGCGAACCAGGTCGAGGGGCCGGCGATGTCGCTGGCCGATCCCGACGCCGCATTGGATGAAGCGCGTACCGATGCGGTAGCGCGGGCGCGGGCACGTGCGACGCTGTATGCGCGCGCGGCGGAGATGAACGTGGCGCGGATCGTCTCGATCGAGGAGGCGGGGGAGAATGACGGCGGGCGTCCCCAGCCGCCGGTTATGATGCGGGTGAGCGCGATGGCTCAGCGCGATTCGTCGACGGTGGTCATGGCGGGCGAAACCGACGTGACGGCGACGGTGCGCGTGCGGTTTCTGTTGAAGTGAAATCATCACCGGCGGGCGGCGCCAGCCGTCTGCCGGTTTTCAAGTATCGTCGGCATATGGGCAAACGGAAACGGCCGCCCGGTTCCCCGGGCGGCCGCTCCATCCTTCGCGTCGAAGGAACCGTTAGCGCACGCTACCGCGGCGCACCAGGTTGACGATCGCGAGCAGAATAACCGCACCCAGCAGCGACACCAGGAACGAATAGATCGTCAGCGGCGCGTTGTTGATCGAGCCGCCGCTGAACAGCAGGCCGCCCAGAAAGGCGCCGACGACGCCGACGACGATGTTCAGAAAGATACCCTGCTGCGCATCGGTGCGCATCAGGATACTGGCGAGCCAACCAATGACACCGCCAACGATCAGCCAGATGATGAGACCCATTGCAATTCTCCCCTGCGACGCGCCCGGACAGTGAAGCGCTGTGACAGGAAAGACTCACGACACCCGGTTATTGTTCCGGGCGCGTAATCGGGTGCTCAATATTTTTGCTGGCGTTCGTACAGCGTCTTGTAATGCTGGATACGGGTCACGCGCAACCCCGGCATGCCGGAGCGGTCGATCGCGCGCTGCCATCCGGCGAACTCCTCCACCGTCAGGCCATAGCGCTGGCACACCTCGTCGACGCTCAACAGGCCGCCGTTGACCGCGGCGACCACCTCCGCCTTGCGGCGCACCACCCATCGGGTCGTGTCCGCCGGCGGCAGCGTGTCGATCGTGAGCGCCTCGCCGAGCGGGCCGATCACTTTCGCGGGGCGGATCTTCTGGTTTTCGATCATTCCTAACCTCGGTTCGGGGCGGGGGGCCCCCTCTCCACTCACTGTCGACCTGCTACGGGTGCCGGGTTGAACGCGCTCTAAAACAGCGCGGTAAACAGCGTCTTCACGGCTCGCGCCAACTGTTGAGCGCCGCGGCGGCCGCCGAATTGAAGGCGCCGCTGGCGACGCCCGACTCGGCGCCGCCCGCACCCAGCGTGCGCGCGACCTGGGCGGTGCGCGACGTCTGCTGACGCGCGCGCAGCGTGTTCAGCAGCGAAGGGGCAGGCGTGTCGGAATCGGTCATCGCGCCGTGTCATCCATCACAATTTGGGTCATCGATGAAGGCGATGTACGCGCACGCTGCTGAAGGTCGCGTAAAGCCCGGTGCAACAGTTCGTTTACACGGGTTTACGCCGCGTCGGCGGAGCGGGTATGACGTGGCCATCATGGACGCGGTGGATTTTCAGCTGAGCGCGGGCGCGCGACGCATCGTCGTGGCGATGTCGGGCGGGGTCGACAGCTCGGTCGTGGCCGCGCTGGCGGCGGCGACGGGGGCGGAGACGATCGGCGTGACGCTCCAGCTCTACGACCATGGCGAGGCGACGAAGCGCGCGGGCGCCTGCTGTGCGGGGCGCGACATCCGCGATGCGCGCGCGGTCTGCGACCGGCTGGGGATTGCGCATTACGTTTTCGATCACGAATCCAGCTTCCGCACACAGGTAGTCGACCGTTTTGCGGACGATTATCTCGCCGGACGCACGCCGATCCCGTGTGTCCAGTGCAATATGGGGCCGAAATTCACCGATCTGCTCGCGCTGGCGTGCGATCTCGGCGCGGATTGTCTCGCCACCGGCCATTATGTGCGCCGTGTCGTCGGGGCTGCGGGCGCGGAATTGCACCGCGGCAGCGATCCCGCGCGCGATCAGAGCTATTTCCTGTTCGCCACGACCGCGGAGCAGCTCGACTTCCTGCGCTTCCCGCTGGGCGCGCTGCCGAAGCGGCGGGTGCGCGAACTCGCCACCGAGCTGGGGCTGCTGGTCGCGGACAAGCCCGACAGCCAGGACATCTGCTTCGTTCCCGACGGCGACTACGCCTCGCTGGTGAAGACGCTGCGGCCGGAGGCGGCGGCGGGGGGCGACATAGTCGACCTGACAGGGCGCAAGCTGGGCGAGCATCGCGGGCTGGTGCATTATACCGTAGGGCAGCGGCGCGGTCTCGACCTGGGCGGCGCGCCGGAGCCGCTGTACGTCGTGCGGCTCGATCCGGCGGAGCGCCGCGTCGTGGTCGGCCCGCGTGCGGCGCTGGCGGTGTCGGCGGCGCGGCTAGAGGCGATGAACGTGCTGGGTCCGCTGGATGGACCGCTCACCGCCAAGGTGCGGTCGATGGCGAAGCCGGTGCCGGCGCGCATGGCCGGCGACCGGCTGGTCTTCGACGCGCCCGAATATGGCGTCGCGCCGGGGCAGGCGGCGGTGCTGTACGACGGCGATCGCGTGCTGGGCGGCGGCTGGATCGCGGGGACGGAGGCTGCGGCGATCGCTGCCTGACCCTCGCGCGATGGCGTGCATCAGGGAAGCAGGAACGTACCCTCGATCGTCGTCACGCAGCCGCCGCGCAGGATGACGCGGTCGCCCTCCAGCCGGCAGCCGACATGCCCGCCGCGCGCGCTCGCCTGAAACGCCGAAAACGTGTCGCGGGCCAGCACCCCTGCCCAATAGGGCGTGATGACCGCGTGCGCCGATCCGGTGACCGGATCCTCCGGAATGTCGTAGAAATCGGTGAAGACGCGGCTGACGATATCGGCGGCGTTGCCCCGCGCGGTGACGATATGGACGATCGGCCCCAGCGCGGCGACGGCGCGGCCGTCCGGCCGGGCGGCGCGCACCGCGTCCTCGTCGGCGACGACGATCACGGCATAGCCCTTGTCGTGCCACAGCGTCTCGATCGCCTCGACCCCCAGCGCGTCGACGACCTCGAGCAGGGGCTTGGCGACCGGAGCCCAGGCGGGCAGCGCCATGGCATAGCCCGCCGCGTCGCGCGCCACCTCCAGCACCCCGGCCTGACGCGTGCGGAACGTCACCCGGTCGCGCGCGGTGTCGGACGACAGCACGACATGCCCGCTCGCCAGCGTCGCATGCCCGCACAGCGCCACCTCCGCTGCGGGGGTGAACCAGCGCAGCTCGAAGTCCGCCGCCCCGCTGTCGTCGGGCACCAGGAAAGCGGTTTCGGAGAGGTTGTTCTCCTCTGCGATGGCCTGAAGCGTCGCATCGTCGAGCCAGCGCGCCAGCGGCATCACCGCCGCCGGATTCCCGGTGAAGGGCGCCTGTGCGAAGGCATCGACCTGCGTGAACGGAATCCGCACCGCCTACAGTCGCTTCGAGAACCAGTGCGGGGTCACGTCCGCCTCGACCAGTGGGTTGTCGGTGTCGACATGCCCCTCCGGATCGAGGTGGATCAGCGTCTCCACCCGCGGGAAGGTGTCGCGCAGCGCGCCCTCCACCCGCTCGACGATGGCATGCGCCTCGCGAACGGTCAGGTCGGGGTCGACCTCCATGTGGAATTGCGCGAAGTCGTGGCTGCCCGAGCGGCGGGTGCGGAAGTCGTGGATGCCGCGGATGCCGGGCTGGCGCGCCGCGACCTCGACGAAGGCGGCGCGCTGATCGTCGGACCATTCCTTGTCCATCAGCATGTCGATCGCCTGGCTCGACGCCTGGAACGCACCCCAGGCCAGCCATATCGCGATCGCGATGCCGAACACCGGGTCCGCGCCCGACACGCCGAGATACTGGTCGAGCACCAGCGCGCCGATGACCGCGGTGTTGAGCAGCACGTCCGACTGGTAATGGACGTTGTCGGCCAGGATCGCGACCGACGCGGTGCGGCGGATGATGCTGCGCTGATAGGCGAGCAGCACCATGGTCGCGACGATCGCGACGCCCGACACCGCGATGCCCAGCCCCGCATCCTCGTTGACGGAGGGGTTGGAAAAACGCTCGATCGCGCGCCACGCGATGCCGATCGCGGAGGCGGTGATGAGCACGACCTGGAACAGCGCCGCCAGCGCCTCCGCCTTGCCATGGCCGAAGCGGTGATCCTGATCCGCCGGCTCGGCCGCCAGCTTCACGCCGTATAGCGTGACGAGGCTGGCGAGCAGGTCGAGCCCGGTGTCCGCCAGGCTGCCCAGCATCGCCACCGATCCGGTGTGCCAGGCGGCATAGCCCTTGATGACCAGCAGCGTGCACGCCATCGCAACGCTGGCCAGCGCTGCGCGCATAGCGAGCGGGATGACGATGCGGCGTTCGTCCTGGGTCATGGGTACAACAGTCCTTCGTTCCAGTCGCCCGCCGCGGTGCGCGTGAACAGACGCCGCTCATGTAGGCGATGCGCGCGATCCTGCCAGAATTCGATCCGCTCGGGCGCGACGACATAGCCGCCCCAGAACGGCGGGCGGGGAACGTCCTGCCCCTCGAACCGCGCCTTCGCTGCCTCGAACCGCGTCTCGAACGTGGCGCGGTCATCCAGCGGGCGCGACTGGTCGGAGGCCCAGGCGCCGAGTTGCGAATCGCGGCCGCGGGTGGCGAAATAGGCGTCGCTCTGCGCATCGGTCGCCAGCGTCACCGCGCCCTCGACGCGGATCTGACGGCGCAGCGATTTCCAGTGGAAGAGCAAGGCGGCGTGCGCATTGTCCGCGAGATCGCCCGCCTTGCGGCTGCCGCGGTTGGTGTAGAAGACGAAGCCGTCCGGGCCGTGCCCCTTCAGCAGCACCATCCGCACCGACGGGCGCCCGTCCGCATCCGCGGTGGCGAGCGCCATCGCGTTCGAATCGTTGATCTCATGCTCGCGTGCCTCGGCGTACCAGGTGTCGAACAGGGCGAAAGGATCGTCGGCCATCGCGACCCCTTACCCGTTGGCGGCGGCGCCGTCATCCATGGAGGGCCGCCACCCCGCCAGCAGGAGCGCCCCGTCGAGCGCATCGCCCATGGGCGGCGTCAGCCGCGCGACGGTGCGCGCGCGCAGCCACGGCTGCAGCCGCGCCGACAGTCCGCCCATCAGCGCGCAGGCGGGCGCGCCGCGCTCGAAGATCGTCTCCACGAAGCGCTCGACGTGGCCCGCGGCGTCCTCCACGATCGAGCGCGCGATCGCGTCGCCCGCCTCGGCATGGTCCATCACCAGCGGGGCGAGCGCGGCATAGTCGCGCGGCGTGGCGCGATCCATCCATGCGATCGCCTGTGGTATGGCATGGCCGAAGCGGTCCGCGACCGCGAGGCTGAGCGCGGTGCGCTCGCTGCGTCCGTCGAGCGCGCGCAAGGCATGGCGGACGGCGGACAGCCCCAGCGCCGCGCCGCTGCCCTCGTCCGAGATCGGGAAGCCGTAGCCCCCGATCGCGAAGTCGATGCCGTCGACGCGGACCTGCGCGATGCTGCCCGTGCCCAGGATCAGGATCGCGCCATCGCGCCCGCGATGCGCGCCCAGGTTGGCGATCACCGCATCGGTGGCGAAGGCGATGTCGGCGAAGGGGAAGTCGAGCGCGCGCAAACCTTCCAGCGCGCCGGGCCGCGAAATCCCCGCGATCCCCATGCCCGCACGGATCGTCGCCACCTGCGTCGCGTCCAGCCCGGCCTGCGCCACCGCCTGTCCGATCGCCTCGTCGAGAACGGCGCGCAGCCGCTCGACGCCGATCCGTGCGTTCGCCGGGCCGGTCAGCCCCTCGCCCAGCACGATGCCGCGCGCATCGGTCAGGCGCGCACGGCAATGGCTGCCGCCCGCATCCACGCCCAGGAAAAAGCCGCTTGCCGTCATGTCGGTGCTCCTGTCGCGATTATGCGTCCACGTGCAAGGGGCAACGCCCGCCGGCCATGAACGGGGCTGGCCAGACCATAACCGCGCGCCATCGTCGCGGGATTGACGCGCCGCGCTCCTGCGCGGACGGTTGCCGCCTGACCTATGCCGGAGCCTGCATGACCGATCCCCTTGCCCCCGCCCGCACCGACCGGCGCGGCATGGCGCTCTACGGGTTGCTGGGCTTTGCCGCGGGGCTGCCCTTCTACATGTTCTCGACCGTGCTGACGCTGCGGTTGCAGGCGCACGGCGTGGCGCTGGCGGTGATCGGCTTCTTCGCCTGGGTGCAGCTGCTGCCGACGCTGAAGTTCGTGTGGGCGCCGCTGCTCGACCGCTACGACATTCCGGGCTTCGGTCGCTACTGGGGGCGGCGGCGCGGGTGGATCATGCTCGCCTCGCTCGGCATCTTCACCGCGATGGTGGCGATGGCGCTGACCGCGTCGGACGCCAGCCTGGCGGTCACCGCGCTGTTCGCGGTGCTGCTCGCCTTCTGGACCACCACGCTGGAGATCGCGGCCGACGCCTGGCGGATCGAGCTGTATCCGACGCAGGACGAGCAGGGGCCGATCGTCGCCGCGAACCTGTGGGGCTATCGCAGCGCGATGGTCGCGGCGGGCTCGGGGGCGCTGCTTGTCGCCGATTCGGGCGGCTGGAGCGCGGCCTATCTGCTGATCGCGGTGGCGGCGTTCCTGCCGTTCCCGCTGCTCGCCGCGATGCGCCCCGATGCGTCGCACGGCGGCGGCCGTGGTGTCGCGCTGGCGATCGGCATCGGGGCGAGTGTCGCTATCCTGCTGGCGGCGACGGCGGTGACTGCCGCGGTCGGCTGGGTCGTCCTCGACCTCGCCGTGCGCGCCGGGATCGATGCGAAGAGCAACGTCACCCCCTATGTCCTGGGGCTGTGCATGGTGCCGTTCCTGCTGATGGCTGCCGCGCTGCCGAGGATCCGCCGATCTGCCCCCGATTCGGCGCTGCGCACGTCGACGGTGCTGGGGCCGTACGTCGACTTCTTCTGGCGTTACGGTTTCGCGGCGCTGATCCTGATGGCCTTCGTCTCGATCTATCGCATGGGCGACGTGCTGGCGCTCAACCTGTCGAAGCCGATGATAAAGGGGCTGGGCTACACGCTGACGCAGATCGGCAAGGCGGACAGCTTCGTCGCGCTGGGGGCCAGCATGATCGGCGTCGGGCTGGGCGGCTGGCTGGCGACGCGGTGGCGGATGACGTGGCTGCTGGCGCTGGGTGCGCTGGTCGCGGGGCTGGGCAATTTCGCGTTCGTGTGGCTGGCGCAGCAGCGGGCGGACGAGCTGATGCTATATGTCGCGACCGCGGCGGACCAGTTCGGCAATGGCTTCGCGGGGACGGTCTTTGTCGTCTATCTTTCGCTGCTGGTGAACCCGCGCTATCCGGGCGCGCAATATGCCTTCCTGACCGGCTTCGCCTTCCTGCTGCCGCGGCTGCTGGCGGGGGCGGGGGGCGTGATGGTCGAGGCGATCGGCTATGACGGCTTCTTCGTACTGTCGGGGGCTCTCAGCTTCGCCGCGGTGCTGTTCCTGCCCGCGCTCGCGCGCATTGCACCCCGAAAGGACGACCGATGATCGAGGCTGTCGCCGATGCCGCCTTCGCCCCGGCGCAGGCGTATCTCGCCGCGGGGCGGATCCCCGGCGCGACGCTGGGGGTGGTGACCGCCGATGGCGCACGCGCGGTGCGCGTTGCGGGGCTGGCGCGCCGCGTGCCCACGCCGGAGCCGCTGACGCGCGCGCACTGGTTCGATCTCGCCTCGGTCAGCAAGGTGATCGCGACCACCACGTTCATCCTGCGGTTGGCGGACGAGGGGCGGATCGACCTCGACCGTCCGCTGACCGACGCCATCCCGGACCTGCGCCAGTACGACGTCGCCCACGCCGCCGAGCGGCGGCTGACGTTCCGCGACTGCCTGGTCCATCGCACCTTCCGGCCCGCGGTCGAGCCGATCTATACCTATGGCGACGATCCGGCGCGGCTGCGCGCCTTCGTGCTTCAGCGCGAATGGCGGCACGGCCCGCCGGTCTATTCGGACATCAACTTCATCCTGCTGGGCATCGCGATCGAGCGGATCACGGGGGCGGGACTCGACGCGCAACCGCTGGGCGCGGGGCTGAGCTGGGGTCCGCCGCCGGGGCCGGCGGTCGCGACCGAACATTGCGCATGGCGCGGGCGCGTCCTGCAGGGCGAGGTGCACGACGAGAATGGCTTCGCGATGGGCGGGCGTACGGGGCATGCGGGGCTGTTCGGGACGGTCGATGGCGTGCTCGACTATGCGCGGTCGCTGCTCGACGGTAGCGGCGCGTCACCGTCCGCGATTGCGGCGATGCGCCAGCCGGTCGAGGGGCATCGTACCCATGGCTGGGAAATCCGCTTCCCAGGCTGGTCCGGCGGGCAGGCGTGCTCGCCGGGCACCATCGGCCATACCGGCTTCACCGGTACGGGGCTGTGGATCGATTTCGATCGCGGGATCGCATGGACGCTGCTGACCAACCGGGTCCATCCGACGCGCCATGCCGACAGCGGCATCTTCACGCTGCGCCCCGAGACGGGCGAGGCGCTGGCCGGCGCGTTGGAATCAGCGAATTAGGGAAATGGTGCCCAAGGGCGGGATCGAACCACCGACACTACGATTTTCAGTCGTATGCTCTACCAACTGAGCTACTTGGGCGCACCGCGAGAAGCGATGAGGCGCGGTCCCTAATCGGTGTCTCGGGCGCTGTCCAGCCCTTCCGTATCATTCACTGATGGGCCGGGGATGCGATAGCCCTCGCCCAGCCATTGCAGCAGGTCGCGATCCTTGCACCCGCGGCTGCAAAAGGGCGTGTGCGCCGGATCGACGGGCGCGCGGCAGATCGGGCAGGCGTTCTTCATCGGTCGAATATAGGCGCGCGACCCGTACGCCGCACCAGCATCTCCAGCCAGTCAGCGCGCGACTCGATCCGCTCGCGTACCGCATCGGGCAGGCGGTGGCGGTTGGGGGCGGAGACCGGCGTCCGCTCGATCACGCGCAGCGCGGCGCGCGCGGCAGCGCCGACGGGATCGTCGCGCAGCCGCTCGGGCAGGGAGGCGCGGGGGCGCGGCCGGACGATCTGGAGGAAGCCGAAGCCGTTGACCGCCGTCCGCTCGAACGGCGGCGGCAGTGCGGCGTCGATCGCGGCGGCGACCGCCTGTCGCGCGTTCTTGCCGGTCACGGTCGGGAAATCCACGCCGATCGATCCGCCGATGCCGTGGCGGCGAATCGCCTGCGCGGTGGCGGTGGCGGCGGCGAGCGCGAGCGCGTCCGCGGCGGTGTCGCCATCGACGTCGAACAGCGTCATCGCGGGCGTGGGCGTCATCCGCAGCACGCCGCCGGGGAAGGGGATCTCGCCGTGGAGCGCTTCCTCCAGCACCTCGGACCAGCCTGCGGCCTCCAGCGCGTCCGCCTCGTGCGCGCGCAGACGGCGCACGGGATGACCGGTCGCAGCGATGCGCGCGAGCAGATCGGGTCCCGCGGCGGGGGCGAGATCGGTGGCGCGTCCGCGCGCGCGCTTGGCGCGGCCGGGCTCGGGTATCGCCTCGCGGACGATCTCGACCGTCAGCGCCGCGCCAAGCGTCACGCCGGGGGGCGCGCGGTCCAGCATCACCTCGCGTCCGTCCGCGAGCGCGGCGACGGTGCGCTCGGTCAGGCGCGCGGGTGCGACGGTGCCGACGCGCAGCGTATCGGGCAGCTCGATGCGGGCGGCGAGGATGCGGTCGTCGTCGACCAGCGCGGCGCGCGCCTCGCCCACGCCATCCTCATACAGCCATTCAGCCAAAGGCGACGCCTGCGGTCGCCAGCAGCGCGCGCGTTTCGAACAGCGGCAGGCCGATCACGCCGGAATGGCTGCCCTGGAGAAAGCGGACGAACGCCTCGGCACGCCCCTGGATCGCATAGCCACCCGCCTTCCCCAGCCCCTCGCCACACACGACATATGCGTCGATCTCCTGCGGGGAGAGCGGCTTGAACGCGACGATCGTGTCGGCCAGGCGGGTGCGAACGGTGCCGTCCGGCGCGATGACGCACACCGCGGACAGTGCGTGGTGGCGCCGTCCCGACAAAAGCCGCAGCAGCTTGCGCTGCACCTCTTCGGTGTCGGCGGGGGGCAGGATGCGGCGACCGAGTGCGATGGTGGTGTCGCCCGCCAGCACCGCCTCTCCCGCGACGCGCGGGACGGCGCGTGCCTTCTCTTCGGCCAGCCGCAGCGCGTACACGCGCGGCAATTCGCCTGGGCGGGGCGTCTCGTCGATCGCGGGCGCATGTACGCGCGCAGGCACGACGCCGATCCGTGCGAGCAGATCGCGTCGCCGCGGAGAGGAGGAAGCGAGGACGAGAGCGGTCATGGACATCCGCCGTCAACGGCGGAAGAGCGTCTTAGGACGGGCCGGGGCCGCCGCGACCCGGCATGAAGCGGTAGGTGATCCGCCCCTTGGTCAGGTCATAGGGGGTCAGTTCGACCAGCACCTCGTCACCGACCAAGACACGGATACGATTCTTGCGCATCTTGCCTGCGGTGTGACCCAGGATCTCGTGATCGTTCTCGAGCCGGACGCGGAACATCGCGTTGGGCAGCAGTTCCACCACCTGCCCGCGCATCTCGAGGAGTTCTTCTTTCGCCAACCGGTGTCTCTTTCGCGTTGAATGCGCGCGCCCATAGCCGAGACGACGGGAAAAGGGAAGGCGAACGCTGGGGTTGCCGACGCGAGGGAGCGCGGCTGCGACCAGCGATATGGGGGGCGGGGGCGACGAGGGCAAGCGGCGTCCGTCATGCGCGATGACGGACGCCGGATGATAGGCGTCAGCCGCCGGCGTGGGTGGCGAGGGCCGCCAGCAGCAGAAGCGCGACGATGTTGGTGATCTTGATCATCGGATTGACGGCGGGGCCGGCAGTGTCCTTGTACGGATCGCCCACCGTGTCGCCGGTCACCGCGGCCTTGTGCGCCTCCGATCCCTTGCCGCCGTGGTTGCCGTCCTCGATATATTTCTTGGCATTGTCCCACGCGCCGCCGCCCGAGGTCATCGAGAGCGCGACGAACAGGCCGGATACGATGACACCCAGCAGCATCGCGCCGAGTGCGGCGAAGCCGGAGGCCTGCCCGTCGACCGCGGTAACGATGAAGTAGAGCGCGATCGGCGACAGCACCGGTAGCAGCGACGGCACGATCATCTCCCGGATCGCGGCGCGGGTGACGAGGTCGACGGTGCGGCCGTAATTCGGACGGCTGGTGCCCTGCATGATGCCGGGATTGTCGCGAAACTGCTCGCGCACTTCCTCCACCACTGCGCCCGCCGCGCGGCCGACCGCGGTCATGCCGAACGCGCCGAACAGGTACGGCAGCAGTGCGCCGAGCAGCAGCCCGACGATCACGTACGGATTGCCCAGCGAGAAATCGACGGTCAGGTCGGGGAAGTACGTCTCCAGATCGGTCGTATACGCGCCGAACAGCACCAGCGCGGCAAGTCCGGCGGAGCCGATCGCATAGCCCTTCGTCACCGCTTTCGTCGTGTTACCGACCGCGTCGAGCGCATCGGTCTTGTGGCGCACCTCGTCGTCGAGCCCCGCCATCTCCGCGATGCCGCCGGCATTGTCGGTCACCGGGCCGTACGCGTCGAGCGCGACGACCATGCCCGCCAGCGCCAGCATCGACGTCGCGGCGAAGGCGATGCCGATGATTCCGGCGAGCTTGTAGGTCGCGACCACCGCGATGACGATCACGATCGTCGGCAGCGCGGTCGCCTCCAGGCTGATCGCCAGCCCCTGGATGACGTTGGTGCCGTGACCGGTCTCGCTCGCCTTCGCGATCGACTTCACCGGGCGGTAGTTGGTGCCGGTGTAATATTCGGTGATCCACACGATCAGCCCGGTGACCGCCAGCCCGATCATCATGCACCAGAACAGGTCCATGCCGGTGAAGCCCGATGCCGTCGGCAGACCCGCTACCGCGGTGTCGGTGGGGGTGGTCGCGCCGGCCAGCGGCGCGGCGCTTGCCCCGCCATCCAGGAAGCCGGCGCCGCCGATCACCGCGTTCATGTCGCCCAGCGCCCATTGCGTCGCGAACCAGATCGCGGGCACCGACAGGATCGCCGAGGTCCAGAAGCCCTTGTACAGCGCCCCCATGATCGAGCCGCTGCGGCCGAGCCGGACCATATACGTGCCGATGATCGAGGTGATGATGCACACCCCGCCCACCGCCAGCGGCAGGCTCATCAGGCGCGCGAGTTCCGCGGCATCCGCCTGGATCAGCAACGCGATCGATACCATCGTCACGCCCAACGTCACGACATAGGTTTCGAACAGGTCGGCGGCCATCCCGGCGCAGTCGCCGACATTGTCACCGACGTTGTCCGCGATCACCGCGGGGTTGCGGGGGTCGTCCTCCGGGATGCCCGCCTCCACCTTGCCGACCAGGTCGGCGCCGACGTCGGCGGCCTTGGTGAAGATGCCGCCGCCCAGCCGCGCGAAGATCGAGATCAGCGACGCGCCGAACGCCAGCGCGGTCAGCGCCTCCACGATCGCACGGTCGTTGGGGAGCAGACCTGCGGGACCGGTGAGATACCAGAAGAACCCCGCGATCGCGAGCAGCCCCAGCCCCGCGACCAGCATTCCCGTCACCGCGCCCGAGCGGAACGCCATGGTCAGCCCGCCCTGCAGCGAGGTGCGAGCGGCCTCCGCGGTGCGGACGTTGGCGCGGACCGAGATGTTCATGCCCACGAACCCGGCGACGCCCGACAGGACCGCGCCGATCACGAAGCCGATCGTCGACAGCGCGCCCAGCGTGAACAGCAGCACGACCGCCACCACCGCGCCGACCACCGCGATCGCGGTATATTGCCGCGTCAGATACGCCTTCGCGCCCTCCTGGATCGCGCTGGCGATATCCTGCATCCGCTCGTTGCCGGGCGACGCGCTGAGAACCTGTCGGCTGGTTACGAAGCCATAGAGTACGGCGACGACGCCGCAGACGATGGCAAGGGTGACGATCGTCATGCCTTACATCCCTCCTGTTGCCGCGGCATCCGGTCTGTCGCCGGTCGTCCGCTTGGGCAGCGAGGCTAACACGCGCCTGCGTCAGCGCAAGCCGTGCTGATAGCCGAGCGTGGCGGGCAGGGGCACCGAATGTCCCTCATGGGTTAGCGTCAGCCCGGTGCCGGGCGCGAAGGTGCCGACGCGAGTCGCCGGCACGGGAAGCGTTGCGTCGGGGGTCGCGGCGAACAGCAGTTCGTAATCGTCGCCCGCGGTCGCCGCGACGAGCGGGTCGGTGACGCCGGGGGCGAGCGGGACGGCGGAGAGGTCGATGGTGACGCCGAGCGCGCTGGCGGCGGCCATGCGCGCGGCGTCGATAAGCAGCCCGTCGGACACGTCCATCATCGCATGGACGAGCGGCGCCAACGCGCGTCCCTCCGCCAGCCGTGGCACCGGCCGGCGGTAGCGTGCCAGCAGCATGGCGTCGCCCTGTCCCGCGCGGGCGATCGCCAGCCCCGTGCCGGCATCGCCGATCGTCCCGGTGACGTAGAGCGCATCGCCCGCGCGCGCGCCGGACCGCGGCGGGGCGACGGCGTCCCTGCCGAACGCGGTGACGGTCAGTACGCGCGGGGCGCTCGCCGGCAGCGAGACAGTATCGCCGCCGATCAGCGGACAGGCGAGCGTCGCGAGCGCCACGCCCAGCCCGTCGAGGAAGGCGGCGTCCCACGCGTCGTCGCGCAGCGGGTAGTTGAGCAGGACGCCCTCGACCCGCGCACCCTTGGCGGCGAGGTCGGAAAGGTTGGTCGCGACCAGCTTCCACGCGACGTCACCGGCGGGATCGGTGGGGAGGAAGTGGACGCCCTCCACCAATGTATCGGTGGTCCCGGTCAGGCCGGCGAGCGTCGCGGTGTCGTCGGTCAGGCCGCGCGCGCCGGGGTGGAGCGGCAGCGTGCGCAGGCGGGCGAGGAAGTCGGCTTCGGTCATTCGGCGTTTCCCCCGTGCTCCGGCGGAGGCCGGAGCCGTGGCGGACGGTAGCACGTCGATCGACAACGCTCCGGCCTTCGCCGGAGCACGCGAGGTTATTCCTCGCGCTTCGCCCCGTCGAGCAGCGCGTCGCGGCGCGCGGCCTCTTCCGCGTCCGCCACCCTCTGCGCCTTCGTCCGGCCGAAGGCAGCGCGGTTCGCGGCGGCCTTCGCCTGCCCGTCCGCGCGCACCTTCGCCTTGCGGGCGCGGTTCAGGTTGACGATTTCCGCCATCCCTAGCGGCGCACGTCCTTGGCAATCGCGTCAAGCAGGCCGTTGACGAAGCCCGACTCACGCTTTTCGTAGAAGGCGTGCGCGACGTCGACATATTCGCTGATCGCGGCGGCGACCGGCACGTCGTCGCGGGCGAGCAGTTCGTAGGTGCCCGCGCGCAGGATCGCCTTCATCGGGCGGTCGAGGCGGTCGAGCGACCAGCCCTTGGCGAGCTTGCCCGCGATCAGCGTGTCGATCTCCTCGCGGCGCGCGTCGGCGCCCTTCACCACGTCATCGAAGAAGTCGACGTCGGCGTCGGCATATTCGACCTCCTCGATCGTGGCGCCCAGGCGATGCTGGTGGAATTCGTGGAGCAGCGCGGGGATCGCGGTCCCCTCCATTTCGTGCTGGTAGAGCGCCTGGACGGCGGCGAGGCGCGCGGCGGCGCGGGCCTGGGTACGTGCAGCTGGTCGGGACATGGCGGCGGCCCTTACGCCCAACCGCGCGCCGCGTCACCCCTCAGCGGTTCGTCCGGATTCGCAGTGCCACCGACTTCGCATGGGCGGGCAGCCCCTCCGCATTCGCCAGGGCAATCGTTGCAGGGCCGAGTTCGTTGAGCGCGGTTTCGTCCAGCTGGAGGAAGCTGGTGCGCTTCATGAAGTCGGTAACGCCGAGGCCACTGGCAAAGCGCGCGCGCCGCCCGGTGGGCAGGACATGGTTGGGGCCGGCGACGTAATCGCCGATCGCCTCGGGCGTGTGACGGCCCAGGAAGGCGGAGCCGGCGTGGCGCAGGCGATCGAACAGTGCCTGCGGATCGTCGCAGGCCAGCTCGACATGTTCGGGGGCGAGCCGGTCGACCAGCGGGATCGCGTCGACAAGGGAGGGGACGATCACGATCGCGCCATTGTCCTCCCACGCCACCCGCGCGACCGCCTGCGTCGGCAGGTCGGCCAGCTGCCGCTCGACCGCGTCAGCCACGCGGTCGGCAAAGGCGTCGTCGTTGGTAAAGAGGATCGATTGCGTGGTCGTGTCGTGCTCGGCCTGGCTGAGCAGGTCGGCGGCGATCCACTCGGGGTCGTTGGCGCCGTCCGCCACCACGACGATCTCGCTGGGGCCGGCGACCATGTCGATGCCGACGACGCCGTACACCTGTCGCTTCGCCTCCGCGACCCAGGCATTGCCGGGGCCGGTGACGACATCGACGCGCGCGATCCGGTCGGTGCCATAGGCGAGCGCGGCGATCGCCTGTGCCCCGCCGACGCGCCACACCTCGTCCGCCTGCGCCAGATGCGCGGCGGCGAGGACCAGCGGGTTGACCTCGCCATCCGGCGTCGGGGTGACGACGACCAGCCGCTCGACCCCCGCGACGCGTGCGGGGATGGCGTTCATCAGCAGCGTGGAGGGGTAAGCGGCGCGCCCACCGGGGACGTAGATCCCCGCCGCGTCCACCGCCCGCCAGCGCGCGCCCAGCCGGACCCCGGCGGCGTCGGTAAAGGCGGTATCCTCGGGGCGCTGCTTCTCGTGATAGGCGCGGATGCGCGCGGCGGCGAGTTCGAGCGCGGTGCGCAGTTCCGGCTCGAGCGCGTCGAACGCGGCGGCGCAGGCGGCGGCGTCGACGCGCCAGCCGGTCGCGTCCAGGTCGTGGCGGTCGAGCTTCTGTGTGAAGGCGCGCAAGGCGGCGTCGCCCTCTTCGCGGACCGCGCGGATGATCGTCGCGACATCGCGTGCAACGTCGGTCGCGGTTTCGCGGCGATCGTCGACCAGCGCGGCGAAGCGTGCGGCGAAATCCGCGTCGGTCGTGTCGAGCCGGATCATGCCGCGCGCGCGCCCACCGCGGCGCGGAACGCCTCCACCAGCGGGAAGACGTGCGCGCGGGTCTTCATCGCGGCGCGGTTGACGATCAGGCGCGCGGAGACGGGCATGATTTCCTCCACCTCGACCAGCCCGTTGTCCTTCAGCGTCCGGCCGGAGGAGACGAGGTCGACGATGCGCGTCGCCAGCCCCAGCGTCGGCGCCAGCTCCATCGCACCGTTCAGCTTGATGCACTCCGCCTGCACCCCGCGGCGCGCGAAATATTGTGCGGTGACATGGGGATATTTGGTCGCCACGCGGACATGGCTCCACCCGCGCGGATCGTCGCTGGCCGCCATCGCGGCGGGTTCGGCGACCGACAGGCGGCAATGGCCGATGTCGAGATCGACGGGGGCGTAGAGCTCGGCATAGTCGAATTCCGCCAGCACATCGGAGCCGACGATGCCCAGCTGGGCCGCGCCGTGCGCGACGAAGGTGGCGACGTCGAAGGCACGCACCCGGATCAGCTCGATGCCGGGATCCTGCGTGGCGAAGCGCAAGGCGCGGCTGTCGGGGTCGCCGAAGGCAGGCTCCGGTACGACGCCGGCGGCGGCGAGCAGCGGCAGCGCCTCGCCCAGAATGCGTCCCTTGGGCACCGCGATCACGATGGGTTCAGCCATGGGCGCGGGCTTTACGGGAGGGGGGCGGGAGGCGCAATGACCGCGATGGCAGGAGGCGGAAGTTGGCGAACGAAGCGCAAAATCGCGAATCTTTCGAGGTTCAGGCGCAATATTGCGACGCGATGGCGGCACCGCGGACCGCCGCGGTGTGTCGCGCGCTGGCGCGGACGCTGTCGCGAGGCACCGAAACCGGGCGGCGCGTGCTCGACTGGGCGGGGGAACCGGTGGCGGATGCGCTGGTGCTGCGGCTGGTCGGCGGGCTGCACGCGCTGTTGCGCCGGACCGGCGACGCCGATCTGGTGCGGATGTTTGCGGATGGTGACGACGACGCCACCACACGGGCGGTGCAGCGTCATGACGACGCGCTGCTGGCGTGGCTGGACGGGCCGCCGCAGACCAACGAGGCCGCGCGATCGGCCGGGCTGATGACGGGATTGCTCCACGTCGCCGCCGCGTTCGGGCCGCGCGTGGAGGTATGGGAGATCGGGTCCAGCGCGGGGCTGAACCTGCTGATCGGGCGGATGCGGTTCGACCTGGGCGGGGTGGGCGCGGGGCCGGCGGCGTCGCCGCTGGTGATCCGGCCCGAATGGCGCGGCGCGCCGCCGCCGGAGGCGCCGATCGACGTCGTGCGGGCGCGGGGCGTCGACATCGCGCCGGTCGACGTCGCCGACCCGGCGCAGGCGGAGCGGCTGGAGGGCTATGTCTGGATCGACGCGGAGGAACGGCTCGCCCGGCTCGGCACCGCGATCGCGATGGTGCGCGCCGACCCGGTCGACCTGGTGCAGGGCGATGCGGCCGACTGGGTGGAGGCGCAGCTGACCTTGCCACAGAAGGCGGGGGTCGCGCGCGTCCTGATGCACTCGGTGGTGTGGCAATATATT
>CAJYKB010000105.1 GCA_913774925.1 uncultured Sphingomonas sp. | reverse complement strand
CGCCCTCTGGCCGCCAGGTGGCGCGGCGGTTCCAGAAGCGGCCGTGCGCGTCGTCATTGGTGTGGAGGTACAGGTCGCCGCCCTCCATCACGCACGGGCTCCACAGCCAGAAGAATTGCGGCGCGATCGCGGGGCTGGGCGGCTGCGCGTCGGGGGCGCCGATCGGCCGCACGCCCCAGCTGCGGTCGCGCGTGCCGACCCAGCCGGAGACGTCGTGGCGCTCGCCATCCACCTCGACCCAGCCCTCGTAGCGGCCGTTCTGCGTCAGCCGCGTCACGTCCATCAGCACGCGCGGCCCGTTGCGGCGGGTGAAGCGCGGCTCCTCCTGCGGGAAGGCGCGCCCGGTGAAGGTCAGCTCGGCCCGGACCCCCTCCTGCGGCGCGTCGACGGTGACGCGCAGCACCTTCAGCGGCTCGACCACCTCGATTCCGATCGGGCCGACCTGCGTGTCCATCCGCTCCATGCCGAGCCCGCGGCTGGCGTGCAGGTTCACCTGCCGCCCGCCCATCAGCCAGCAAAAGCTGGCGTCGATCACGTTGATGTGCGGATAGACCCCCATCGCCACCGCCAGGAAGCCGTCGTCGCCGACACCCGGCGCATAGCCGTTGAAATAATAGCGGTCGTAGAAATTGCGGTCGGTCCCGGCATAGGCCACCGGCTCCGCCGTCTGGTGGATCGGATAGTCGTCGCCCTTGGTCAGCACCATGCACGCTCTCCCGCTCGCGGTCTGTCGCCGCCCTTTCGCGCATGGGTGGACCAGCGGACGGGCGGGTGTCAATGTTGAGATAACTTTAGTTACGGCGGGCCGTCGTCATGGCGAGCTACGCCGCGATCCGCACCCCCGCCGGCGCCGCCTGCGCGCCGCGGATCAGCCGCCCCGGCAGCGCGCCGGTCGGCTCGCCATCGCGATAGGTGATCGTCCCCGCCACCAATGTCGCGACATAGCCGCGCGCGCGCTGCATCAGCCGCCGCCCGCCCGCGGGCAGGTCGTGGACGATCTCCGGCGCCAGCAGCGTCAGGTTCGCATGGTCGATCACGTTCAGGTCCGCACGCAGCCCCACCGCGACGCGCCCGCGGTCGTGCAGCCCGACCAGAGCGGCGGTATCCGCGCATTGCTGCCGGATGACGAACGGCAACGACAGCCTAGGCCCGCGCGTGCGGTCGCGCGTCCAGTGCGTCAGCAGCGACGTCGGGAAGCTGCCGTCGCAGATCATCCCCACGTGCGCGCCGCCGTCCGAGAGACCGGGCACGGTGTCGCGATGCCTCATCATCTCGTAGCTGGCGTCCAGCGAGCCGTAGCCGTAGCTGAGGAACGGCAGGTACAGGATGCCGCGGCCGTCGTTCGACAGCAGGTGGTCTAGCGCCACCTCCTTGGCATCGCGCCCCTGCGCCGCCGCCAGCGCCGCGACGGTGCGGTCCTGCGTCGGCTCGTAATCCGGGCTTTCCGCCCCGAGCGGATACATGCCGCTCCACGCGGTCAGGCTCGCGCTGGCGAAGGGATCGGCTGGTCGAGGTTGCTCCGCGATCAACGCCGCGCGGACTTCCGGGTCGCGCAGCCGCGCCACCCGCTCGGCCAGCGGCAGGTCGGCGATCGCGCGATAGGCGGCGTGCGCGCTGAACGGGTTGAGCGTCAGGTCGAGCCCGAACAGCACGCCGACCGCGCGCGCCGACACCTGCGCCTTCATCGGCAGCCCGGCGTCGACCGCTTCCTCCAGCCGCTGGAGGATCAGCCGGAACGAATCGGGCGACTGGTGGCTCTGCGCCAGGCTGAACGACAGCGGACGCCCGCTCTTCTCGACGATGCGGCGGAACATCGCGAACTCCGCCTCCGGGTCCGGGTAGAAGTCGCTGACGAATTGCAGCACCCCCGCCCCGCGCCCGCCGTTCGCGGCGGCGAGCGCCATCGCGATCCCGGTCAGCTCGTCCTCCTCCGCGGTCAGCGTGGGCGTCGGTTCGCCCGCCTTCGTCTTGTGATTGAGCGTGCGGCTGGTCGAGAAGCCGACCGCCCCCGCCTCCACCGCCGCGCGCGCCAGCCGCGCCATCTCCGCGATATCGTCGGGCGTGGCGGGTTCGCGCGCCACGCCGCGCTCGCGCATGACATGGACGCGCAGCGCCGCGTGCGGCACCTGGGTCGCGATGTCGAGGTCGAAGCGCCGCGCCTGCAACGCATCGAGATAGTCGGGGAACGACTGCCAGTTCCACGGCAGCCCCGCGGTCAGCACCGGATAGGGCAGGTCCTCCACCCCCTCCATCAGATAGACCAGCCGGTCGCGATCCTCCGGGCGGCACGGCGCGAAGCCGACGCCGCAATTGCCCTGCACCACGGTGGTCACGCCGTGCCACGACGACGGCTGCATCCGCTCGTCCCAGGTCGCCTGCCCGTCGTAATGGGTGTGGACGTCGACGAATCCGGGGGTGACGAGGTGCCCGCGCGCGTCGATCTCCTCGCGGCCGCGCCCGGCGATCCGCCCGATGCCGACGATCACCCCCTCCGCCACCGCGACATCGGCCGCAAACGGCTCCCCGCCGGAACCGTCCACCACCGTCCCGCCGCGGATCACGACGTCATAGGCCGCGTCGCCCATGGCTCTCTCCTGTTCGTATCTTTTCAACAGGCTGCGCGTCGCGGACGGGTAAGTCAATCGGATTAGCCATGTGTTCCGGCGAACGCCGGAACCCAGGGCCACGCAGAGCGACGTCGTTGCCGCCCGGAACCCTAGGCTCCTGCGTTCGCAGGAGCACACTTTCGTCACGGCTCCCCAACCGCTATCCTCGTCCAACGGTCGCTTGCGACGACTGTCCTATCCCTGTAAAACAGTCGACAACCATGCGCCCCGAACCCTTCGACAACGGCCGCGTCCGCTACAATCATGCGCCGGGCGCCACGCCCGGCACGCCGCTGCCGTCGTTCGGCGACTGGCATGACGCGCCTCCCCCGTCGGATCCGTTCCCCGGATATGGCGGAGGCGGCGGCGGTGGCGGGGACGAGCCGCCCCGGCAGCGCTGGCGCTTCGCGGGCGCGGGCGTCGGCGGGTGGATCGTGCGCGGGATCGCCGCGATCATCGTGCTGTTCGTCGTCGCGGTGGTGTGGCTGGCGGTCACCGCGCCGCTGTCGCGCTCGCTCAAGCCGCCCACGCCGCCGTCGATCACGCTGACCGCGGCGGACGGTACGCCGATCGCGCGGCGCGGCGCGATCATCGGCGCGCCGGTCGATGCCGCCACCCTGCCCGCGCACGTGCGCGAGGCGTTCGTCGCGATCGAGGATCGCCGCTTCTACTCGCACTGGGGTATCGACCCGCGCGGCATCGCGCGCGCCGCCTGGGCCAATGTCGGCTCGGGCGGGGTGCGCCAGGGCGGCAGCACGATCACGCAGCAGCTGGCGAAGAACGCCTTCCTCGATTCGGACCGCACCGCCGCGCGCAAGATCCGCGAGGTCATGATCGCCTTCTGGTTGGAGGCGTGGCTGACCAAGGACGAGATCCTGTCGCGTTACCTCTCCAACGTCTATTTCGGCGACAACGTCTACGGCATCACCGCGGCGTCGAAACATTATTTCGGCCGCACCCCGCAGAAGCTGAACATCGGGCAGGCGGCGATGCTGGCCGGGCTGGTGAAGGCGCCGTCGCGGCTCGCCCCCACCGGCAACCTGAAGGGCGCGCGTGCGCGCCAGGCGGTGGTCGTCGGTGCGATGGTCGACGCGGGTTTCCTGACGCAGCGCGAGGCCGATCGCGTCCAGCCGCAGCGCGTGCTGGCGGACCGGCCCGAGACGCTGCCGACCGGCACCTATTTCGCCGACTGGGTGCTGCCCTCCGCACGCGAGGTGGCGGGCGACGCGGGTGTCAACGCGACGGTGCGCACCACGCTCGACCCCAAGATGCAGGCGACCGCGGAGCGCGTCGTGCGGCAGGCGGGGCTGCGCCAGGCGCAGGCGGCGCTGGTCGCGATGAAGCCCGATGGCGAGGTTGTCGCGATGGTCGGCGGGCGCAACTACGTCGCCAGCCCGTTCAACCGCGCGGTGCAGGCGAAGCGCCAGCCCGGCTCCACCTTCAAGCTGTTCGTCTATCTTGCAGCACTTCGCGCCGGGCTCCACCCCGACACCGTACGCGACGATTCGCCGGTCGAGATCGCGGGGTGGAAACCCAAGAACGACGACAATCGCTATCTGGGCCCGATCACGCTGCAACGCGCCTTCGCCCGCTCCAGCAACGTCGTCGCGGCGCGGCTGACGCAGGAGGTGGGCGTGCGCAACGTCATCAAGGCGGCGCGCGACCTGGGCATCACCACGCCGATCGCCAACGAGGCGACGATCGGGCTGGGCACCGCGGAGGTATCGCTGCTGGAGCTGACCGCCGCCTATGCCGCGGTCGCCAGCGGACGCTATCCGGTGGTGGCGCGCGGGGTGGAGGGCAACCGCAGCGCCAGCTGGTACGAGGCGATCGCGGGGCGCGACCGGGCGATGCCCGGCAACATCCGCGACGAGATGAAACAGCTGCTGAACTCCTCGATCCGCGGCACCGGGCGCGATGCGAACCTGCCGGTGCAGGCGTTCGGCAAGACGGGCACCAGCCAGGGCGGGCGCGATGCGTGGTTCATCGGCTTCGCGGGCGATCTGGTGGTCGGCGTATGGGTCGGCAACGACGACAGCACGCCCAACCCAGGGCTTCACGGCGGCGGCATCCCGGCACAGATCTGGCGCCAGTTCATGATGAGCGCGCTGAACATTCCCGTCGTCGCGGCGCCGATCGACGACGAGGACATGGCCCCGATCGACAATGTCATCGACGCGCTGGGCGAGGATGTCGGCGGACAGGTGCAGGACGCGTTGCAGGGCGCGCCCGGGCAGCTGGACCAGGCGGTCGACCGGCTGCGCGACCTGGGCATCGATCTGCCCAATCCGCCTGCCCCGCGGGGTCCGCGCGAGCGCGTGCCGGTGGACCGCGCACCCGACGAACGCGACGCGCCGCCGGACGACGGCTTCTGACGCTGCAAAGGTTTACGAAGAAAGCGCACACCTGACGTCCACGTCCGGTTGACCGGCGCGCTGTTGCGGCGCAGCAATACGCGCCATGAGCACGCTGCCCCCGATCACCAACAATCCCGATGTCCGCTATCTCGGCCGCGTGCTGGGCGATGTGATCCGCGCCTATGGCGGCGATAAATTGTATGAGCGGACCGAGGCGATCCGCTCCGCCAGCGTCGAACGCCACCGTGGCAATCACGACGCGCGGCCCGATGCGGAGCTGGGCACGCTCGACCTGGACGAGACGCTCGATTTCGTCCGCGGCTTTATGCTCTTCTCCATGCTCGCCAATCTGGCCGAGGACCGGCAGGGCATCGCGGCGGAGGAAGGCGCGGACCTGGCCGCCGCGCTCGCCCGGCTGGAGGCGGCGGGGATCGGCCACGATCAGGTCATGGCGCTGCTGGGCGATGGCCTGATCGCGCCGGTGCTGACCGCGCACCCGACCGAGGTGCGACGCAAGAGCATGATCGACCACCGCAACCGCATCGCGCAGCTGATGGCGATGCGCGACCGCGGGGTGGAGGCGACCCCGGACGGCGACCAGGTGGACGAGGCGATCGTGCGGCAGGTGGCGCTGCTGTGGCAGACACGCGTGCTGCGGCGCGAGCGGCTGTACGTCGTCGACGAGGTGGACACCGCTCTCAGCTATCTGCGCGACGTGTTCCTCCCCGTGATCCCCGCGCTCTATCAGCGCTGGGACCGCGCGATGGGCGAGCGCGTGCCTGCCTTCCTGCGCCCCGGCAGCTGGATCGGCGGCGACCGCGACGGCAACCCCTTCGTCACCGCGGACAGCTTGCGCACCGCGCTCGCCAAGGCGGCGCAGGCGGTGCTCGGCTATTATCTCGACCAGCTGCACGCGATGGGGGCGGAACTGTCGATCTCGGCGGGCCATGCCACGGTCGACGCGGGCGTCTTACACCTGGCGGAGGCGAGCGGCGACGTGGCGGAGAGCCGCAGCGACGAGCCGTACCGCCGCGCCCTGTCGGGGATCTACGCCCGCGTCGCGGCGACCTATTCGAAGCTGACCGGGCAGCCCGCGCCGCGTCCGGGGCATCTGACCGGCGAGCCCTACGCCGACCCGGCGGCGCTGCGCGCCGATCTGGTGACGATCGCGCGCCCGCTGGGGGCCGATGGCGGCGGGCTGCTGGGCACCGGCGGCGCGATCGGGCGGCTGATCCGCGCGGTCGAGGTCTTCGGCTTCCACCTCGCCACGCTCGACCTGCGCCAGAACAGCGCGGTGCACGAGCAGGTCGTGGCGGAGATGCTCGCCAAGGCGGGCGTCTGCGACGATTATACCGCGCTGGGAGAGGATGCGCGCGTCATGCTGCTGCGGCAGGAACTGGCGACGCCGCGTCCCCTCACCAGCCGCTTCGCGCATTATTCGGAGGAGACCGCGTCGGAACTGGCGATCGTCCAGGCCGCGGCGGACGCGCATGCCGCCTACGGCCCGGCGTGCATCCGGCAATATATCGTCTCGATGACGAAGTCGGTGTCGGACCTGCTGGAGGTCCACCTGCTGCTCAAGGAAGTCGGCCTCTACCAGCCCGCCAACGGGGAGGCGGCGAGCGCGGCGGTGATGGCGGTCCCGCTGTTCGAGACGATCGAGGATCTGGAGGCCGCACCCGCGATCATGACCGAATGGTTCGCCATTCCCGAGGTGCGCACGATCGCGCGCGCGCGCGGGCATCAGGAGGTGATGATCGGCTATTCGGACAGCAACAAGGACGGCGGCTATCTGACGTCGACCTGGCAGCTGTCGCGCGCCTCCACCGCGCTCCGGCCGGTGTTCGAGGCGGCGGGCGTGGGGATGCAGCTGTTCCACGGGCGCGGCGGCGCGGTGGGGCGCGGCGGCGGCAGCAGCTTCGCCGCGATCCGCGCGCAGTCGCCGGGCACGGTGCAGGGCCGCATCCGCATCACCGAACAGGGCGAGGTGATCGCGGGCAAATACGGCACGCGCGAGAGCGCGACGACCAATCTGGAGGCGATGGCCTCGGCGACGCTGCTCGCCAGCCTGGAGCCGGCGCATCTGTCGAACGGCGACAATGCCGCCTTCGCCGCGGCGATGGACGCGCTGTCGGACGCTGCGTTCCGCGCCTATCGCGGGCTGGTCTACGAGACGGAGGGGTTCCGCACCTTCTTCCGCCAGATGACGCCGATCGCGGAGATTGCCGGCCTCAAGATCGGCAGCCGCCCGGCGAGCCGCAAGAAATCCGACGCGATCGAGGATCTGCGCGCCATCCCCTGGGTGTTCAGCTGGGCGCAGGCGCGCGTGATGCTGCCGGGCTGGTACGGCGTGGGGCAGGCGATCGCGGGGTTCGAGGACCGCGCGCTGCTGAAGGACATGGCGCAGGGCTGGCCGCTGTTCGCCGCGACGCTGGCGAACATGGAGATGGTGCTCGCGAAGTCCGACATGGGGATCGCGGAGCGCTATGCCGGGCTGGTCGAGGACGCAGGCCTGCGCGACCATGTCTTCGGCCGCATCCGCGACGGCTGGCGGCAGACCCACGACGGGCTGCTGGAGGTGACCGGGCAGGCGCATCTGCTGGAGAAGCATGCCGCGCTGGATGCGTCGATCCGCTTGCGGCTGCCGTATATCGAGCCGCTGAACCTGCTGCAGATCGAGCTGATGAAGCGCCACCGTGCGGGCGAGGACGACGAGCGCGTGCGGCACGGCATCCTGCTGTCGATCAACGCGATCGCGACGGCGCTACGCAACTCGGGGTGAGGGGCTATGGTCGAGACCCATTCCCCGTTCGGTTAGAGTAGCCGTAACGCGTAGCCGAGACGACGTATCGAAAACGCGCCGACCGGGGCGATGTCTCTCGATACGGGCTCTCGGCTCCGCTCGATCCCTGCTCGAGACGAACGGGGGGAGCGACACGCCCTTCCGTTCGTGCCGAGCGTAGTCGAAGCACAGCCACCGTCCCCTGCCGCCTCCGATGTCGGGTGGGATCACCCCCGCATCGCGAACGTCCGCGACAGCCCGTGGTACAGTTTCTCGCGGCAGACCCAGCGGCTGGCGGCATCGGCGATGAAGGCGGTGGCGAACATCGGCAGCATCAGCCCGCGGCTGGCGGTCGTCTCCGACAGGATGATGACCGCGGTCAGCGGCGCGCGCACCACGCCCGCGAAATAGCCGACCATCCCCAGGATCACGATCGCCGAGGCCGGGTCGCCCGGGAACAGCGGGCGCAGCAGGTTGCCGATCCCCGCCCCCACCGCCAGCGACGGCGCGAAGATGCCGCCCGGCAGTCCGGCCACCGCGGTCGCCAGCGTCGCGGCGAACTTCGCCGGGCCGAACCACAGCGGCGCATCGGTGCCCACGATCATCGCGCGCGCCGCGGAATAGCCCGTACCCCACGTCAGCCCGGTCGCCACGCCCAGCCCCGCGACCACCACCCCGCACACGCCCGCGAACGCCAGCGGATAGGCGCGCGCGGCGACCGCGATCCGGTTCGCCCCGGTCGCCATCCCCAGCATCAGCCGCGCGAACAGGCCACCGCCCAGTCCCCCCGCCACGCCCGCGGCGGGCACCACCGCCAGCGCCGCGGTGACGGGCAGATGCGCGCCGATCAGCCCGAAATAGATGTAGTCGCCCTGCACCGACTGCGCGACCATGCCCGCGATGACGATCGCGGCCAGCACCAGCAGCGTCACGCGCTGCTCATAGGCGGACGCCAGCTCCTCGATCGCGAAGAGCAGCCCGGCGAGCGGGGTGTTGAACGCCGCCGCGACCCCCGCCGCGCCGCCCGCGATAACCACCGGCATCCGAAGCGGCACGCGCAGGATGCGGTGGCTCAGCCCCATCACCGCGGCGGCGATCTGCACCGTCGGCCCCTCGCGCCCGACCGACGCGCCGCCCAGCACCGCGCCCAGCGTCAGCAGCGCCTTCGCCGCGACGGTGCGCGGCGCGATCAGCGAGGCGGTCGCGGCTGGCGGATCCTCGCTTGCCGCGATCACCTGCGGGATGCCCGATCCGCGCGCCAGTGGCGCGAAGCGGCGCGTCAGCCATACCAGGGCGACGAACAGCAGCGGCGTCACCACCAAGGGAGCGTAAGGATGCGCGCGCGCCTGCGCCGCGAAGATTTCGCCCGCGGCATCCGCGGCGGCGGCGAAGAGCGTCGCCACCAGCCCGATCGCGACCGCACCGGTCAGGATCGCCAGTCGCGTACGGAAGCGCACCGATCGCGGCCCGCTGGCGCGCATCAGCGCGAGGTAGCGCTTACGCGTCCAGCGGCGTTCGCGGCGGCGTGCGGGTTCGCTCATGCCCTGGCCTTAGCGATGCCGTGCGGGGATAGCCAACCCGCGACCTCACCCCTCCAGCGACTTCGACGCCTGTTCGAACAAATCCTTGCTGATCCCCGGCGCCGACACGATCCGCTCCAGCTGCGCGCGCATCAGCGCGGCGCGCGCAGGGTCGAAGCGGCGCCAGCGGCCGAGCGGCGGCAGCAGCTTCGCCGCGGTCTGCGGGTTGAGCGCGTCGAGCGCGAGCAGCTGGTCGGCCAACCAGACGTAACCCGCCCCGCCCGCGGCGTGGAACGCGCGCTGGTTGACCGCGAACGCCCCGACCAGCGCGCGCGCGCGATTGGGATTGGCGAGCGTGAAGTCGGGGTGCCCGGCCAGCTCCGCCACCAGCCGCGGCGTGTCCGCGCGGGTGGCGAGCGCCTGCGTCTGGAACCATTTGTCGAGCACCAGCGCGTTGCCGGCATGACGATGGTAGAAGATGTCGAGCGCGGCGTCGCGCTCCGCGGACGTGCCGCCCGCCAGCGCGGTCAGCGCGCCCTGCCGGTCGGTCATGTTGTCCGCGCCCTCGAACTGCGCAAAGGCGAGCGCGGCGGCGTCCGCCGCGCCCGACGCCGCGACATAACCCAGCGCCACGTTGCGCAGGCGGCGCACGCCCTTGTCCTCCGGGGTATAGGCATAGGGGCGGATCGTCGCCGGATCGCACGCCGCGCGCCACCGCGCATCGAGCGCGCGGGCGAGGTCGCGGCGCAGCGCCTCGCGCGCCTGGAAGATCGCCTCCGGGTCGACGGTCGTCAGCTGGTCTCCGATGAAGCTCTCCGCGGGCAGCAGCACCGCCTCCGCGACGAACGCGCGGTCGAGGGTGGCATCGTCCAGCGTGTCCGCGACCGCGGCGATGACCGGCGCATGATCCGCCTCGCCCTCGATCGTGGCCGCCACCAGCGTATCGAGCATCAGCTGCTGCATCGCCTCGTATCGCGCGAAGGGATCGTCGTCGTGCCGCGCGAGGAAGGCGAGATCGGCGGCGGAACGGTCGCTCTCCACCACCACCGGCGCGGAGAAGCCGCGGTTGAGCGAGACGACCGGACGCTCGGTCACCGTCTCGAACGTGATGCTGGCATAGGCTTCGGACAGGATCACCAGCTGCTCGTCGCTCAGCGGCTCGCCGGTTTCCGCGCCGAACAGCCGCAGCCTGAGCGGCAGGACCTGCGGCGACTTGCCCGTCTGCCCCGGCGTATCCGGCACCTTCTGCGCGAGGTTCAGCGTCGCGCGTCCGCTGCCCGGTTCATGCTCCAGCGTGGCGGAGACGCGCGGCGTCCCCGCCTGGCTGTACCACAGCCGGAACTGCGACAGATCGATGCCGCCCGCCTCCTCCATGCAGCGCACGAAGTCCTCGCAGGTCGCAGCGGTGCCGTCGAACCGCTCGAAATACAGGTCGGTGGCGGCGCGGAAGCGCTGCGCGCCCAGCATCGTCGCCATCATGCGGATCAGCTCCGCGCCCTTGTTGTAGATGGTCGCGGTGTAGAAGTTGCTGATCTCGATATAGCTTTCCGGGCGCACCGGGTGCGCCAGCGGCCCAGCGTCCTCCGGGAACTGCGCCGCGCGCAGCGCGCGCACATCCTCGATCCGGCGCACCGCGGGCGAACCCTGATCGGCGGAGAAACCCTGGTCGCGGTAGACGGTGAAGCCTTCCTTCAGCGACAGCTGGAACCAGTCGCGGCAGGTGATGCGATTGCCCGACCAATTGTGGAAATATTCGTGCGCGACCACCGCGGCGATGGCGTCGTAATCGTAGTCGGTCGCGGTATCGGGATCGGCCAGGATGTAGCGGCTGTTGAAGATGTTCAGCCCCTTGTTCTCCATCGCGCCGAAGTTGAAATCGTCGACCGCGACGATGTTGAACACGTCCAGATCGTATTCGCGGCCATAGACGCGCTCGTCCCACGCCATCGACAGCTTCAGCGCGGCGAGCGCGTGGTCGGTCTTGGGCACGTCGCCCTCGCGCACCCAGATGCCCAGCTCCACCGTGCGGCCGGAGCGGGTGAAGAACGTGTCGCGATTGACCGCCAGATCGCCCGCGACCAGCGCGAAGAGATACGACGGCTTGGGCCAGGGGTCGTGCCATTCGGCCCAGTGCGTGCCGTCGGCATCGTCGCCCTTCGCCACCGGGTCGCCGTTGGCCAGCAGGACGGGGAAGCGTACCTTGTCCGCGCTCATCCGCACGCGGTAGGTCGCGAGCACGTCGGGGCGATCGGGGAAATAGGTGATGCGGCGGAACCCCTCCGCCTCGCATTGCGTGCACAGGTTGCCGCCGGACGCATAGAGCCCCATCAGCTGGGTATTGCGGTCGGGCGCGATCTCCACCTCGGTCTCGACCACGTGCGCGTCGCCGGTCAGCGGGATCACCAGCTGCTCGCCGTCGAGCGTCCAGTCGTTGACCGCGACCCCGTCGACCGTCACCGACAGCGGCTGCTGCCCCGCACCGTCCAGCCGCAGCGGGGTGGTGTGAACGCCGTTGCGGGTGACCTCCAGCCGCGCACGCACCCGGGTCGCGGCGGGATCGAGAGCGAAGTCCAGCGCGACCTGCGGCACCAGCCACTCGGGCGGCGCATAATCGCTGCGCCGCGTGACGGCAGGAAGGGCGGGGGTGGAACGAGCGTCGGCCATGCGCCGGGTATAGACCCGCGGGGCGATGGTTCCCACCGTGGAGTTGGAAGGCGCGTGCTTTCCACGGGCACCCCGTCACCCCGGACCTGTTCGAGACTTCTGCGAAAGTCACAGATCGCTCGACAAGCTCGTTGTTTACCGGCGAAGGCCGGGGCCCAGTTGGCGTGTCCTTTCCGTCGGTTACCGCCGTTCCACAGCTGGACCCCGGCCTTCGCCGGGGAACAAGGAACTGATTTTCGCAGAGGTTTCGACCTGTTCCGGGATCCAGAGTTCCGCGCGATTCACGTGCGGTGGGTGCGCGGAACCCTGGATGCCGGAACAAGTCCGGCATGACGGGGGGATGAATGCGCGCATTCAATCGATCGGGTTTCGCGGGTAAGGTGTGACGATGAAGCGCATCCTCTCCGCCGCCCTAGTGGTGGCCGCCACCCCCGCCCTTGCCCAAACCGCTGCCCCCCTCCCCGCCGATCAGGCGGCGATGAAGGCGCATGTCATGTTCCTCGCCTCCGACGCGATGCGCGGACGCGATGCGGGGTCGGGGGAATATGACATCGCCGCGCAATATGTCGCATCGCAATTCTACGCCGCCGGGCTGCGCCCGATGGGGGACGACGGCGGCTATCTGCAGACGGTGAAGCTGCTCGGCTACAAGGCCGCGAGCCAGGGGCGGATGAACTGGATGCCCGCGGGCGGCGCCGCGCAGCCGCTGGCGTTCGGGACCGATTACGTCATCGCCGCCAATCCCGCCGCGGCGATGACGCGGCTGACCGCGCCGGTGGTGTTCGTCGGCCACGGGCTGGAGGCGCCCGCCTACGGCCTCGACGCGTATCGCGGCGTCGATGTCCGCGGGAAGATCGTCGCCTATATCGGCGGCGCGCCTGAGGGGCTGCCGAGCGAGGTGGCGGCGACCTTCGGCGGCGCGGACGCACGCCTGCGCGCGGCAGCGGCGCACGGTGCCGTGGGGGCGATCGCGCTCGCCGACCTGCGTGCGGCGTCGCGCGGCGCGCCCTCGTTCTCGGCGGCGAAGGCGGCATCCGGCGGGGAGCGCGTGACATGGGCGACGCCTGCTGGGACGGGAGGCGGCGGCGCGCCGATCCCGCTACTCGCCACGCTGTCGCCCGCTGGCGCGGCCAGGCTGTTCGGCGCGCGCTGGCGGCTGGTGCGACAGGCGGGACGGATGGTGAAGCCGGTCGAGGCGAAGGGGACGCTGGCGGTCGAAACCGCCACCACCTTCCGCCCGTTCGCCAGCAGCAACGTGGTGGGGATGCTGCCCGGCAGCGACCCGGCGCTGGCCAGGGAAGTCGTCGTCCTCTCCGCGCACCTCGACCATGTCGGGGTGGGGACGCCGGTCGACGGCGATGCGATCTACAACGGCGCGCTCGACGATGCGATCGGCATCGCCAGCCTGATCGAGGAGGCGAAGCGGTTCAAGGCGGCAGGGACCGCGCCGAAACGCAGCATCCTCTTCCTGGCGGTAACCGCGGAGGAGAAGGGGCTGGTCGGCAGCGACTGGTTCGTGAACCACCCGCCGGTGCCGGTCGCGGATATGGTGGCGGACGTGAACCTCGACATGCCGGTGCTGACCTATCCCTTTGAGGACATGGTCGCGTTCGGCGGCGACCGCTCCACGCTGGGGCCGATCATCGCGCGCGCCACCGCGGCGCTGGGGGTCACTTTGTCGCCCGATCCGATTCCCGAGATGTCGATCTTCGTGCGATCGGACCATTATAATTTCGTCCGCAAGGGCGTGCCCTCGATCTTCCTGTGGCCGGGACTGAAGGGGCCGGGCAAGGCGGCGTTCGAGACGTTCATGCAGCGCTGCTACCATCGCCCGTGCGACGACCTGTCGCAGCCGATCCGCTGGGACCAGGGCGTCCGCTTCGTCGACGCCAATTACCGTATCGCGCGCGAGATCGCCGATGCGCCGGATCGTCCGCGCTGGAACCGGGGGGATTATTTCGGCACGCTGTATGGCGGGCCGATCGTAAAGTGACGTGCGCCGTCACCCCGGGCTTGACCCGGGATCCCGCTTTCTCTCCACCGTTGCAGAAGAAGCGGGACCCCGGGTCAAGCCCGGGGTGACGAGGGTTTTGAGGGCAGCGCATGAATCCGCAGTTCGACGTCGACACCGCGACGCGCGCCTATCTGGCGCTGGTGCAGGGACCGGCACGCGTGGCGTCGGATCGGTATTTCGAGGGCAGCGCATGGCTGCTGCTGTGGGGCACGCTCGTCGCGGTGGCGGTCTATTGGCTGGTGCTCGCCACCGGATGGTCGGCGCGCTGGCGCGACGCAGCGGAGCGGCGGACGCGGCGGCGGTGGCTGGTGCCCGCACTCTACGCGGTGCCGTTCACGATCGTGACCGCCGCGCTGACGCTGCCGTGGTCGATCTACACCGACTTCGTCCGCGAGCATCAGTACGGCATGTCGAATCAGACGTTCGCCGCCTGGGCGGGCGACGCGGCGAAGATGCTCGGGCTGGGGCTGGTCGGCAACATGCTGATCCTGACCATGCTGTTCGTCGCGCTGCGGCGTTTTCCGCGCGCCTGGTGGATCTGGGGTGCCGGCGGGGCGGCGGGAGTCATCGCGCTCGGCGCGCTGATCTTTCCGATCTTCATCGCGCCCGCGTTCAACACCTATGGCGAGCTGCCCGCCGGCCCCTTGCGCGACCGCATCGTCGCGGTGGCGCGCGCGCACGACATCCCCGCGGACCATATCTATGTCTCCGACGCGTCGCGCCAGACGAAGCGGATTTCCGCCAATGTCTCCGGCATCGGCCCGACGATCCGCATCACGCTCAACGACAATCTGCTCCGGCGCACGACCCCGGACGAGGTCGTCGCGGTGATGGGGCACGAGATGGGTCATTATGTCCTGAACCACATCTGGTGGCTGGTGGCGGAATTGACCGCGCTCTTCGCGGCGATGTTCTTCGCCGCGTCGCGCGTCGCCCCGTGGCTGATCCGCCGCAACCCGCGCTGGCGCGTGCGCGATCTGGCCGACCCGGCGGCGGCGCCGGTGCTGCTCGCGCTGGTGTCGGTCGCCGCGCTGGTGCTGAAGCCGGTGCAGAACAACATGATCCGCCACAACGAAGTGGCCGCCGACGCCTTCGGCCTCGACGCCGCGCGTCAGCCCGACGCCTTCGCCCGCACCGCCCTGAGGCTGTCCGAATATCGCAAGCTGTCGCCGGGACCGGTCGAGGAATTCCTGCTCTACGACCATCCCTCGGGCGAGAACCGCATCCGCGCGTCGATGCAATGGAAGAAGGATCACGTGCCGAACGCGACGATGGAACGCCCGACGCTGGCCGTGGCGCCGTGACGCGGCTGTTCGTCTTCGGGCTCGGCTATGCCGCGGGCGCGATCGCGCAAGCAGCGGGCGGCGCGGTGCTGGCCACGACGCGCGACGGGCGCGGCGGCACGATCCGCTTCGACGATGCCGACGCGGTGCGCGCCGGGGTGGTGGCGGCGACGCATGTGCTGTCCTCCGTCCCGCCGGACGAGGCCGCGGGCGATCTGGTGCTCGCGCGTTACGGCGAGCTGCTGGCGGGCAAGTGGCTCGGCTATCTGTCCTCCACGGGCGTGTACGGCGACACCGGCGGTGGCTGGGTCGACGAAAGCGCGCCGGCCGACCGCGGGCGACGCCCGGCACGCAACGCAGCGGACGCGGCGTGGCTGGCGCTGGGCGCGCGCGTGTTCCGGCTGCCCGGCATCTACGGCCCCGCCCGCTCCGCGCTGGACCGTGTGGCGGAGGGCAAGGCGAACCGCACCGGGGTGGCGGGGCAGGTGTTCAGCCGCGTCCACGTCGCCGATATCGCCAGCGGCGTCGTGGCGGGGTTCGCCGCGCCTGCGGGCGCCTACAACCTGTCCGACGACCTGCCCGCGCCGCAGGATGCGGTGATCGAACATGCCGCGCACCTGCTGGGAGTGGACGCGCCGACGATCGTCCCGCTCTCCGCGCTAAGCCCCGCCGCGCGCGCTTTCCATGCGGAGAACCGCCGCGTCGCCAACGGCAAGGCGAAGCGGGTGCTCGGCTGGCGCCCGCGCTACCCCGATTACCGCGCCGGCCTGCGCGCGCTCAGCGCCACGACCAGCCCGACCCCGGCCAGCGCCGCCCCGCCGACCGCGAGCGGCGACCAGCGATAGCCCTCCAGCAGCGTCGACAGCAGCATCGCGATGACGGGCACGATCACGCCGTTATACGCCGCCTTCGCCGGGCCGATCGCGCGGATGACGCGGAAATAGAGCGTGAAGGCCAGGGCAGAGGCGACGATGCCCAGATACAGCACGCCCGCGACATAGGACGGCCGCGGATCGAAGACGGGCGGCCCGGTGGTGATCCACGCCCATATCCCGTCCAGCGTCGCGCCGATCAGCATCGCGGTCGCCAGCGTCGGCACCATCGGATAGCGCGTCGCGGTCCTCGTCGCCTGCATCACATTGGCTGCGGAGGCGGAGAAGATCGCGCACAAGGTCAGCGCGATCCCGATCAGCGTGCGATCCGCGGCGGTGGGATCGGCGCGTGCCTCCTGAAGGAACAGCAGCCCCGCCCCCGCCATCGCGATCGCCGAACCGATGGCCAGCTGCCGCCCCAGCCGCTGCCCCAGGAAAATGCGCGCCATCAGCGCATTGGGGATCAGCAGCAGCGCGAAGACGACCGCCACCAGCCCGGACGTGATGTACTGCTCCGCGCGGTAGACGAAGTTGAAATTGAGCACGAACTGGAACAGCCCCAGCAGCCCGGCGAAGCGCCAGAAGGCGGCATCGCGCGTCACCACCTCGCGCCGGATCCACGTCACCGCCTGCAGCACGATGCCGGCGACGACGAAGCGGTAGCAGACCGACCAGCTCGCCGGCACCACGCCCAGCTGGTGGCGGATCACGATCCACGTCGATCCCCAGATCATCACCACGGTGAAGAACGGGATCAGCACCGCCGCGCGGGTGCTGTTGGGGCGATCCTGCATCAAAGCGCCGTGATGGCGTCGACCAGCGGGCGGATCACGTCCTCGCGCTGGTTCCAGCTGATGACCAGCCGCGCCTCGCCCGGCCCCCAGTCGTAGAAGTCGAATCCCTTCGCCCGCAGCGCCGCCGCCTCTTCGGGGGTAACGCGCAGGAACACCTCGTTCGCATCGACCGGGTGGATCAGCCGCCCGCCCGCCGCCTGCGCCAGCATCGCCGCGCCCGCATTGCTGGCGCGCGCGCAGTCGAGCCACACGTCGTCGTCGAGCATCGCCAGCAGCTGCGCGGCCAGATACCGCCCCTTCGACAGCAGATGCCCCGCGCGCTTGCGGCGAAACATCGTGTCATCCGCAAGCTCCGGGCGGAAGAAGACAAGCGCCTCTGCGTTCATCCCCCCGTTCTTCACAAAGCCGAAGCTGAGCGCGTCGACGCCCGCGCGCCACGTCAGGTCCGCGGGGTGCGCGCCGGTCGCCACCACCGCATTGGCGAAGCGCGCGCCGTCGAGGTGGAAGCCGAGGTTGCGCCCCTTCGCCACCGCGCCGATCGCGGCGGTTTCGTCGGGGGTATAGACGCGGCCGTATTCGGTCGCATTGGTGATCGAGATCGCGTGCGGACGCTGCTGGTGAACGTCGTAGCGGGCAAGGCTCAGGACCGCTTCCGCGGTCTGCGGCGTCATCTTCGCGCCCTCGCCATCGGCCAGCATCAGCTTGGCGCCGTGGGTGTAGAATTCGGGCGCGCCGCACTCGTCGTTCTGGATATGCGCGTCGCGGTGGCACACGATCGCGCCGTGCGGCGGGCACAGCGCCGCTAGCGCCAGGCAGTTGGCGGCGGTGCCGCTGGGCACCCACAGCGCGCGCACCGGCGTGTCGAAGAGCTCGGAGAAGCGCTCGTCGAGCCGCTTCGACCAGCGGTCGCCGTCATAGGCGGTGTCGAGCTCGTCGGCGGCGGCCAGGGCGCGCAGCACGGCGGGATGGACCGGGGCGGCGTTGTCGGAAAAGAAGCGCATGACCGCGCTGTCGGACAGGGCGCGCGGCAGGTCAATATCGCTGACGTTGTCGGGGGCATGACCGACGCCGTGCGGGTAGGATCAGCCCACGCGCACCGTCGCCACGCACGCGCGGTCGCACCGTCCGCCATCCGCGGCCTGCCCCGGGACCTCTGCGCACGCCCCTTCTGTTCCCCGGCGAAGGCCGGGGTCCAGTTGGGTGCGCTTTCAGCATCTTGCGAGCCGACCGTTACTGGGCCCCGGCCTTCGCCGGGGAACAGGATGAGCTTTGCAGCAGCCTCGACGCCCCGATCGGGGCCTATTTGGTCGTGTTCCCCACCGGCTCGTCGGCCGGTGTGGGCAGGTCGGCGTCCTGCATCTCCCGTGCGCGCTCGCGTTCGTCGCTGGTCACGTTGCCGTCGTGATTCGCATCCTGCGCATCGAAGCGCGCCAGCATCCACGTGCTCCATTCGTCGTTGGAGATCGAGCCGTTGTGATCGCGGTCGATCTCCTCGAAGCGCGCCTGGAGCCGCTTGGGCAGTTCGTTGCGGGTCAGCTTGTCGTCCTGGTTGACGTCCAGCCGGCGGAAGCGGCGCTCCACCACCCCGCCGAAGTCGAGCCGCGACATCACGAAGGGCGGTACGTAATTGGCCAGCACCTCGTCATTGGCCTGCGCGACCTCCGGGTCGCCGCCCGAGCAGGCGGCCAGCGCCAGCGCGCTTACCGCCACCATCATCATTCTCATGCCCGTGCAGCCCCTTGCCTACGCTTCCAGTTCGACGTCCCAGTAAAGCCAGTCGCGCCACGTGGCATGCAGATAATTCGGCGGAAAGCGGCGGCCGTGTTCCTGCAGCTGCCAGCTAGTCGGCCGGATCGGCTCGATCGGCAGCGGCATCGCGGCCTGCCGCGGGGTGCGCCCACCCTTCTTCAGATTGCACGGCGCGCAGGCGGTGACGACATTCTCCCACGTCGTCCGCCCGCCCTGTGCACGCGGGATGACATGGTCGAACGTCAGCTCTCGCGCGGCGCTGCCGCAATATTGGCATTCGAACGTATCGCGCAGGAACAGGTTGAAGCGCGTGAAGGCGGGGAATTGCGACGGCTTCACGAACTGCTTCAGCGCGATGACCGAGGGCAGCTGCATCGTGCGCGTCGGGCTGCGCACCTCGCGCTCGTAATGCGCGACGATGTCGACGCGGTCGAGGAACACCGCCTTCACCGCGGTCTGCCACGGCCAGATGCTCAGCGGATAATAGGACAATGGCGTGTAATCGGCGTTCAGCACCAACGTCGGGCAGCTGTCCGGATGCCGGATCAGGTCGGGATGGAACACGTTTGGACGTCCCCCTCTCTCTTCCGCACTTGCGCACGCCGCCTGTCGCGCAGGGGCGTGACGGCATGATGACAGCTGAGGTGACAGGGTCAAGGCTGGCGGCGGCGGGGGGAGTGTGGCAGCAGGGTCGCCGCTAGGTCGCCCTCACCCTTCCCACCGCCTCCGGCGGCGGGCCCCTTCCCTCTCCCGGCGGGAGAGGGAAGGAGCGGCGTAGCCGCGGAAGGGTGAGGGTGACGACCTCTAGATCACGGATTACCATGTCGACCCATACCGCCCGCCTTGCCGCCCTCCGCGATCAGCTCGCCCGCGACCGGCTCGACGGTTTCGTCGTGCCGCTCACCGACGAGCATATGAGCGAATATGTCGGCGCCTATGCGCAGCGGCTCGCCTGGCTGACAGGGTTTCAGGGGTCGGCGGGCGCCGCGGTGGTGCTGCCGCAGGAGGCCGCGATCTTCACCGATGGCCGCTACACGATACAGGTCCGCGAGCAGGTGTCCGCCGACGACTGGCAGTTCGTGGGCGTGCCCGACACCAGCGTCGCCGCGTGGCTGGGCGCGCATGCCGCGGACGGCGCGCGGATCGGCTACGACCCATGGCTCCACACCCGCGCCTGGGTGGATGAGGCGCGCGCCGCGCTGGCGAAGGTGGGCGCGAAGCTGGTCGCGGTCGACGTCAATCCGGTCGACGCGATCTGGCCCGACCGCCCCGCCCCCTCCGACGCGGTGCTGACCGTCCATGCCGATGCGGTCGCGGGCCAGTCCTCCGCCGCGAAACGCGCTGCGGTCGCCGACTGGCTGGGCGAGGTCGGCGCGGACGCCGCGGTCGTCGCGGCGCTCGATTCGATCGCCTGGCTGCTCAACGTGCGCGGCGCGGACGTGTCACGCACGCCGGTCGCGCTCGCCTATACGATCGTCCATGCCGACGGTACCGCCGACCTGTTCGTCGCGCCCGAGAAGATGACGCCCGCGGTCGCCGAGCATCTCGGCAACGCGGTGCGCGTCCACGATCGCGCCGCCTTCGCGCCTGCGCTGTCTCAGCTGGCGGGGAAGCGCGTCGCGATCGACCCCGGCTTCGCCGTGTCCGCGATCTTCGACGCCGTCGAGCAGGCCGGCGGCACCGCACTGGGCTTACGCGACCCGATCGTGCTGGCCAAGGCGACCAAGAACCCGGTCGAGATCGCGGGCCACCGCGCCGCCTCGGTCCGCGACGGCGCCGCGCTGTCGCGTTTCCTGCGCTGGGTGACGGACGAAGCCCCCAGGGGCGGGCAGACCGAGATCTCCGCCGCCGAACGGCTCCACGCCTTCCGTCAGGAAACCGGCGTGCTCGAGGATTTGAGCTTCGACGCCATTTCCGCCACGGGGCCGCACGGCGCGATCCCGCACTATCACGTGACCGGGGAATCGAGCCTGCCGATCGAGCCGGGCCAGCTCTACCTGATCGATTCGGGCGGCCAGTACCGCGACGGCACCACCGACGTGACCCGCGTCGTCCCCATCGGCGCGCCGACCGCGGAGATGCGCGACCGCTTCACCCGCGTACTCAAGGGGCATATCGCGCTCGCCACCGCGGTCTTCCCGCGCGGCACCTGCGGCGCGCAGCTCGACGCGCTGGCCCGATCGCCGCTGTGGCAGGCCGGGCTCGATTTCGCGCACGGCACCGGGCACGGCGTCGGCAGCTTCCTGTCGGTCCACGAAGGCCCGGCGCGGATCGCCAAGCCCAATTACGGCGGCGGCGCCCCGTTCGAGCCGCTGCTGCCCGGCATGATCCTTTCCAACGAGCCCGGCTATTACAAGGCGGGCGAATACGGCATCCGCATCGAGAATCTGCTGCTGGTGGTCGAACGCGACCTGCCCGGCGGCGAGGCGACGATGCTGGCGTTCGAGACGCTGACGCTGGCGCCGATCGACCGCGACCTGATCGAGGTTAGCCTCTTGACGGACGACGAGCTGTCATGGCTCAATGCCTATCACGCCCGGGTCGCCGCGGAACTGTCGCCGGCACTGGGCGCGGAGGACGCAGCATGGCTCGCATCAAGGTGTTCGCCCGTCGCACGCTGATCCTGGCCGGGTTCGCCGGGCTGATGGGCGCGGCGTCGATGGGCACATGGGCCGGCATCGCCGCCGCCTTCAGTCTCGGTCACTATGCGGTGTCGGATCGGTGACGGGCGCCTGATCGTCCGCCGCGGCGCGGGCGCCCTCCCGGCTCTGCGCCTTGCGCCGCTTCAGGTTCTCGCGCAGCTGCGCCGCCAGCCGTTCGGCGCGTTCGTCCCGGTCGCTCATGGTTTTTCGACGCTAATACGCGCGATCCGCCTTGACAATCACCGCGCCCTCGTCTCTTAGGCCCGCTCCCGCCGCGAAGGTGGTGAGTGCTGCCGTAGCTCAGTGGTAGAGCGCATCCTTGGTAAGGCTGAGGTCGTGAGTTCAATCCTCACCGGCAGCACCATTTTTCTCCTGTTGCCGCCGCTGCGGCACATCCCTGCCCGGTAACTTTCCCCGCCTGCTGCGTTGTGCGTGGCGAAGGGATGTTCGCCGCGTGCCCACGACATTTATCGCCGATCGCACGCCCGCCCGCACCACGGCGCGCGTCGTCGTGTGGCACGATGCCGGCTGCCCGCTGTGCCGCCGCGAGATCGCGCTGATACGCCGGCTCGATCGTCGCGGGCGGATCGAGTTCGTCGATGCGACGACCGGCGCCTGCCCGCTCGACCGTGCGGCGATGCTGGCGCGGTTCCATGCGCGCGAGGGCGACGGACCGCTGCTGTCGGGCGCCGCCGCCTTCGCTGCCATGTGGCGCGCGATCCCGCTGCTGCGCCCGCTCGGGCTGCTGGCGCGCGACCCGCGGGTGCTGAGCGCCATGGAGCGCGGCTATCTCGCCTTCCTCCGCATCAGCCCGTGGTTGCAGCGCCGGCTCGCAGAGAAGGCCGCATGAGGCCGCGCCCCGACATCCCCGCCCCCGGTCAGGAAAGCGTCTGGGCCTATCCCCGCCCCGCGATCGCGGAGCCGAGCACGCGCCACGTCCGCATCCGCCACCGCGGGCTCACCGTCGTCGACACACGCAGCCCGGTGCGCACGCTGGAGACCAGCCACCCGCCCAGTTGGTACATTCCGCCCGACGACATCGCCGCGGGGCTGCTGCGCCGCTCTGACCGGCGCTCCTTCTGCGAGTGGAAGGGGGAGGCGACCTATTGGCACATGGTCATCAACGGCGAGGAATTGCGCGATGTCGCATGGAGCTACGCCCGGCCGACCCCCGCCTTCGCGATGCTGCGCGACCACCTCGCCTTCTACGCTGCGCCGCTCGACGAATGCACCGTCGATGGCGAGCGTGTCCTCGCGCAGCCCGGCGGCTTCTACGGAGGGTGGATCACCGCCGACCTGGCCGGGCCGTTCAAGGGCGCGCCCGGCAGCATGGGCTGGTGACATGACCGAGACGATCGCGACGCTGCAGGCGAAGATGGAGGCGGCGGCGCGCGCACTCGATTTCGAGGAAGCGTCGCGGCTGCGCGACCGGATCAACCTGATGCGCGGCGGTGCCAGCGCGGAAGCGGCGTCGGCCGCGGATACCGATGGCCTCGCGCGGCAGCGCCCCGGCGCGATGGGGCTCGGCACCAGCCAGCAGCGGGTCGAGCCCCCGCCCGGCTGGACCCCGCCACCCCGCCCCGATCCGATGACCAGGGGACGCCGGACGCGCCGCCGCTGAAACGCGTGACGCTACAGCAGCAACCGCACCCGCTCCGCCAGCGTGATCGGGTCGAACGGTTTGACGATCACCCCCGCCGCGCCGCGCGCGCGGTAGAAGTCGACATCGGCCTGCCGCCCGCGCGCGGTCATGAAGATGACCGGCGTCGTCGCGGTAGGGGGCAGCCGGCGCAGACGCTCGAGCAGCGCCGGGCCGTCCATCCCCGGCATCATCACGTCCAGCACCACCGCATCGGGGCGCAACCCCGCCGCGATCGCGGTCAGCGCCTCCTCGCCGGAGGCCGCGACCCGCAGCGTGATGTCGGGGTCGAGCGACAGCGCCATCGTCACCACCGTGCGGATATCGTCATCGTCGTCGACATACAGCAGCACCAGCTGCGTCATTCCGGCACCCCTTTCTCCTCCTGCAACAGGCGACGGATCGTCGCCTTCAGCTCGGGCAGCGTGTCGCCCCCCTTCATCACCACCGCGTCCACCTGTGCCGCGACGCCCGGCGGCACCTCCTGCGCGGAATAGACGATCGTGGGGATCGTCCGCCCCCCGCCCCGCGCGGGCAGCGGCAGCAGGTCCGGACCCAGGCCCACCGCCAGCTTCACGTCCAGGATCGCGAGATCGGGCGTGGTCCGCGCCAGGATCGCGCGCGCCGCGGTGAGGTCGGTCGCGGCCATCACGCGCGCCTCCGGCTCCAGCGCGGCGGCCACCACCGCCAGCAGGTCGCGATCGTCGTCCAGGTGGAGGATCACGGGGCGCGTCGCCGGATCGCGCGACAGCGCCGCGCGCAGGTCGCGAACGACGTCGACGGCCTCGCCACCCGCCACCACGACCGGCACCGGGGCGTTCGTCCATTCGCCCGCGGGCGCGAAGGCGCCGCCCAGCAGCAGCGCGCTGTAGCGATGCCGCGCCATCGCCTCGCGCGCCTCCGCCGGCGAATGCGCCAGGTCGTAGCCGCATCCCTCGTCCGTCACGACCGCGACCAGCGCGCGCGCCGCCGCCTCGTCCGCCTCGCAGACGAGCACCGTGGCGCATCCCGGCACGGCGCGGTCGGTGCACGGCGTCAACGGCAGCGCGAAGACGAAGCGGGTGCCGCCCCCGGCGCGATCCTCGAACCAGATGCTGCCGCCATGGCGCGCCACGATCTCGCGCGAGATGGCGAGCCCCAGCCCGGTGCCGATCGCGCCGTCGTCCGGCGTCGCGCGCTCGAACCGGCCGAAGATGCGGTCGCGGAACGCGATCGGGATGCCCGGCCCGCGATCCTCGACAGCGATCGCCGCGCGGTCGCCGTCGACGCTCAGCGTCAGGCCGACGCGCGATGCCGCGGGCGCGGCGCGGATCGCGTTGGACAGCAGGTTGGTCGCGACCTGGAGCAGCCGGTCGGCATCGCCCGCGACGATCACCGGATCGGGCGGGCGCGCGCAGTCGAGCGTCACGTCCGAGGCGCGCGCCAGCCCCTCGCTCCCCTCACACGCCTCGTCCAGCAGCGCGCACAGGTCGATCGGGACGCGCGCGATCTCCAGCCGCCCCGATTCGATCCGATCGATATCGAGCATGTCGTTGATGAGCCGGATGAGCCGGCGGCTGTTGTTCTCCGCGATCTCGATCAGCCGCGCCGGCCCCTCGGGCAGGTCGCCCGCCGCGCCCGCGCGCAACAGCCCCAGCGATCCGACGACCGAGGTCAGCGGGGTGCGCAGTTCGTGACTGACGGTGGACATCAGCTCGTCCTTCACCCGCTCGACGCGCTTGCGCTCCGACACGTCGCGCAGCGACAGCACCAGGTGCACGCCGCTGGGCAGGTGCATGACGCCGATCGCGACATCGACCGTCACCTCGCGCCCGTCGCGGTGACGGGCGGTGCGATCGGGGAAGAGCGCACGGCGCAGCTGCCCGTCGACGAGGCCGATGCGCCGGTGGAAGCTGCCCTGCCCCGGCGCCAGGTCGACGATCGTCGCGATGTCGCGCCGCTCCAGCTCCATCGGCGCGTAGCCCAGCATCCGCGTCGCGGCGGCGTTCATGCTTTCCACGGTGCCGCTGGGGTTCAGGATCAGGAGCGCGTCGGTCGTGCTGTCGAGCACGGTCGCGTTGCGCTCCGCCGATTCGAACGCGCGGACCAGCGCGGCGTGGCGCTGCCGCCGCAGCCGCCACATGTGCAGCAGCGCCGCGGCGACGAGCGCGATCAGTGCCGCGCCCGCTGCCCACAGCAGGTTCTCCAGCCGGTCGCGGTCGCGAAGATACGCCGCGCGCTGCGCGATGTAGCGGCTTTCGTCGTCCGCGATCATCCGGCCCAGCCCGCTGCGCAGCCGCTGCATCAGCTGGCGCCCGCCGCCCTGCATGACGATCGCGCGCGCGCCGTCGCGGTCTCCGCGTCGGAACAGCGCGATGGTCGCATCCAGCTCGGCGAACTTCGCCGCCACCAGCGGCACGATCACGCGATCCGAGGGGTATGCCGCGACATGCCGGGCCGCGGCCAGGCGGGCCGGTTCATATTGCGTCAGGAACGCGGCATTGCCCGTCAACAGGTAGCCGCGCTGCGCCGACTCCGCATCGACCAGCCGCGACAACAGCGTCAGCCGCGCCGCGCGCCGGTCGGCCGAGGATTCGGCGGCGACGCGGACCAGCTCGGAATGGTCCCATTCGGCGTCGAGCCAGGTGACGGCCAGTATCAGCAGGACCGGCACCACCGCCGCCGCCAGCAGGAACAGGCGCAGCGACGGCGCCCTGACCGGCAACGACATTCGTTGCCGCCCCGCGTTCATGACGTGGAGGCCGCCACCACCTCGCCGAGTAGCGGCTGCATCGCCAGCATCGCCTGCGCCCGGTTGGCGACCCCCATGCGGCGGAAGATCGCGGACAGATGCGCCTTCACGGTCGCCTCGGTCACGTCCAGCTCGCGTGCGATATGCTTGTTGGAACGCCCGTCGGCCAGCGCGATCAGCACACGGTGCTGCGCGGGCGACAGGTTGTCGATCCGCGTCCGCGCCGCCGCGACCGCCGCATTGGGCACGACGTCCGCGGGGAAGACGACCCGCCCCTGGTCGACCTCGCGCAGCCGAGCGGCGATGGTGTCGAGCGGCAGGCTCTTGAACAGGAATCCCGCCGCGCCGAGTGCGCGCGCCGCCTCGACCAGTGCAGGATCCTCGTGCGCGGTCACGACGACGATCGGCACGCCCGGATCGTGCATCTGGAGCGCCAGCAACCCGGAATAACCGCGCGCGTCGGGCAGCTGGAAATCGAGCAGCACCATGCGGAACCGTCCCCGCGCCTCCGCCTGCGCCACCGCCTCCGCCACGCTGCCCACCGAGACGATCGTCGCCCCCGGCAGCGCGGCCCGTGCCGCGAGCGACAGCCCCTCGCGCGTCAACGGATGATCGTCGGCGACCAGCACATGGCCACCCATTCGCTCGTTTCGTCCCATTGCCGGGTCGCTTATCCGAACATATTGATCTGGCTATATTGTTTCAGGGCAGAACGCACATGTCGAGCCGTAGGAAGCAGGAAAAAGGCTTACAATTTTCCGGCCGGCAGGATGATCTGCCGTGCGTGGCGATCGTCGATGCGGATTCGGTGACGCGTGCCGGAATGGCGCTGTCGTTCGTGCAGGCGGGCTGGTCGGCGACGGCATCGGCACGAAGCAGCGACCTGCTGACGCCCTCCTCACCCTGTCCCGCGCTGATCCTGCTCGACCTGCGCGTCGCGGAACCGTCGGCGCTGGACACGATCGCCGCGATCCGGCGGCTGCCCCTGCCCGCGGGCTCCGCCCCGGTCGTCGCGCTGACGACGACGCGCCCGACCGGGCCGTCGGTGCTCATCGCGCACGGCTTCGATGGCGTGCTGCCGCGCCCCGCTACCCCCGACGATCTCGTCCGCGTCTCCGCCGACTGGCATCCCGGCGAGGAGGATCGCTCGCTCGACCGGCTGGCGCACAGCTTCGGCGCGGGCCAGATCGCGTCGATGGCGGGGCGGCTGCGCGAGCTGTTCGCCACCGCGGTCGTCGCGATCGATCGCGGCGAGGTGCGCGATCTGGCGCATCGCATCGCCGGGGTGGCGGGGACGCTGGGTTTCGCGCGCGCGGGGCAGGCGTGGCGCGCGCTGTCGGACCGCGACGGCGGCGACGCCGCGGTACAGGCCGCCGCACGGCGCGAGGCGCGCCGCGCGATCGCGCTGATCGACCGCCGGCTGGCGCCGGAAAATGCCGACGCGCCTTCGACTTAGGTCGTAGCCGCGAAACGTGGACGGTCGCGGGTAAGAACCCCTTTACCAGCCGCGCCCACGCCTGTTCGTGCCATCGCGAACAGGAACCCCGCCCATGTTTCGGACCATCGCTGCTGCTGTCCTGGCGCTCGCCGGCGCCGCCCTCACCGCTGCGCCCGCCGCGGCCGATACCGCCACCGGCACGATCGCGGTCGCGCTCACCGTCACCAACGCCTGCGTCGTCAACGGCGCGCAGACCCCGCAGGCGAGCCTGGGGTCGCTCGGCGACATCACCTTCCCCGACCAGCCCGGCATCTTCGGCAATGTCGACGGCCAGCTGGTGGGATCGCTGGGCGCGCTCCAGATCCTGTGTTCGCCCGGCGTCGCGCCGCAGCTGACGATCGGCGCGGGCAGCAACGACACCGCGGGCAAGCGCCGCATGGCGTCCAGCGGCAACATGCTCGACTATCGCCTGTTCACCGATGCGCAGCGTACCGCGGAGCTGACGATCGGCAGCCGCATCACGCTCGGCACCGCCAGCACCACGCCCTTTTCCGTGCCCATCTACGCGCGCGTCAACAGCGGCGGCGCGGTGATCGCGGCGGGCCGCTATACCGACACGGTCCAGGTCACGCTGAGCTGGTGATGCGCGCCGCCCTGCCCTTGTTGTTCGTCGCGGCCCCCGCCGCGGCGGAGACGGCGAAGCCGTTCGAGGTGTCCGCGCGGATCCTGCCCGGTTGCCTGGTGGCGACCGATGCCGGCGGGCGCTGGGGCACGATCGACATGGGGCAGGTGTCGGGCGTGCCCGGCAGCACCGCCGACGCGACGCTGGTCTCCAGTGCCGGGGCCGGGCTGTCGATCGAATGCACCCCCGGCCTGTCGGTCAACATCACCGCCGACACCGGCGACCATCCCGCCGCGGGCGAGCGGCGGCTGCTGCGCGGCGGCGGCACGGACACGATCGCCTATCGCCTGTTTGCCGACGGTTCGGCGACCCCCTGGACGGGCGGCCCGCTGCCGCTCTCCTTCGCCACCGGCGGCACCCGGCTGGTGCCGGTACGCGCGCGCGCCACGCTGACAACGTCCGCGCGTGCCGGCACCTACACCGACACCGTCCGCATCACGCTCACCTGGTAACGAGAGGAACCGACCTCCCCATGCGCCTTCTTTTCGTCCTGCTGGCCATGCTGGTGCTGTCCCCCGCGGCACGGGCCGCCACCGTCGTGATTTGGCCGGTCGATCCCGTGATCCGCGCGGGCGAGCAGGCCACCGCGATGTGGCTGGAAAACAAGGGCAACGAGCCCGTCACTTTACAGGTTCGCACCTTCGCCTGGTCGCAGGCGAAGGGCGAGGACCAGCTGGACGCGCAGACCGCGGTGGTCGCAAGCCCCCCGATCGCGACCGTCGCTCCCGGCGCGCGCCAGCTGGTCCGCATCATCCGCCGCACACCCGACGGCGCGCCCGAAAACGCCTATCGCCTGCTAATCGACGAACTCCCCCGACCGGCGCCCGCGGGGCCGGACGGCGCGGTACAGGCGCGCCTCGCGGTGCAGATGCGCTATTCGATCCCGCTGTTCACCCACAATGCCGCGGTCGTCGGCGCGCCGCAGCTCGACGCGCGCATCGTCGCGGGGACGGACGGGCGCATGCTGTCGATCCGCAACACCGGCACCGCGCACGCGCGGCTCACCGACCTGCGCGTCCGGACCGGCACGCGCGAGGTGACGGTGCAGGCAGGGCTCGCCGGCTACGTCCTGCCCGGCGCGGTCGCCACCTTCGCGCTGCCCGCGGGCGAGGCGGGGCGGATCACGGTCGGCGTCAACGGCACCGACCGGGTGCTGGACGAGCGCGCCTGACGCGAGTGCAGCCGGGTGCGACGATTCCTGCTGTGGTGGGCGGCGCTCGCGCTGCTGCTGCCCGGCGCGGCGCACGGCGACGGCGCGGTGCCGCCCGCCACCTTCGCCCCCGCGGTCGCGACGCTGTTCGTCGAGCTGGTCGTCAACCGTCAGTCGGGCGGTGCCGCGGTCGAGATGCAGCAGCAGGGCGACCGCCTGCTCCTCGACCCGGATGTCCTGCGCCACGCCGGCATCGCGCTGACAGGCACCGCCGCGATCGACGTCGCGCACCACCCGGCGCTGCGCACCCGCTACGATGCCGGCGCGCTGCGGCTGTCGATCGACGTGCCGCCGTCGCTGCTGCCGATGCACCGCATCGCCGCCGGGCACGATGCGCGCGTCACGCCGATCGTCGATACCGGCGCGCTGCTGAACTACGATCTCTACGCACAGCGAATCGACCGCCGCACGACCGTCTCGCTGTGGAGCGAGCAGCGTGTGTTCGGCGGCTTCGGCACCCTGTCCAACACCGGCGTCGCGACGCGGCGCGGCTATGTCCGGCTCGACACCCGCTATGCCCGGGTGGACGAGGCGCGCGCGCTGGAGGCGACCGCGGGCGACCTCATCTCCCGCGCCTTGCCCTGGACATCGGCGGTGCGGATGGGCGGCGTCCAGCTGGCGCGCAACTTCGCGGTCCGCCCCGACCTCGTCACCGTGCCGCTGCCCAGCTTCGCGGGCGAGGCCGCGGTGCCGAGCGCGGTTGACCTCTTCATCAACGGCTATCGCCAGGCGCGCAGCGAGGTGGCGCCGGGGCGCTTCGTCCTCGACTCGGTGCCCGTGGTGAACGGCGCGGGCGAGGCGCGCGTCGTCACCACCGATGCGGTCGGGCGACAGGTGGCGACCGTCATCCCCTTCTATGTCGCGCCCGAACTCCTCCGCCCCGGCCTCACCGACTTCAGTATCGAGGGCGGCGCGCTGCGCCACCGCTACGGCGGCGGCGGGTTCCACTATGGTCGCGCGGTCGCCTCCGCCTCGCTGCGCCACGGCGTCGACCGCACGCTGACGCTGTCGGCGCATGTCGAGGGGACGCGCGGGCTGGTCGCCGCGGGCGCGGGCGTCGCCTGGGCACCCGGGCGCTGGGGGGCGCTCAGTGGTTCCGTCCTCGCCTCGCGCACCGCCGTCGCGTCCGGAACGCAGGTCACCGCGAGCTATGGCTATGTCGCGCGCAACGTGACCGTCGGGGTGGAGCATGTCGCGCGTTCGTCGGGGTTCAGCGACATCGCGGGCTTCGACCTGGGCGGATACGCCGGCAGCCGGCGCAGCGACCGCATCACGCTCAGCGTCCCCGCGCCCGGTAATGCCACCCTGGGCGCGGCGCTGATCGCGGCGCGCGCGGGCGACGGCGAGCGGCTGCGGCTGGCGTCGCTCTCCTGGTCGATGCCGGTCGGGCGCGGCGCCTCGCTCTTCGCCGCGGTCGACCACGACCTCGCCCGCCGCTTCAGCGCGCAGGTGCGGCTGGTGGTGCCGCTCGGCACCCGCGCGCTGGCGAGCGCCGGGGTGGCGCGCGACCCCGCCGGCGGCACCCGCATACAGGCGGGTCTGGCACAGGCGATGCCGTCCCACGGCGGCCTGGGCTATGCCGCGGACCTAGCCCGCACCCCCGCCGGGGCGCAGGGTCAGGCGAGCGCCACCTGGCGCGGCCGTGCGGTACAGCTCGACGCCGGCATCGCCGGCAACGGACGCGCGACGTCGGTGTGGGGCGGCGTCGCGGGGTCGGTCACGTTCCTCAACGGGCGCGCCTATGTCGCCAATGCGCTGCCCGGCGCCTTTGCGGTGGTCGCCACCGACATGGCGAACGTCCCCGTCTTCTACGAAAACCAGCCGATGGGGCGGACCGGGCGCGACGGGCGGCTGTTCGTCCCCGCGGTCACCGCCTGGCACCCCGGCAGCTTCGCGATCGACCCCGTCGACCTGCCGGCCGATGCGGTCGCGCACGATACGCAGGCGCGGGCGATGCTGCGCGGCGGCACCGGCGCGGTAATCCGCCTGCCCGTGGTCTATCGCCGGAGCGTCACCGCGCGGCTGGTCGATGCGCAGGATACGCCCCTTCCCCCCGGCACCCCCGCCACGCTCGACGGCGCTCCCGGCACGGTGGTCGGCTGGGACGGCGTGCTGCTGATCGAGGGCCGGCACGGCACGGTGACGATCGACGCCACCCTCCCCGACGGCCGCCCCTGCCGCGCGGTGGCGCAGGTGCCGGAGACGGCGGGCGTGCTGCCGGATCTCGGGAAGGTCGTCTGCCGCTGAACCTGCCCGTCATGGCGAGCGCCGCGAAGCAATCCAGGGCCGCGCGCGTGACCCCTGCGATAGACACGATGATGTTCACGCGGAGACGCGGAGATATGATGTTCGCGCAAAGCACGCAGAGGACGCAGAGGCGATCCCCGCGGCGCTTACCCGCGGCAGCAGCATCGTCCCGTCCGCGGCAGGCAGGAACCTTGCCGCAGGCGCAACACCTCCGCGTCTCCGCGCCTCCGCGTGAACCCCTTTAAAAGCTCACCACCACCGTCAGCTGATCCGAATAGGCGCCCGCCGCCGGTGTCGCCTGCGCCGGATTGACCTTGGCGACATAGGTCTGCGCCTGCGCCGGCGTCACCGACCCCGTCCCCGCCGCGGCGGCGGCGAGCGGGTTGCTCTCGTCCCAGATCGTCACCCCGTCGCTGCGATACAGGTTGTATTGCAGCACGCCCCCGGCCCCGTCGCTCATCGTGCGCCACGGCCGCGCAGTCCCGCCACGCCCGGCGGTGAAGGCGACCTGGTACGACGTGCCGAGCGTGCAATCGACCAGCACCGACTGCGTCACCGCCGTGAATTGCCGTACCAGTGCGACGCTGCCGAACGACAGCGCGGGCGCGGCGATGCGGCAGTCGTTCTGCACCACCATCGTCACCGCGACCGTCGTGGTCACCCGCGCGCGCTCGTAATCGACGCATACCAGCGCGACCTGCACGCCGTTGCAGATCGAATAGTCCCACACCACGGTTAGCGTATCGCGGTACGTGCCCGCGGGCAGGTTGGGCTGCGCCGTCAACCGCGCATAGAGCGCGGTGTTGAACCCGCCCCCGCTGCCGATCCCCAGCAGCGACAGGAGCGAGCCGCTGGCATAATCCACCGTCCCGCCCTGCGTGAACGTCTGCTGCCCTGCGGCATCCGCCGACACCGCATAGGGAAGCGCCGCGCCGCCCGTCGTCTTCAGCACGAAGGCGTTCGCGCTGGTGACGGTGGCGCGCGCATAGCTGCCGCCTAACAGGCTGATCGCCGCCCCCGTGCACGACAGCCCCGCCGGCCCCGCCACCACCGGGACCGTCCCCGCGCGCACGTCATAGGAGGTCGACGGCGCCAGCGTCAGCGCGCCCGCATTCACCGCGCACCCCGCCTGCGCCGGCGCGGCATAGGCCGCCGCACCCGCCGCCAGAAGTCGCAGGACGCCTCGCATGGTCATGCGCGACACCGTCCGCGGCGGATGCTACCGAACCCTTGCCGCGCCCACACGCGCCGCACGCGATTAGACCGAAGTCTGACGGGAGAGGATATGTACCGGCTGTTGCCCGACCTGTCGGTGATCGAGGCATCGTCCTTCGTCGCCAGCCCTACCGCCGGGCTGTACCTGGCGCAGATGGGGGCGGAGGTGATCCGCGTCGACCAGATCGGCGGCGGCCCCGACTTCCGCCGCTGGCCGGTGACCGAGGGCAACGACTCGCTCTATTGGGAAAACCTCAACCGCGCGAAGAAGTCGGTCGCGCTCGACCTGTCGCAGGGTGAGGGCCGCGAACTGCTCCAGGCGCTGGTGCAGGCGACGGGGCAGTTCGTCACCAACTTCCCCGTCGACGGCTTCCTGTCGCACGCGACGCTGTCGGCGAAGCGTGCCGACCTCGTCACGGTGCGCGTCATGGGATGGGCCGACGGCAGCCCCGCACTCGACTACACCGTCAACAATGCGGTCGGTTATCCGATGATGACCGGTGCGGGGCCGGAGCCGGTCAACCATGTGCTGCCGGCGTGGGATCTGCTGACCGGCGCCTATGCCGCCTTCGCGATGATGGCTGCCTTGCGTCGCCGCGACGCGACCGGAGAGGGCGGCGAGGTGCGCGTGCCCTTATCCGACGTCGCGATCGGGACGGTCGCCAACCTGGGCGGCATCGCGGAGGTGCTGGCGGCGGGAGAGAATCGCGAGCGGCTGGGCAATACCGTCTATGGCCTGTTCGGTCGCGACTTCGCGACCGCGGATGGCGAGCGCGTGATGATCGTCGTCGTCACCCCGCGGCAATGGCGTCAACTCGTCGCCGCGCTCGATCTGACCGACGCGGTCACCGCGGTCGAGCAGGCGCGCGGCGTCAGCTTCGCGACCGACGACGGCCTGCGCTTCCGCCACCGCGACGCGCTGTTCCCGCTGTTCGAGCGCGCGATCGCGGCGCGCGATCATGCCACGCTCGCGCCGCTGCTGGACGCTGCCGGGATCGTCCACTCCGCCTATCGCACGATGCACGACGCCGCGCACGACGCGCGGCTGGTCGGCGACAATCCGATCTTCGCGAGCGGCGTCGCGAACCCCAGCGGCATGGCCTATCCCGCCGCCGGCGCCTTCGCCACCCTGCCGCAGCACGCGCGCCAGCCCCCCGCCCCCGCCCCGCGCAACGGCCAGCACAGCGAGGAGGTGCTGGCCGAGCGGCTGCGCCTGCCCCATGCCGAAATCGCGCGGCTGGTGGACGCCGGCGTGGTGGGCGTGGGCTGACCACCTCGTGGATGCCGGGACACGCCCGGCATGTCGGCGGAGGCTCACGCCACCTTCAGCCCCTCCTTGTTCATCGCGGTCGTCACATGCTTGTTCTGCTCCGCGGTCAGCCCGCCGCGCAGCTTGGGGAACAGCTCCTCCTCCTCCTCGCGCATGTGCTTCTCGATCATCGTGCGGAACTCGCGGACCTTGGGCAG
>CAJYKB010000104.1 GCA_913774925.1 uncultured Sphingomonas sp. | reverse complement strand
TCGAGATGCCGTCGTTGGCGTTGCGAACGCCCTGTGCCATGCCGCGGATCTGCGACGTCATCGACGCCGAAATCGCGAGGCCGGCGGCGTCGTCCTTCGCCGAGTTGATGCGCTTGCCGGTCGACAGACGCTCCATCGCGGTCGACAGCGCCTTGCCGGCCGACGCCGACGCGTTGGTGGCGCGCAGCGCCGAGGTATTCGAAGCGATCACCGTCATTTCGTGGTCTCCATCGTCACGGCCCAGACCCGCCGCCCCCCTTCGCCGAAGCGGATGGCCGTGCCGTCGCCACCATGAACGGCCGATTCGTGCCGGGCTTAAGTGCTAAATCGTGGCGCTCGTTGCCGGTGCCGGACACGAAACCGCGCAGAGGGACGCTCGCGCGCGCGAGCCCGCAGGACACGCGGCTACGCGCGCCCGGAAAAAATCTGCCGGTTGGCCGGCAATGATACCGCGCGTTAACCATTTGGGGCGCATTCCGGCCCTCGACACTGAAGGGACGTACCGGACATGCGATCGATCACCCCAACGGCCACCGTGGAGCAGGCGCACCTGACGCTCGTTTCCTCGCTGCGCGCGCAGGGCTTTTCGGTTCAGCCAGCAGGCACCCGCACGCAGGCAGGAACGACGTTCCTGGTGGCGGAAGGCGAGTCGATGACCGCGCCCGCCCGCACCGTGATCCTGGGTTCGGCAGGTCGCGAGGTCATCCCCTTCCGCGACGGCCAGCCGGCGCGAATCGCCTATGGCCACGGCGATGCCGCGGTCGGCAACGCCTTCGCCCGCGCGCTGGTCGGCGGACCGGAACTGCCCACCGCCGCCGATCCCGAGTCGCTGGCGCTGCTGGCGCTGGCGGAGCGGGTCGCGCAGGCCGACATCACCGTCCTCGTCAACGGCCCGACCGGCACCGGCAAGGAAGTGCTGGCGCGCACCATCCACCTCAATTCCGACCGCCGCGACGGTCCGTTCGTCGCGATCAACTGCGCCGCGCTGCCCGAGACGATGCTGGAGGCGATGCTGTTCGGTCATCAGAAGGGCGCGTTCACCGGCGCCTCGTCGGGGGGCGAGGGCTTCTTCCGCGCCGCGAACGGCGGCACGCTGCTGCTGGACGAGATCGCGGAGATGCCGCTCAACCTCCAGGCGAAGCTGCTGCGCGTGCTGCAGGAGCGCGAGGTGGTGCCGATCGGCGCGACCATGCCGCAGCCGGTCGACGTCCGCGTCATCGCGTGTGCCAACCGCGACCTTCAAGCCGAGGTGGCCGCGGGACGGTTCCGCGCCGACCTCTACTACCGCCTGTCGGTTTTCCCGCTGACCACGAAGGCGCTGGCCGACCGGCCGCAGGACATCCCCGCGCTCGCCGCGACGATGATCCTGCGCCACGCCGGCAGCCGCCCCACCGTGCCGTGGCCGTCCGACGCCGCGATCGCCACGCTGGTCGCGCACGACTGGCCCGGCAACGTCCGCGAGCTGGAAAACGTGATCCAGCGCGCGCTGTTGTTCGCGGGCGGCGACACGATCGAGGCGAGCCACATCGTGTTCGACCGCCCCGCTGCACCGCGTCTGGCCCCGCTGCCCGGCGGCGGAAGCGACGATGCGACGCTGGGGCAGGTCGTCCAGCTCTCCGAATTCGCCGCGATCCGCGAGACGCTGGCGGCGTGCGGCGGCAGCCGCGTCGAAACCGCGCGTCGCCTGGGCATTTCTGAGCGCACCTTGCGCTACCGCTTGGCCCGCGCGCGCGAGCAGGGTGACGACCTCGTCGCCGCCTCCACCGGCCGGGCGATCTCGGCATGAGCGGCGTCGGAGGGGTCGGCGGCGTCGACCGGGTGATGGCGCTGCGCGCGCAGATCCTGGAGCGCAACGCCGCATTGAGCCGCGCCAGCGCGATGTCGGGGGCGACCGCGCCTGCACCGGTGTCGGCGGGTGCGAACGCCACCAGCTTCGCCGATTCGATGCAGTCGGCGATCGCCAAGGTGAACGACGGCCAGCAGAAGGCGTCCGCGCTGTCGGAAGCCTATGAACGCGGCGAGAACGTCGACATCGCGAAGGTGATGCTCGCCCGCCAGGAAGCCTCGGTCGGCTTCGAGGCGACGCTGCAGGTCCGCAACAAAATCCTGTCCGCCTACAAGGACATCATGAGCATGCCGGTGTAATCGATGAGCAACGCTCTCACACCCAGCCCGCAGACGCCCGCGCTCGCCGGGCAGCAGCCGATCCCCGTCACGCTGGTGCCGGAGCGGTTCGCCAATCCGTTGCGCCAGATCCAGGGCGTGATGGCGCAGCCCGCGGTGCGCCGCGCCGGCCCGATGGCGCTGATGGTCAGCCTGATCGGCGGCGCCGCGCTCGCCTGGTCGGCACTCGCCACCCCGCCGCAGAAGACGCTGTTCTCCGGCCTGCCCGACTCGGACAAGGCCGCCGTCACCAGCGCGCTGAGCGCCGCCAGCATCTCCAGCCATATCGACGATTCGACCGGGTCGCTGACCGTCGCGGAGGAGGATTATTCCAAGGCGCGCCTGCTGCTGGCGGGACAAGGACTGCCGAAGGCGGCGCCGGGCGGCTACGCCATCCTCGACCAGCTGCCGATGGGCGTCAGCCGCGCGGTGGAGGGCGAGCGCCTGCGCCAGGCGCGCGAAACCGAACTCGCCCGCTCGATCCAGGAGATCGACGCGGTGACCGAAGCCCGCGTCCACCTCGCGATGCCGGAGGCGAGCGTGTTCGTGCGCGACAATGCCGCGCCGTCCGCCTCGGTGGTGCTGAAGCTTCAGGGCGGCCGCTCGCTGAGCGACGCGCAGGTGCAGTCGATCGTCAACCTCGTCGCCTCGTCGGTGCCGGGGATGAAGCCCGATGCGGTCACCGTCGTCGACCAGATGGGCGGCCTGCTGACCAAGCAGGGCGATGGCGCGGATGCCGCCAACGACAAGCGCATCGAATTCCAGCGCCGCGTCGAGGAGAAGTATCGCCAGCAGCTGACCCAGCTGCTGACCCCGCTGCTGGGCGCGGGCAATTTCACGGCCGAGGTGCAGGCCGACGTCAACCTGGACGAAACCAGCGCGACGCGCGAAAGCTACGACAAGGAAGGCCGCCTGCGCGCCGAAACCGGCAACTGGACCGGCAACATGGCGACCGGCACCCCGCCCGCCGGCATTCCCGGCGCGCTCAGCAACACGCCGCCGCCCGCCTCGCAGCTGTCGACGCCGCAGCCCGCGACCGGCGCGCCCGGCACGCCGCAGGGTCAGCCGACCGCCGGCGGCCCGGCGCCCGACGCGGCGAAGCAGTCCGACGCGTTCCAGCGCGCCTACGACCTCAACAAGGAAGTGTCGGTCACGCGCGCTGCGCCCGGATCGATCAAGCGGCTGTCGGTCGCGGTGCTGCTGCGCGATCCCGACAAGGGTCGCCGTACCGCGATGGAGATCGGCCAGATCAGCGACCTGGTGAAGGGCGCGGTCGGGTTCGACCAGTCGCGCAACGACAACGTCACCGTCATCAGCCGCAAGTTCGCCGACGCCACCACCGATGCCGCCGCCGCGCCGAAATGGTACGACAATGCGCTGGTGCCGATGATCGCGCGCAACGCGACCGCGTTGCTGATTGCGCTGCTGGTGCTGCTGCTGGGTGTCCGACCGATCGCCAAGGCGCTGATGAAGAAGCGCGAGGATGCCACCCCGGCCGCCGCGGCCGCCGCGCTGCCCGCCGCTGGCGAGGGCGCGCCCGCGCTCGGCGCCTCCGGCGAGCAGGACGGGGAGGCGGCGCCGAAGCCCCCGACGCTGGACGATGACGAGGCCATCACCATCGCCCGGCCGATCGCGCTCGACGACCTGGACGCCACGCGCGGTTACGAGGAGCGGATCCTGGCGGTACGCGACTTCACGCGCGACAATCCGGCGCGGGCCGCGCTCGCCGTGCGCGACATGATTGCCGTGGACGCCAAGCCGTGACCCTGGCCGGAACCCCCGCCCGCACCTTCACCGGCACCGAGCGTGCCGCGGTGCTGATGATGCTCGTCGGCGACGACGAGGCCGCCGCGATCCTCCAGAAGCTCGACCCGGAAGAGGTCCGCAACCTCGGTTCCGCGATGTTCTCCGTCGCCGATGTCAGCGAGGAGGAAGTCGAGGCGGTGCTCGACGATTTCGTCGGGCGCGCGCGCGATCGCACCGGCATCACCTTCGATCCCGGCCGCAAGGTCGAATCGGTCATGACCCGCGCACTCGGCCCCGAAAAGGCCGAAAGCGTGCTGGCGCGCATCACCCCGACCGAGGCGGTGTGCGAGATCGACATGCTCGACTGGCTGGATGCGGGCGAGATCGCCGGCATCCTCGACAAGGAGCATCCGCAGATCGCCGCGGTGCTGATCGCGAACCTCGATCCCGAGGTGGGCAGCAAGGTGCTGGAGCAGCTGCCCGAGGCCGCACAGCCCGACATCCTGCACCGTATCGCCAAGCTCGGCCCGATCACACCCGAGGCGGTGGAGACGCTGCGCATGCTGATCGCCAGCCGCACCGGCCAGGGCGGCGGCGGATCGGGCGGATCGGCGGCCAGCGTCCAGCTGGGCGGCGCGCGCGAGGCGGCGAAGCTGCTGCAGGGCGCACGCAAGTCGGTCGAGCAGCGCGTCATGCCGAAGCTGTTCAAGATGGACCGCGACATCGCGCGGCAGATCGAGGAGGCGATGTTCGTCTTCGACAACCTGCTGGAAATGGACGACAAGAACCTGGGCACGCTGATCCGGAACGTCGACGGCGACACGCTGACCCGCGCGCTGAAGGGCGTGGACGAGGGTGCGCGCAACCGCATCCTGGGCTGCATGTCGGCGCGCGCCGCCGACGGCATCCGCGACGATATGGAAGCACGTGGCCCGATGAAGCTGAGCGAAGTGCTCGACGCGCAGAAGGTGATGATCCAGATCGCGCGCAACCTGGCTAAGGACGGCACGATCCAGATGGGGGCAGGCGACGACGATTATGTCTGAGGCGTTTTCCCCCGGCTTCGTCATCGGCCTGCCGTCGCGCTCGGACGCCGCCGCCAGCACGCGCGTGCGCGAGCGCCGCGAACAGTCGATCGCCGGCTTCAGCCCGGCCGAGCTGATCCAGCGGATCGAGGAAGCCTTCGGCGACGATACCGCGACGGTCGTCGGCGCACGGCGCGGTGCGTCCGCGCAGCCGTCCGCCGCGGAAACGGGGATGCCGCGGCATTTCGCCCCCGCCGACCGCGACGCCAACCCCACCGAGGGCTGGGATCCGCTCGACGCGCAGGCCGAGGACACCGCGTTCATCGACCGGCTCGAGGTCGCGCGAGCCGAGGGCTATGAAGACGGCGTCGCCGCCGCGACGCTCGCCGCGCGCGCCGAGGTGGAGCGCGACCGCGCGATGCTCGACACGCTGGTGATGGAGCTGAAGGCGGGCGGCGCGATCGATCGCGCCGCGCTGGCCGAAAAGCTGCGGCGCACCGTGCTGACGCTGGTCCGCCAGGTGGTGGGCGACGCGGGCGTGTCCGCGGACCTGCTGGGCCAGCGGATCGCCGCCGCGACCGACATGCTCGCCGACGCAAGCGAATCGGCGATGCTGCGCGTCCATCCCGACGACGTGGCGCTGCTGGAGGGCAAGCTGCCCGAGACGATCTTTGCGGTCGGCGACGCCGCCGTGACCCGCGGCAGCTTCGTGCTGGAGGCGGCCTCGACCATCGTCGAGGACGGGCCGGACATGTGGCTGGAGCAATTGGCCGGCGCGATCGATCGGGTGGCCCTTCCGGCATGCTGACGCAGTTCGCCGGCGACGTACTGGACGTGCTGTCCACCGCCGACGTGCGCCCGCGCGCGCGCGTGTCGGGCCGGCTGGCGTCCTATGACGGGCTGCTGATGGAGGCGGTCGGGCTGTCGCTGCCGGTCGGCACCGTGTGCCGTATCGGTGCGGAGGGCGCGCACCAGGTCGAGGCGGAGGTCATCGGCTTTCGCAACGGCCGCACGCTGATGATGAACCTGGGCGGCCCCGCCGCACTGCTGCCCAACGCCCCCGTACGCCCGCTGGGCGCGCCGGGCGAGGCGGAGGTGGGTGCGGCGCTGCTGGGCCGCGTGGTCGACGGTGCGGGCAACCCGATCGATGGGCTCGGCCCGATCCGGGGTGCGGGGCGCTGGCCGCTCGCCGGACGTATCCAGTCGCCGCTCGACCGCGGGCGCGTGCTGGCACCGATGGACGTGGGCGTTCGCGCCATCAACGGCCTGCTGACTGTGGGTCAGGGCCAGCGCGTCGGCATCATGGCCGGTTCCGGCGTCGGCAAGTCGGTGCTGCTGGGGATGATGGTGCGCGCCGCGCAGGCCGATGTCGTCGTCATCGGGCTGATCGGCGAGCGCAGCCGCGAGGTCGCCGACTTCCTGGAAACCAAGGTCGCAGGCGAGGCGCGGGCGCGCTCGGTGGTGGTCGCGGTTCCTGCCAATCACTCGCCGGTGCTGCGCATCCGCGGCGCCTTGCGCGCCACCGCCATCGCCGAGAACTTCCGTGCGGAGGGCAAGAACGTCCTTCTCATCATCGATTCGCTGACCCGCGTCGCGCATGCCGGGCGCGAGATCGGGCTGGCGCTGGGGGAGCCGGCGTCCGCGCGCGGCTATCCGCCGTCCGCGATCGCGATGCTGCCCAATCTGATCGAGCGCGCCGGCTCCGACGTTCATACCGGCGGCGCGATCACCGCGATCTATACCGTGCTGGCGGACGGCGACGACGGCAACGACCCCGTCGTCGATTCGGCGCGATCGATCCTCGACGGACATATCGTGCTCAGCCGGGCGATGGCGGAGCGCGCGGTCTATCCCGCGATCGACATCTCCAAGTCGGTCAGCCGCGTGATGAACGACATCGTCGGCCACGATCACCAGCAGGCCGCGCGCGCGCTGCGCCGCCACCTCGCCACCTACGAGGAAAACCGCGACCTCGTGCTGATGGGCGCGTATCGCAGCGGCAGCGATCCGGCGATCGACGCCGCCATCGCCTACCACCCCGCGATCATGGAATTCGTGCGGCAGGATACGTCGCAGGTCGTCACGCTGGACGATGCCGCGATGGAGCTGACCGGCGTGTTCGGCGATGCCTGACGGCAAGCGGCTGGCGCGGCTTCACCGCGTCCGCACCCTCCAGCTGGGGTTGGCGCAGGCCGACGAGGCGCGTGCGCAGGCGCAGGTCAGCAGCGAGCAGCTGCTGGCGCAGCGCATCGCGAGCCTGGCCGATGCCGTCTCCCCGCAGCCCAGCCTGGTGCCCGGCGCCGCGCACCTCGCCGCCGCCGCGCATTTCCGCGAGCGGCTCCATCGCTCCGCCGACGCCGCGATCGAGCGCGTCCGCCATGCCGAAATGGTCGCCGACCATCGCAGCGAGGCGACCCGCGCCGCACGCCGCGACCAGAACGCGGTCGAGAAGCTGATCGACCGCCATCGCGCCGAGGTGATCCGCGCCGAGATGAAGGCGCTGGAAGACGCGCCCGCCCCTACCCGGCGACGCTAGCCGGAACAAACGGCACGCTTCTTGCGGAACACTCCTCGAGTTCACCCCACGAGGAAGAGTCGGCCTTGACCACGATCGCAAGCCTGATGCTCTCCACCGCCCCCGGCGCGGTGCTGACGCTGGCCCCGACACCTGCCTCCCCGCTGACGCCGGGCGGCGCCCCCGCGGGCGACCCCGCACCGTTCCTCGACCTGATGACCGGCGAGATCGCCGCGGTCGCCACGCCGGTGGGCGTCGCACCGCTATCCGCCGACGTCGCCGGCATCGCGCTGCTCGACGGCATCCCCGCCCCCGTCCCGCCGGCCACCCCGCGGCAACCGCTTGCCGCCGGCGGCACGGCCTTGCCGGGCACCGATCCCCTGCCCGCCACCGCCCTGCCCGCCACCGCGCCGACCGAGGCCGAAGCGGCGCTTGCCTGGCTTCACGACGCGACCGGTATCGTCATCCCGCCGGCGCCCGCCGCGCCCCTGGCGGCGGCGGAGGCCGTCGAAACCCCCACGCCGGTGCCCGCGCCCGCCACGGCGCCGATCGCCGCGAAGCCGGAGTTGCGCATCGTCCCCTCGCCGCGCGGGCCCGTCCTGCCGCGACCCGATCCGGCTGCTGTGGACAGCGTGCCGTCTCCTTCCCCGATCGATGGCGCGCCGCCTCGCCCCGCGCCCGTCGCCATCGCCGTCGCTCCCGAGAAGGCGGCCGACGCGCCCGCGCCCGGTGACGACAGCGAGGAAAAGGCGAGCGAGGTCGACGTCGCGGTGACGGCGGCGGCGACGACCGATCAATCGACGCCTGCATCCGTTCCGCTGACCGCGGTTCCGGCGGCGGCCGTAACGCACGCTCCGCCCGCGCCCACGCCCACGCCTGCGGTTCGCTCTACTGCGTCGTCCGCCTCGCGTGGGATAGCCGCCTCGGCTGCCGTCGCGACGCCGCGGGCGCCCACGATCGCCACCTCCGTGGCGCAGCGCCGCCAGGACGATGCGCCCGCTCCCGCCGCACCTACCGCGCCCGTGACGTCGGAAATGCCGTCGCCGTCCGTGGTGCCGTTCGCCGATCCGGCGCCAGTCGCGGCCACCGTGCCGGTCCCAGGCGCCCCCCGGACGACGTCCGTCGCGGTCGACACCGTAGCCGGCCACGCCGCAACCGCCCCATCCACGACGAAGGTCGCAAGCGGCGCGGTGGCCGCGCCGGTCGCCCCCGCCATTGCGCCCGCCGTCGCCGTCGTGCCGAGCGACACCGCCGCTGTCGCGCCCGTCGCGACCATGTCCGCCGAGCCGGCACTAGGCCGAGCGGTACGCACGACCGGCCCGCACCGCCGCCCGATCGGGGAGGTTGCGCGACCGGCGACGACCACCGCAGCCGCGACCGGCGCCCCGGTCGCCATCCAGCCCTCGACCGACGTCACCGCCAGCGCGGCGAGCCGCTTCGTCGCGACGCCGGTGACGCTGACCGCCGGCGACGCGCCGGTCATCGTCGACGCCCTCGCGCGTCCCGCTCCGCAGATCGCCGACGCCGTGTCGCGCGGGTCGAGCGCGGAGGTGTCGGCGGTGCGGTCGTCGCCCGGCGGCACAACCATCCCCTCCGCGGCCGCACCATCCGCGATCGCTGCCACGGTCATCGCCGCACCCGCACATCCGGCCACGGCCTCGATTTCGGCCATGCCCCAGGGCTCTGCCATGTCCTCCGCCCCGATGCGGCCTGTTGAGATCATCGCCACCGCGGCCGTGCCGCAACCCACGGTTGCGGTCGACGGGCCGGTGGTCGCAACCGACCCGGCAGCGCCCGCGGTGCGCGGGTCCGACGCCGCCCCCGCCGCGCCCGTGCGCGCAGACGACCGCATGGCCCCCGCCGCCGCTCCCGCGCCCGCGCCGGCCATCGCGTCGGCCGCCCGCACCTTCGCCGATGCGATCCACCGCGCGGTAACCGGGGTGGCGACCGGAGACGACCGTACGACGACCCCGGTCGCGCCGACGGTTGCCGATAGCTCACCCGTCGCCGTTTCCGCCGGCACCCCGACCGTCGCACCGACGACCTCGCTGGCAACGGTATCGCAGGCACCGCTCGACATGACGCAGCCGCGCTGGCCCGAATCGATGATCGCGCGGATCGAGCAGTTGCGCGACATGGCGGATGCCAACGACATGCACGTCCGCGTCGTCCCCGACGCGCTGGGCGCGATCGACATCCGCCTCCACCGCGACGGCGACACCGTGCAGGTCCAGCTGACCGCCGAGAAGCCGCAGACCGCGGCGCTCCTGGCCGACGCGCAGCCGCGACTGACCGACATGGCCGAAGCGCGCGGGATCAAGCTGCAACCGGCCGCCTCCTCCGCAGGGTCGCAAGGCAGCACGCAGAACGGCGGCACGTCGAACGGCGGCAGCCAGCAACAGCAGCCGTCGTCTTCCGGCAACGGGGCCGCGGGTGCCGGCACCGATCGCCAGCAACAGCCGTCATCCCAGCAACAGCAGCAGCGCCACACCGCGCCGTTGCCCTCCGCACCCCCATCGGCCCGGCGTCGCCCCGACGCCGCGTCCGATGACACCGATCAGCGTATCGCCTGAACCGAAGGACCGTAACGATGAGTGACGCACCTGCCGCTGCCGACGCGGCCGCCACGCCCAAGAAGAAGGGCAAGATGAAGATGATCCTGATCGGCGTCGTCGGCGTCGTCGTCCTGCTGGGCGGCGGCGTGGGCGCCGGGCTGTATGCCGCGGGCTCGGGCCTGGTGGGCGGCGGGCACGCCGAGGCGGCGCACGAGGAGGATCCCAACAAGCCGCATCTGGTCCCCAAGAGCGAGCAGAAGCGCCCCGGCGAGGGTGGCGAAGGCGGCGAAGGCGGCGGCCATGGCGGCGGCGAGGGTGAGGGCGAGGGCGCGAAGGAGATCACCGGCGCGCCGACCCCACCGGGCCGCGGCGGTGACGAATATGCCTCCAACTATTATGCGATGGAAAAGGAGTTCACCGCGAACCTTCAGGATTCGGTGCACTTCGTCCAGGTCGGCATCGCGGTGTCGACGCCGTATGACGAGAAGGTCATCACCAACCTGAAGACCAACGACATCGCGATCCGCTCCGCGATCCTGATGACGCTGGGCGACACGACCGAGGATCAGGTCTTCACCAGCGCGGGCAAGCAGCACCTCCAGAAGCGGCTGGTCGATTCGATCAACGGCACGCTGCGCGAAAAAGAGGGCTTCGGGGGCATCAGTAACGTCTACTTTACCAATTTCGTTGTTCAGTGACCGGGCATGGTTAACGACCCCGCCTCCCCCGAATCAGTGCCCGGCACGTCCGAGCGGCGTGGACGGCTGCGTCCCGACGCGGTCGTCAGCCCGGCGTCGCTGGTCGGGGGAGCGGCGGGGGACGACGGCAGCGGCAAGCTGCACCCGTTCGGCGATCTCCACACGCTCCAGCACCTCTCCGCGCGCGCTGCGCGGGGGGTGCGACAGACGTTCGAGGCGCTGTGGCGGACCGAGACGCGGACCTGGGCGGAACCGCTCGAGGTATTGCGGCTGGCCGACTATCGCCTGGCGCGCGGCGACCGGCTGACCGCGTGGATCCCGTTGCTGATGGACGACCGGCCCGCGCTGTGCGTGCTGGACGGTGCGTTCGTCTTCGAGCTGATCGACCTGTTCTTCGGCGGTCCGGGCGAGGTGCCCGCCACCATGGCGCAGGAATTCACCCCCGCAGCCGACATCCTGGCGACGCGCGTCGCGCGCGCGCTGGTGCGGGCGCTCGACACCGCGTGGGAACCGCTGGCCCCGGCCCGGTTCGAGGCCGAACGCGTCGAGCTGTCGTCGGGCCTCAATTCCGCGATCGAGGCGGACGAGGTCGTCATCGCCACCCGCTTCGGCGTGGCGCGCGGTGCGGGCAAGCCCGCGCTGGTCGACATCCTCTACCCCGTCGCCACGCTGAAGCCGCATGGCGTCGCGCTGACCGGCAAGGTCGTGGCGCGCCCCGCCGAGGTCGATTCGGAGTGGCGCACGCAGCTGACGCGCGCCGCGATGACCGTGCGCGTGCCGGTCCGCTCCGTCCTGGCCGAGCCCACCGTCTCGCTCGCGAAGCTGATGGACCTGAAGCCGGGCGACATCATCCCGATCAACTTCGGCAACGACGTGCCGATCGTGATCGGCGGCGCCCCGCTGGGGCTGGGCACCGTGGGCACCTCGAACGGGCGTGCCGCCATCCGCATTTCGAAGCTCGAAGGACCGACGCAATGAACGACATGACCGGCGGATTCCCCGTCGACGCCGCGGTCGCCGCGAACCTGCGGATGTTGCAGGACGTGGACGTCAAGCTGACGGTGGAGATCGGATCCACCACGCTGTCGCTGCGCGAGCTGCTGGCGCTGGGCGAGGCGAGCGTGATCGAGCTGGACCGCCAGGCGGGCGAATTGCTGGACGTGCTGGTCAACGGCACGCTGATCGGCCGCGGCGAAGTGGTGACGGTGGGCGACCGCTTCGGTGTAAAGCTGGTCGAGCTGGTCGCGCCCGAGAAGCGCGGCTGAGCGTCGGAGACCCTGCGCGATGATGTGGACCTATATCCTGAAGCTGGTGGTGCTGCTGCCGTTGGTGTGCGGCCTGATGATCGGCTGCCTGTACCTGTGGCGCAAGCTGGAGGCGCGGATGCCCGGCAAGCCCGCCACGCGGATGATCGCGGTGCGTGAGACGATGATGATCTCCCCCGGCCTGCGCCTCGCGGTGCTGGATTTCGAGGGCAAGCGCCTGCTCGTCTCGGTCGGGCGCGGGGGCGTCAACCTGATCGAGAAGTCGGACACGCGCGTGCCGACCGGGATCGACGCGTGAACCTGTCGGTCACCCGGACCGGTCGTGGCCCGACGCTGATCGCGGCGCGCGCGCGCGCCGCGACGCGCGGCGGCTGGTGGCGCGTGCTGCTGGCGGTCGCCGCGATCGCGGTCGCGCTGATCGTCGCGCATCCGGCCTTCGCTCAGGCGGCGCCCCCCGCGGGTGCGCCGGCCGCGCCCGCGCCTGGCGTCGGCGACGCGATCGACCGTGCACTGGGGCAGCTGTCGCGGGGCGATGCGGGGGACCAGCCGGGGCAGGGATCGCTGTCGCTGTCGCTCCAGGTCCTCATCATCATGGGGCTGCTCACGATCCTGCCCGGGATCGTGCTGATGATGACCAGCTTCACGCGGATCATCATCGTGCTGTCGATCCTGCGCCAGGCGATGGGCCTCCAGCAGACCCCGCCCAACCAGGTGCTGATCGGACTGTCGCTGTTCCTCAGCTTCTTCGTGATGGCGCCCGCGATCAACCAGATCAACACGACCGCGATCCAGCCCTATTCGCAGGGCCGCATCGGCGGCACCCAGCTGATCTCTGCCGCAGCGCTGCCGCTGCACGCCTTCATGGAGAAGCAGACCCGGGTGAAGGACATCACGATGTTCGCGGAGATGGCGAAGTCCGGGCCGTACGCGTCCCCACGCGACATTCCGTACTCGGTGCTGCTGCCCGCGTTCGTCACCTCCGAACTGAAGACCGCGTTCCAGATCGGCTTCCTGATCTTCCTGCCGTTCATCGTCATAGACCTGGTGGTGGCGACGGTGCTGATGGCGCTGGGCATGGCGATGCTGAGCCCGACGATCATCTCGCTGCCGTTCAAGCTGCTGCTGTTCGTGCTGGTCGACGGATGGGCGCTGACGATGGGCAGTCTCGCCAATTCGTTCGCGACATAGACCCGCTGGAACGGCCCACCCCGGCGAAGGCCGGGGTCCAGCATCGGGCCGCTCGTAACCGGACTCCGGCCTTCGCCGGGGTGGACGCACCCGTGTTGATAGGTTTCCAACGATGCAACCGCTTGTCGACGCCGACTATTTCCTGACCGTCGCCAACCAGACGATGTGTGTGCTGGCGCTCGCCGCCGCGCCGATCCTGATCCCGGCGCTGCTGTCGGGGCTGATCCTGGGAATGGTGCAGGCCGCCACCTCGATCAACGAACAGACGCTGAGCTTCGTGCCCAAGCTGGTCGTGGTCGCGGTATCGATCATGGTCTTCGGCGCGATGATCCTTGGGTTGCTGAGCGACTTCACCAACGAGATCTTCGCGCGCATCCCGGATCTCGTGCGCTGATGACCTACCCCTCTCCCAGCGGGAGAGGGAGGGGCCCACGTCGCGCAGCGGCGTGGGAGGGTGAGGGTGCGCGTCCCGTCACCCTCACCCTCCCACGGGGAGAGGGGTCGTGCTAGGTTTCGGCCTCGCCATCGAACCCCAACTCTGGGCGCTCCTCTTCGTGATGGTGCGCGTCGGCGCGGCGCTGATCGCGGCGCCGGTGTTCGGCAACGTGTCGGTGCCGCTACCGGTGCGCGTCGCGCTGTCCGGCGCGGTCGGCGTGCTGGTGCTGGGCACCACGCCGGTCGCGGTGCCGCCGACGATCTTCGCGCTCGCTACCTTCGTCGCGGTCGCCGCGGAGGCGCTGGTGGGGCTGGCGATCGGCTTCATCCTCCAGATCGCGTTCGCCGCGCCGCTGATCGCGGGCGAGATCATCGGCGGATCGATGGGGATCGGCTTCGCGAACATGATCGATCCCAATTCCGGCCGCTCCAGCCCCGCGATCGGCCAGTTCCTGTCGATCCTGCTGACGCTGCTGTTCCTGTCGCTCGACGGGCACCTCGTCCTCGTCGACATGGTGGTAAAGAGCTATGTCGCGCTGCCGCCGGGTGCCTCGTGGATGAGCGCGGGCCAGCTGCGCGACATCGCGCTGTTCGGGGGCTACGCCTTTTCCGCCGGGCTGCTGCTGGCGCTGCCGGTCGGATTCCTGCTGCTTTGCCTGAACCTCGTCGTCGGCATGCTGTCGCGCTCCGCGCCGGCACTCAACCTGTTCGCGGTCGGGCTTCCCGCCAGCCTGGCGGTCGGCGTCATCAGCCTCGCGATCGCCTTCCCGGCGATGGGCGACTACATGCAGATCATCGTGCGTGAAGGCCTCGCCGCCGCGCAGAGCCTGGTGCTCGGCTAATGGCGGAGGACATGGGCGACAAGACAGAAGCCCCAACCCAGAAGCGCAAGACAGATGCGCGCGAAAAGGGCGACATCCTCAAGAGCCGCGAGTTCGC
>CAJYKB010000103.1 GCA_913774925.1 uncultured Sphingomonas sp. | reverse complement strand
GGATAGGCATATTTGCACGCGTTGCTGACCAACTCGGTCACGATCACCCCCAGCGACACCGCCCGGTCGGTCGGCAGGTTGAGCGGCATCGCGTCCAGCTTCAGGTCGCGCGGGCGCTCCGTGGTGGACCAGGTCGCCGCCAGTTCGCGGATCAGCTGCGCCAGATAGTCGCGCATGTCGACATGCTCGACGTCGTGCCCGCTGTACAGGCGGCGGTGGACGTGCGCGATCGCGACGATGCGACGCTCGGTATCCTCCAGCGCGGCGCGTGCCGCCGGGTCCGCGACCGCGCCCGCCTGCATCCGCACCATCGCCGAGACGATCTGGAGCGAATTGGCGACGCGGTGGTTCACCTCGGCCAGCAACGCTTCCAGCCGTGCGTTGCTGGCGCGCAGTTCGTCCTCCGCCTGCGACTTGGCGGTCGTCAGCGCGGTGCGCGCCAGCACCTGGCGAAAGGCGGCGTCGAGCAGGTCGAAGAAGTCCTCGCCCGGGGTCTTCACGACGTAATCCGCCGCGCCCGCGCGCAGCGCCGCCACCGCTACCCGGCTTTCCTCCGACCCGGTGACATAGACCACCGCGGGGGGATGCGGCAGCTGCGCCAGCTGCGCCATCGTCTCCAGCCCGTCGATCCCGGGCATATAGTGATCGACCGCGACCAGGTCGAAGCGCTCCGCCGCGGCCGCCGCCACGCCCGCCTCGCCGCCGTCGGCTGCGGTCACCGCATAGCCGCGCCGCTCCAGCGCGCGCGTCACGAGCCGCCGGATGCCGGCGTCGTCGTCGATATAGAGGACGCGCGGGGCGGCGGTCTGCGTCATCCGTCCAGGTCCGGAACCTGGATCACCGACAGGAACAGCCCCAGCTGCCGGATCGCGGTGGCGAAATTCTCGTAGTTCACCGGCTTGGTGATATAGACGTTGGCGCCAAGATCATAGCAACGCTGGATTTCGCGCGCATCGTCGGTGGTGGTCAGCACGACCACGGGGGTCCGCTTCACGGCCGCATCGCCGTTCTTGATCCGCGCCAGGATGTCGGTGCCGCTCATGTCGGGCAGATTGAGGTCGAGCAGGATCAGCGCCGGCCCGTTGCGTGCCGGACCCCCGTCGTCGTTGAAGATATAGTCGAGCGCGCTGGTGCCGTCGGTGAAGTGGCGGATCTCGTTCATGATCCCGGCACGGCGGATGTTCTTTTCGATCAGTCGGGCGTGTCCCTCGTCGTCCTCGATCATGATGATGTTGACGGATTGCTGCGTGTTCACTGCGTGATATCCTGACGATCGAGGGTGCGGGGAAGCGACAGGCGGAAGGTCGTGCCCTCGCCCAGCGTGGAGGTAAGGTCGATCAGCCCGCCCAGCCGGAAGACGAGCGCGCGCACCGTCGCGAGGCCGATCCCCTCGCCGGGGCGATCCTGCGCGCCGGAGCGGCGGAACAGGTCGAACACGCGTGCATGGTCGGACGGGGCGATGCCGCGCCCGTTGTCGGCGATCTCGTACACGACGCGGGCACCCTCGTAGCGCCCGCTGACGACGATGCGGCCGGGGACGCCGGGGCGCAGATACTTCACCGCATTCTCGATCAGGTTGGACAGGATCTGTTCGATCGAGAAGCGGTCGCTGACCACGCCGGGCAGGCGGCCGGACACCTCCAGCACCGCGTCGGCCTCGATCAGGCGGTGTGCCAGCGTGTCGCGCACCTGATCAACCATCGCACCGATGTCGAGCCGCTCGGGCGACAGCGCGCGGCGGCCATAGCGCGACAGCTGGAGGATGGCGTTGATGAGCCGGTCCATCCGCTGCGTCGAGGAACGGATGAAGCCGATCGCCTCGGGCAGATCCTCGCGCGCGGCGAGGGCGGCGTCCGGCGAGGCGAGCGCCGGCGCCTCCGCCTCGACGCGATCGACCAGCGCACGCAGCGACCCGGCCGCCGCCTCCAGTTCCGCGGTGAAGCCCATCACGTTGACCAGGGGAGAGCGCAGGTCGTGGCTGACGATATAGGCGAAGCGCTGGATCTCCTCGTTCGCGCGCGTCAGATCCTCGGTCCGGGTCGCGACCATTTCCTCCAGATGCGCATTGAGCGAGGCCAGCGCATCGCGCGAACGGCCCAGGTCGCGGGTATAGCCCAGCACCGTCAGCAGCGAGGTGACCGCCACGATCAGCAGCAGCACGCCGGACAGGACGAGGACGGCGTAGAACATCCGCTCGCTGTCGACGACGTCGCGCTCGCGGACGGCGAGCAGCTTCTGCTCGGCGTCGGACATCTGGTCCAGCGTGTCGCGGATGTTCGCCATCGGCAGTGCCGAATGTTCCGTGTCGAACGCCGCACGCGCCTCCGCCACGCGTCCGCCCGCGATCAGGTCGAGCGAGCACTCGCGGATGACCGCCAGCCGTTGCATCTGCGACAGCAGGCGGATGTAGAGCGCGGTCTGCGCCGGATTGTCGTGCACCAGCCGGCGCAGGTGCTTCAACCGCACCGGCACCGCATTGGCGCTGTTGCGGTAGATCGCGAGGAAGTCGCTCTGGCGCGGCGCCAGAAGATAGCCGCGGCGCGACGTCTCGCCGCGCTCGATCGTCTGGCGCGCGTCGAGGATCGCGTTCTGTACCTCGTAGGAATGCGCCAGCCAGCGGATGTGGGTCTGACCCCGGCTGGTCGTCCAGGCCGCCGCGAGCCCGACCGCCAGCAGCGCCAGGAAGCCAACGACCATGAAGCCGGTCAGCCTGCGCCCGATGCTGTCGTCACTGCCCCTGATGCCGGCCATATCGCCCGGCGGGGTATCGCGCAGGCGGCCGTTGCGCCAGCGTTACTTTCATAAAGCGGATCAACGTGACGTCGCGGTTACAGCAGCAGCTCCTGCGGATTCATCCGGCCGACATGCCCGCCGCCGCGCCGCCGCGCCATCTCCGTTTCCGCGGTGAAGCGGATGTCGGGATCGCGGTCGGTCATGAACTTGACGAGGCTCTCCTCCTCGATCTCGCGCCATTCCTTGCCGCGGTCGGGGCCGTAGCGGACGCGCGGCAGCAGCCCCGGCTCCTTCGACCATTGCACCAGTTGCGCCACCGACGCCTCGTTCAGCTGGTCACGCAGGTGATGCGCCGTGACATAGGCGTCGGGGAAGGCGCGGTGCGCGGGCAGGCCGCGCTCGTGGTCGAGCCCGGCGGGCTTGCGCCAGTAGCGCAGCACCTGGTTGGAGAAGCTGGGGCTGTCGGGCCACAGCCGCAGTGCGCACTTCCACGTGCAGATCCAGTCCGCGCCATGCGTCAGCGCGGGCGTGCAGAACTGTTCCTCGAACGCGGCGCGGTGCGCTGCCAGCGCGATGCGGCGGGGGTAGGGGTCGAGCACCTGCCGCGCGACGTCGTGCCACCACGGCGCATCGGCGACATCCTCGTCGCGGATATGGTGGATCGCCTGCGTGATCGGCGGCATCGAGCGGCCGGGATTGACGAGGATGTTGCCGCCCTCGCCATACAGCTCCCACCGGCCGTCTTCGCCGAGCGCGACATCCTGCCAGCCGACCTCGCACACCGCGTGCGCGGGCGGCGCGGAGCCGGTGGTCTCCAGGTCGACGACGCGGATGATCTGCTGCGTCCGGCGGCGGGGGTACATCATGCAAGGTCCATGTGGGCCTTTACGCGCGCGAATACCACCATATGCCGTCGCGGATGTCGCGCCGGGCGCGCCCGGTGATGTCGAGATGGCGCAGGTGCGCCAGCGCCTCGCCGGTCGCCATCGCGATCACGTCGGGGCCGATCGGGCGGCGGAACAGCTGGCCGAAGCAATCGACCGCGCGGCGCGGCTCGGTCATGTGCGCGACCAGGGCGTCGAGCCGGTCGCGATGCTCGCGCTCCAGCGCGTCGAGCCGCGCGTGCAGCCCGTAGAAGGGATCGCCATGCCCCGGCAGCACCAGCAGATCGTCGGGGAGTTCGCGGAACCGATCGATCGAGGCCAGCCACTCCCCGAGCGGATCGGCGCCGGGCTCGTTGGCGTGGAGCGAGATGTTGGAGCTGATCCGCGGCAATACCTGGTCGCCCGCGATCAGGATGCGGCGCTCCTCGTCCAGCAGGCAGGCATGTTCGGGCGAATGGCCGCTGCCCACCACCACGCGCCAGTCGTGGCCGCCGATGCGCAGCACCTCGCCGTCGCGGATGCGGACATAGCCCAGCGGCAGCCGGGCGATCATCTTCGAGAAATTGGCGAAACCGCCCTTGGATGCGGTAGCGATCTGCTCCGCGTCCCAGCCGGCACCGCGCCAGAAGGCGACCTGCTCCTCGGGCACCTCGGTCCGTGCATCGGCGGACAGCATCCGCGCCATCAGCCATTCGGTGCGCGTCATCAGGATCGGCGCATCGTCGGACCGGCGCGAGAGCCACCCGGCCAGCCCGATATGGTCGGGGTGCATGTGCGTGCCCAGGATGCGCGTCACGCGCTTTCCAGCGAGCGGCCCCTCCAGGATCGTGCGCCAGGCCTCGGTCGATCGCGGCGAGGCGGTGCCGGTATCGATCGCGAGCAGGTCGTCGTCGCCGTCGTCCAGGATCAGGCCGTTGACGTGCTTGAGCGGCCCGCTCATCGGCACGCGCCACCAGCGGATGCCGGGCGCGATCGTCAGCAATTCGCCGGGCTGCGGCGCGCGGTCGCCGAAGGGGAAGGTGAGCCCCTCGCTGCTGGTCGGGGTCAGCCCTTCGTCACCGATGAGCGCGCGCTGGTAATGCGTTGCCATGGCGACGGCGTAGCGCGTGACGGGGGCCGCCGTCACGCGGTAAATGAAGCGAACGGCTTAGGGGTTCACGTCACCCCGGGCTTGACCCGGGGTCCCGCTTTTTCATCGACGTCGCACAACAAGCGGGACCCCGGCTCAAGGCCGGGGTGACGGGGGGCTTGACGGTGAGGCGAGGCTCAGCGGCGGAACGGATCCTCGAATGCGGGGCGCGGGGCATCGCTCTCCACGCCGTTCTCCGCGTCGCGGGCCGCCTGCTCGCGCTGCGCGCGCAGCGAGGCGATCAGCGCCTCGCGATCGCCGTCGAGGCGCGTGTCAGTCTGCTGCTCCTCGATCCCGGCGGCCTTGGCCGCCTTGGCGACCGCGGAATCCAGCTCGCGCTGCGTCGTCAGGCCCAGCGTCACCGGGTCCTTCGGGGTGATGTTGGCGATGTTCCAGTGGCTGCGGTCGCGGATCGCGGCGATCGTGGTGCGCGTGGTGCCGATCAGGTTGCCGATCGCGCCATCGGAGATTTCCGGGTGGTTGCGGATGATCCAGGCGATGCCGTCGGGCTTGTCCTGCCGCTTGCTGACCGGGGTGTAGCGCGGCCCCTTGGTGCGGCGCACCTGGTCCGGCCCCTTGGTCATCTTCATGCGGTAATCGGGGTCGGCCTGCGCCTTGTCGATCTCCTCCTGCGTCACCTCGTGCGCGCGGACGGGGTCGCGCCCGGTCAGTTTGGTTGCGGCGGTATCGTCCGCGATCGCCTGCACCTCCAGGATGTGCAGGCCACAGAAATCGGCGATCTGCTCGAAGGAAAGCGCGGTATTGTCGACCAGCCAGGAGGCGGTGGCGTGGGGCATGAGCGGCTGGTTCATGCGGGGAACTCCATAAATGCAAAGGGCCGCCCCTTCCCGGAGCGGCCGCTATCGCCGACCGACTTAATGCGTGGCGTGCGTCAGGGCAAGCCGCTCACGCAGCCCGTGCGCGTACGCCAGCGATCGGTTGCAGCGCGTCGAGGAACTGGCGCGCGCTCGCCGCCCAGGTGAAGCGCGCGCCGGCGGCTGCGCACGCGCCGCGATCGAGCGTCAGCGCGCCGGCGATCGCCGCGGGCAGATCGGTGTGCATCATGCCCGTCTCCGGCGTCAGCACGTCGACCGGCCCGGCGACCGGATAGGCGGCGACCGGGGTGCCGCACGCCAGCGCCTCGATCATCACCAGCCCGAAGGTGTCGGTGCGGCTGGGGAAGACGAGCGCGTCGGCGGCGCGATAGGCAGCGGCCAGATCATCGCCGAACAACGCCCCCAGGAAGAGCGCGTCGGGATATTCCCGCTCCAGCGTAGCGCGTGCCGGGCCGTCGCCGACCACCACCTTGGTGCCGGGGACGTCGGCGGAGAGGAAGGCGGCGACGTTCTTTTCCACCGCGACGCGACCGACGTGCAGCAGAACCGGTCCGGGCAGCGCGGTCATCGCGGCATGGCGCGCGCCATGGGGCGTGAATTCGCGCGCGACGCCGCGCCCCCAGCGGCGCACATGCGGCAGGCCGTGCGCGTTCAGCGTGCGCTCGATCGTCGGCGTGGACGCCAGGATCGCCGCGGCGGGGGCGTGGAACCAGCGGACGTAGCGCCAGACCCATTCCGGATTGGCGCCGGTGCGCGCCGCGACGTAATCCGGGAATTGCGTATGATAGGCGGTGGTGAAGGGCAGGCCGCGGCTCAGGCACCAGCGCCGCGCCGCCAGCCCCAGCGGCCCCTCGGTCGCGATGTGGATCGCCTCCGCCCCGAAGGTGGTGATGCGCCGGCCGATCGCGGCGGGCGTCATCAGCGCCAGGCGGATCTCGGGATAGGTGGGGCAGGGGAGCGACCGGACCCCCGCGGGGGAGACGACCAGCACCTCGTGCCCGTCGCGGCGCAGCTCGGCGATGACCGACTCCAGCGTCCGCACGACGCCGTTGACCTGCGGCGCCCAGGCGTCGGTGACGATCGCGATCCGCATCACGCGGCCAGTGCGGGGGTGGCGTGGGGCGTGCGCTTCGCGATCTCGTCCGCCCAGTGGACGATCTCCATCCGACCGTCGAAATGCTCGACCAGCGCGGTACAGCCCTCCACCCAGTCGCCGTCGTTGTAATAGGCGATGCCGGCGATCTCGCGCATCTCCGCGGTGTGGATGTGCCCGCAGACCACCCCGTCGACACCGCGCGCGCCAGCCGCCTCCGCCACAATCTCCTCGAAGCGGGAGATGAAGGCGACCGCGTTCTTCACCTTCGCCTTGGCGTGCTTGCTGAGCGACCAATAGGGCATCCCGAACCCCCGCCGGATCGCGCTGACCCAGCGGTTCAGCCCCATCAGCAGCGTATAGGCGGCGTCGCCGACATGCGCGAGCCAGCGGTGCGACAGCGTGATCGCGTCGAATTCGTCGCCATGAAGGACCAGCAGGCGGCGCCCGTCGGCGGTTTCGTGGATCGCCTTGCGCCGGATCTGGATCCCGCCGAAGTCGAGGCCGGCGAACTGGCGGAACATCTCGTCGTGGTTGCCGGGGATGTAGACCATCTTCGTGCCGCGGCGCGCGCGCTTCATCAGCCGCCAGATGACGTCGTTATGCGCCGCGGGCCAGAAGAACCGCTTCTTCAACTGCCATCCGTCGATGATGTCGCCGACCAGGTACATGGTGCGGCTGTCGACGTGATCCAGGAAGTCGATCAGCAGATCGGCGTTGCAGCCGCGCGTGCCGAGATGGACGTCGCTGATCCAGACCGTGCGGTAGCGCTGGCGCTCCCCGGTCGCGACCTCGGGCCGCTGTGGGCGCGACTCGGCGAAGTCGAACAGGTCGGTGACCTCGGCCAGATGGGTGCCGGTGGTTGACTCGAAGCTGGATCGCATGACGCCCTCCCTTGGCGTCGCCCTATGCCCGCGGTGTGACACGGGCATCACGACGGCGTGACGGCTGCGCGGCGCAGCCGTGACGGTTTCGCGTCGCGGCGATGGCTGTGGCATGACGATCACGCTCGGCGCGCGATCGTCATCCTGTCGCAAGGCTGCAACATCGCGCTGCTTTACGCGGGCGATCGATCCGTCGCACAGGGCGGACGTTTCCAGGGAGTCATGACAATGCAGCGTTTCACGAAGTCGATCGCCGCCGCCGCGGGCACCGCGATGCTGGTCCTGTCCACCGCCGCCGCCGCCGCGCCGGCCGCCAATCCCGCCGCGTCGCTGTCGGTCGCGGGTGCGTCGCGCGCCGCCGCGCCGGCCGCGAAGTCCAGCAAGATCGGTGCGTCGGTGCCCGGTGCCACGCTGGTCAGCATCGGCATCCTGGCCGCGCTGACCGCGGTCGTGCTGGTCGCGACGAAGGAAAACAGCGACAGTAACTAAGCGCCGGTCCCTCCTCCGCTCCCGTTTGCCTCGAGTAGCCGTCGAGCTTGTCGAGACGGCATATCGAGAGGGGCTGATCGTGGCGTCCCCTCGACCCGGGATCTCGACAAACTCGATTCCTGCTCGGGGCGAACGGAAGGGGGAACGAAAGGGAGGCGGCGGATCGGGGCCGGCGATTACATCGTCAGCACGATCTTCCCCACATGGTCGCCCGCCTCCATCCGGCGGTGGGCGTCCGCGGCCTGCGCCAGCGGGAAGGTGCGGTCGATGACCGGGCGCAGCTTCCCCGCCGCCGCATGCGGCCACACCGTACGCGCGATTTCGTCGGTCACCAGCGTCTTGAAGCCCGCGTCGCGCGCGCGCAGCGTCGACCCCGTCAGCGTCAGGCGGCGGCGCATGATGTCGAAGATCGGGATGGTCGCGGTCGCCCCGCCCTGCACCGCGATCGAGACGTGGCGGCCATCTTCCGCAAGGCACTTCAGGTTGCGCGGGACATAGTCGCCGCCGACCATGTCGAGCACCGCCGCGCAACCCTTCCCGCCGGTGATCTCCTTCACCCGCTCGACGAAATCCTCGGTGCGGTAATTGATCGCGTGATCCGCGCCGAGCCGCAGCGCCGCCGCCTTCTTCTCGTCCGAACCGACCGTGACGATGATCTCCAGCCCGAACAGATTGGCGAGCGTGATCGCGGTCGTCCCGATCCCGCTGGTGCCGCCATGGACGAGCACGGTGTCCCCCTCGACCGCGAAGGCACGCTCGAACAGGTTCGTCCACACGGTGTAGAGCGTCTCGGGCAGCGCCGCGGCCTCCACCATCGACAGCGCCCCGGGGACCGGCAGGCACTGGCCCGCGGGGGCGAGCGCATATTCGGCATAGGCGCCGCCCGCGACCAGCGCGCAGACCGCCTGCCCGATCATCGCCGCGTCGACTCCGTCACCCAGCGCGACGATCTCGCCCGCGAATTCCAGCCCCAGGGTGGAGGGGGCGCCGGGCGGCGGCGGGTAGCCGCCCAGCCGCTGGAGCACGTCGGGCCGGTTGACGCCGGCCGCGGCGACGCGGACCAGCACCTCGCCCGGTCCCGGCTGCGGCACGGGGCGTTCGACCGGCACCAGCACCTCCGGTCCGCCGGATGTCTCGGGATCGATCGCCAGCATCGTCGAAGGGCGGTCGGTCATTCGCGGGAAACCTCTTCGAGCCAGCAATCGCGGCCTTATTGACTTCGTCGGCGTGGCGGTCAACGCTGCGGCCCATGGACCTGGACGATATCCTGGGGCCACGCCCCGACGATCCGCTGCCCGCGCTGCTGCGCGAGGATCTGGACCGGCTGTCCGTCGCCGAACTGCACGCCCGCATCGCCGCGCTGGAGGGCGAGATCGCGCGCAGCCGCGTCAAGATCGAAGGCGCCGTTAACCATCGCGCAAGCGCCGACGCGCTATTCAAACGGTGAGCGCCGGCGTTCCCGGTCAGGGGCGGTCCCGCCGCCTCCCACCGGCCGATGCCGCGCCGCTTGATGCGCCGCTTGATGCCGGGCCCCGCCGTCCCGACATAGGGTCAAAGGCCGCGTGTCGACACGCGTGCCGCCAGGAGTAAACGTTCCATGCCGTCATTCGCCAGCGCTCTGGAGACCACGCTGCACAAGGCGCTGGAGGCTGCGTCCTCGCGCCGTCACGAATATGCCACGCTCGAACATCTGCTGCTCGCGCTGATCGACGACGAACATGCCAGCCAGGTGATGTCGGCGTGCGGGGTGGAGCTGGGCGACCTGCGCACCACCGTCGCGCAATATCTCGACACTGAACTGGGCGCGCTGAAGGTCGATGCCGCGACCGATCCCTCACCCACCAGCGGGTTCCAGCGCGTCGTCCAGCGCGCGATCCTGCACGTCCAGTCGTCGGGCCGCGACGAGGTGACCGGCGCCAACGTGCTGGTCGCGCTGTTTTCCGAACGCGAGAGCTACGCGGTCTATTTCCTCCAGCAGCAGGACATGAGCCGGCTGGATGCGGTCAGCTTCATCAGTCACGGCGTCGGCAAGGGCGCGGCCGCCGGATCCGAGGCACCCGCGGTCAAGGGCGCGGCCGAGGAGGAGAAGAAGGAGAAGCCGGTGGACGGCAAGAAGGGCGAAAGCGCGCTCAAGCAGTTCACCGTCGATCTCAACGAGAAGGCGAAGGTCGGCAAGGTCGATCCGCTGATCGGCCGCTCGGCGGAGGTCGATCGCACCGTCCAGATCCTGTGCCGCCGCAGCAAGAACAACCCGCTGTACGTCGGCGATCCGGGCGTCGGCAAGACCGCGATCGCGGAGGGGCTGGCGCGCAAGATCGTCGAGGGCGACGTGCCCGACGTGTTGAAGGAAGCCGTCATCTACTCGCTCGACATGGGAGCGCTGCTGGCCGGCACGCGCTATCGCGGCGATTTCGAGGAGCGGCTGAAGGCGGTCGTCAACGAGCTGGAGAAGCTGCCGCATGCGGTGCTCTTCATCGACGAGATTCACACCGTGATCGGCGCCGGCGCGACCAGCGGCGGTGCGATGGACGCGTCCAATCTGCTCAAGCCCGCGCTGTCGGGCGGCACGATCCGCTGCATCGGCTCCACCACCTACAAGGAATTCCGCAACCATTTCGAAAAGGATCGCGCGCTGCTGCGCCGCTTCCAGAAGATCGACGTGAACGAGCCGACGATCGAGGATACGATCAAGATTCTGGCGGGCCTGCGCTCCGCGTTCGAGGATCACCACAAGGTGAAATACACCCCCGACGCGATCAAGAGCGCGGTGGAGCTGTCGGCGCGCTACATCAACGACCGCAAGCTGCCCGACAAGGCGATCGACGTGATCGACGAGGTGGGCGCGATGCAGATGCTGGTGGCGCCCAGCAAGCGCAAGAAGACGATCACCGCGAAGGAGATCGAGCAGGTGATCGCGACCATGGCGCGCATCCCGCCGAAGAGCGTGTCGACCGACGACAAGAAGCAGCTGGAAACGCTGGAGACGGACCTGAAGCGTGTCGTCTTCGGGCAGAATGCGGCGATCGAGAAGCTGGCGAGCGCGATCAAGCTGGCGCGCGCGGGGCTGCGCGAGCCGGAGAAGCCGATCGGCAACTATCTGTTCACCGGCCCCACCGGCGTCGGCAAGACCGAGGTCGCCAAGCAGCTGTCGACGATCCTGGGCATCCCGCTCCAGCGGTTCGACATGTCCGAATATATGGAGCGCCATTCGGTCAGCCGGCTGATCGGTGCGCCTCCGGGCTATGTCGGGTTCGACCAGGGCGGTCTGCTGACCGATGCGGTCGACCAGAACCCGCATTGCGTGCTGCTGCTGGACGAGATCGAGAAGGCGCACCCCGACCTGTTCAACATCCTGTTGCAGGTGATGGACAACGGTCGCCTGACCGACCAGCACGGTAAGACGGTCGATTTCCGCAATGTCATCCTCATCATGACGACCAATGCAGGCGCGGCCGACATGGCGCGCGAGACGATCGGCTTCGGCGCGCTGACGCGCGAGGGCGAGGACGAGCAGGCGGTGCAGAAGATGTTCTCGCCTGAGTTCCGCAACCGCCTCGATGCGATCGTGCCGTTCGGCTATCTGCCGCCGGAAGTGGTCGCGCGCGTGGTCGACAAGTTCATCCTCCAGCTGGAGCTGCAGCTGGCCGACCGCGACGTCCATATCAAGCTGGACGACGAGTCGAAGACGTGGCTGACCGAGAAGGGCTATGACAAGCTCTACGGCGCGCGTCCGATGGGCCGGCTGATCCAGGAGAAGATCAAGCAGCCGCTTGCCGAGGAATTGCTGTTCGGCAAGCTGGTGCACGGCGGCGAGGTGACGGTGAAGATGAAGGACGGTGCGCTCGCCTTCGCGATCGAGCCCGCCGCGCCCAAAAAGCCCGGCAAGAAGAAGGGTGGCAAGGCCGCACCGGCGGAAGCCGGCTGACCCGATAAGAAGCGGTGGAGGACGACGGGCCGGGCGGCGACGCCCGGCCCGTTGCATATCGGAGCCCGCCGAAGCGGGTTCGTATCGCCCACGTTAACCCTCTCTTCGTCGATCTCGCCTAAGTGGATGCGATGTTTAGGGGAATCGGGGCTCGGCTGGTGGTCGCGCTGGCCATGCTGCTGGCGTTCGTCGTGACCGCGCCGGTGGTTCGCGCCGACGTCGGGATCGCGCTGTCGACGTGTATCAAGCCCGTACAGCCGGGTGACCAGGCGGCGCAGATCCTGTCGCGCCCGGCGCATTTCGACTGTTCGGGCGCGCAGCGGCACTGGGGCTCGGGCGATTTCTGGGTATTGTCGCAGCCGCTCCCGGCGACCGACGCCACGCTGATCCGTTCCGCCAGCCTGTATCAGCAGGCGGCGACGATCCACGTCCTCTATGCCGATGGCGCGATCCGCCGCATCCGCTTCGACCACCGCGACGCGTGGCGCCGCCTGAAGATGGGGGCGGTGTTCGAGGTGGCAATCCCGGCGCACCGCGTCCGCCCGGTGCGACTGCTGTGGCAGATCGAGGGCGCCTCGAACACGCGCGGCATCCTCATCAATCCTCACCTTGCGACACTGACGCAATCGCACCGGCGCGAGATGGGACTGGCGGCGCTCTATGCCGCGTTCGCCGGTGTCTGTGCGTCGCTCCTGATCTCCAATCTGGCCCTGTGGCGGTCGCTGCGGCAGCGGTTCCAGCTGGCCTATTGCGCGATGGTGATGTGCCTGATGGTCTACGGCGTCAGCACCTCGGGCGTGCTGGGGCCGATGCTGCAGATGGACAACAACCGGCGGCTGCTACTGAACGCGGGGCTCCTCGCCCTGACGCTGTTCCTGGCCGTCACCTTCGCGCGTTCCTTCTTCGACCTGCCGGTCCTGTCGCGGGGGATGCGCCGGATCGCGGATTCGGTGATGGCGTTCCTGTTGGCGACCACCGGCATCTACATGCTGCTGATGCCGTGGCATGCGGTGCTGCTGGACCGGGTCCTGATGGTCGCGTTCGTGATGGGGCTGTCGCTGGTCGTGCCGGTCATGTGGGGGGCGTGGCGTGCGCGGCTGCCCTATGTCCGCACGTTCGCGCTGGCGTGGTCGGTGCCTATCATGGTGGCCGGGGTGCGGATCGCGCAGGCGATGGACCTGGTCGGCTGGAACTTCTGGATCGACAATTCGACGCTGATCGCGATGGCGCTGGAGGCCGTCACCAGCGCGATGGTGATCGCGTGGCGGATCAAGCTGGTGTCGCAGGAGCGCGATGCGGCGCGGGAGAAGGAGTCGCAGGCGTTGCGGCTGGCCGATTGCGACCCGCTGACCGGGCTGCTCAATCGCCGCGCCCTGCTGCGCGAGGCACTGGCGAGCGGTGGCGTCTCGCCGCGGCTGCTGATCCTGATCGACATCGACCATTTCCGTCAGGTCAACGACGCGCTGGGGCATGACGGCGGCGACGAGGTGCTGCGTGTCTTCGCGAATACATTGCGCGGCGCGGCGCCCGCCGACGCGCTGGTCGCGCGGCTGGGTGGGGAGGAATTCGCGGTCATCTCGCCATCGCAGACGACGATCCTGCCCGACCGGCTGCTCGATGCGATCCGCGGCGCGCGAATGCCGTTCGACCTGCGCGTGACCGCGTCGCTTGGCAGCAGCATCGGCTATCTGGAGACCGAGGGCGACTGGACGCGCCTGTACCGCGAGGCCGACCGCGCACTGTACGTGGCCAAGAATGCCGGCCGCGACCGGGCGCGCTGGGCGCAGGCGGCCTGACAATTCCGCTGTTGCGGCGCGCGCCGACGCTGTAGGATCGCGACGGACGCCACAGCCGGAACGCCTTCCCATGACGCCAACCCCGCGTGAGCTTCGCCGCCGGCGCCTGGTACTGGCGCTGATGACGTTGAGTGCCCTGGCGGTATCGCGGGCGCACGACGAGCCGGTGATCGGCACCTTGTCCTTCTCCTTGGCCATGGATCGCCCGCCGCAGGTGGACGCATCGCCGACCCCGCTGGTCGCCGCGGTCGCCGGGCTGTTGGTCGAGGGGGCGCAACGTCTGATCCCGTAGACGCTTGCCGCCCACAGGCGCGTTGCTTACAGTGGTGTCAATGACGCATGACGACGCCTGGCGTAACGCCTATCGCCACCCTGTCCCCTGGGACCAGGCGTTCGCGCCGCAATCGATGTCGGCGCTATTCGAGGAATCGGCCGCCCGCTTCTCGCAACGCGCTGCGATCGAGTTCATGGGCCGCCACTATTCCTATGCCGAGCTGGCAGATGGCGCGCGTCGCGTCGCGACGGGGCTGGCGCGGCTGGGCTACGGCAGGGGCGACCGTATCGGGCTGTTCCTGCCCAACGTGCCGCACTATCTCGCGGCCTATTACGGGGCGCTGTGGCTGGGCGCCACGGTCGTCAACTTCTCGCCGCTCTACACCGTCGACGAACTGTGCCATCAGGTTGAGGATTCGGGCACGCGCCTGTTGGTGACGCTGTCGGCGAAACAGCTGCTGCCGACCGCGCTGGCGGTGCTGGAGAAGAGCGGGCTGGAGCGCGTGGTGGTCGGCTCGGTCGCGGGCGCGCTGCCGCCGGCCAAGTCGCTGCTCTACCGCCTGTTCAAGCGCGCCGAGACCGCGGCGCGGCCGGACGACGCGCGCGTCGCCGCTTTCTCCGCGCTGATCGACAATGCGGGCGATCAGCCGCGTGCCGAGGTCGATCCGCTGCGCGATGCCGCGCTGCTGCAATATACCGGGGGGACCACCGGCGTGCCCAAGGGCGCGGTGCTGACGCATGCCAATATCGCCGCCAACGCGCGGCAGGTGGCGATGCTCGATCCCCATGCCGGCGCGCACGATCGCATCCTGGGCATCCTGCCGCTGTTCCATGTCTTCGCCAACACCTGCGTGATGAACCGCACGATCGTCGCGGGGGGCGAGATCGTGCTGCTGCCGCGGTTCGAGGCGGGGCAGGCGCTGGCGACGATCGCGCGGACGCGGCCCACCTCATTGCCCGGCGTGCCGACCATGTACCGCGCGCTGCTCGACCATCCCCAGCTGGCGAGCACCGATCTGACCTCGCTGCGTACCTGCATTTCGGGCGGTGCCCCGCTGGCGGCGGAGTTGAAGGAGCGGTGGGAGGCGACGACCGGCTCGACGTTGGTGGAGGGTTACGGCCTGTCCGAGTCGAGCGGGGTGCTGAGCGTCAATCCGTACGAGGGGTTGCAGAAGCCCGGGACGATCGGCCAGCCCTTGCCGGGCACGCGCCTGCGGCTGGTCGACAAGGAGGATCCGTCGCGCGATGCACCGCCGGGCGAACCGGGCGAGATCGTCGCGGCCGGGCCGCAGATCATGGCCGGCTATTGGAACCGGCCCGATGCCGATGCGGACACGTTCGTCGTCGATGCGCACGGCTGGCGCTGGCTGCGCACCGGTGACGTCGGGACGATCGATGCGGACGGCTATGTCGCGATCGTCGACCGGTTGAAGGACATGATCGCGGTCGGCGGGTTCAAGGTCTTCCCCAGCCAGATCGAGGCGATCCTGTACCACCATCCCGCGGTGCGCGAGGCGCTGGTGATCGGCATGGCCGATCCGTACCGCGGCGAGGTGCCGCGCGCTTATGTCAGCCTGACGCCTGAGGCGGCAGAGGAGGGCGTCGCGATCCGCGACTGGCTGAACCCGCAACTCGGCAAGCACGAGCGTGTCGACGCGGTCGTGGTGCGCGATGCGCTGCCCAAGACGATGATCGGCAAGCTGAGCCGCAAGGACCTGATCCTGCAAGTGCAGGAGGAAGCGCGCCAACCGCTTCCTTGACCGGCCACACCCTGCGTCGCATAGCGCGGACATGGAGCAGGACATCGAAGAACTGTCGTTCGAGGCCGGGCTGCGCGAGCTGGAAGCGATCGTCGCGCGGCTCGAGTCGGGCGACACCCCGCTGGAAGAAGCGATCCGGCTCTACGAGCGCGGCAGCGTACTGCGCGCGCGCTGCGCCGAGCGGCTCGACGTGGCGCAGGCACGGATCGAGGCGATCCGGCTGGGACCGGACGGCAAGCCTGCGGGCGTCCAGCCGTTCGCCGCCGGATGAGCATCACCGCTGCCGCCAGTCCGGCGTTGAAGGCCGCGCTGAAGGAAGTGTCGGCCGAGATGGACCGCCGCTTCGACGCGCTGCTGAAGGTGCCCGACGATGCGCGTGCGCCGCTCTACAAGGCGATGCGTCATGCCGCGATCGGTGGGGGCAAGCGGCTGCGCCCGCTGCTGGTCTTCGCGACGGCGCGGCTGTTCGACGTATCGCGCGATGCCGCGGGCCGCGTGGCGACCGCACTGGAGGCGATCCACGTCTATTCGCTGATCCATGACGATCTGCCCGCGATGGACGACGACGACATGCGCCACGGCAAGGCGACCGTCCACAAGGCGTTCGACGAGGCGACCGCGATCCTGGCCGGCGACTGCCTCCACGCGCTGGCGTTCGAGGTGCTGGCGGATCCGGCGACCCACGCCGATCCGTTCGTCCGGGCCGAGCTGATTGCGGACCTGGCGCGCGCGTCCGGCCCGTCGGGCATGGCGGGCGGGCAGGCGATGGACCTGGCCGCGGACGGCGCGAAGTTCGATCTCGGCACGGTCACCCGGCTGCAGCAGATGAAGACCGGTGCGCTGATCGCGGCGGCAGTGGAGGCCGGCGCGATCCTGGGGCGCGTCGCGCCCGAGGGGCGGCGGCATCTGCGCGGTTATGCGCACGACCTTGGGCTGGCGTTCCAGATCGTCGACGACCTGCTCGACGTCGAGGGCGACGAGCAGCTGGCGGGCAAGAAGCTGCGCAAGGACGGCGAGCAGGGCAAGGAGACGTTCGTCTCGCTGCTGGGGGTCGACCGCGCGCGACAGCAGTCGCAGATGCTGGTCGACCAGGCGATCGACCATTTGCGTTCCTACGGCCCGGAGGCCGACCTGCTGCGTGCGATTGCGCGCTTCGTGACCGACCGGCGAGGATGAAGACGGCATGACCACCACACCGCGCATCGGCGTCTATCCCGGCACGTTCGATCCCGTGACGCTCGGGCACATGGACATCATCCGCCGCGGCGCGAAGCTGGTCGACCGGCTGGTCGTGGGGGTCACCACCAATGCCAGCAAGTCGCCGATGTTCTCGCTCGACGAGCGGATGGCGATGGTGCGGCGCGAGGTCGAGACGATCGGCGGCGACATCCGCGTCGTCAGCTTCGACGCGCTGCTGATGAAGTTCGCCGAGCGCGAGGGGGCGAGCGTCATCGTGCGCGGGCTGCGCGCGGTTGCCGACTTCGAATATGAGTATCAGATGGCGGGGATGAACCAGCAGCTGAACGACCGGATCGAGACGGTCTTTCTGATGGCCGACGTCAGCCTTCAGCCGATCGCGTCGAAGCTGGTGAAGGAGATCGCGATCTTCGGCGGCGACATCGCGAAGTTCGTCAGCCCCGCGGTGCGCGACGAGGTGGTGGAGCGGGTCGAGAAGATCGGCCGCCGGGGCGACTGACCGCCGCGTGCGGCGCGCCGCCATTCAGATTGGCGCAAGCCCGGATTTGCTCTAGGAGCGGCTGGTTCTTCCTGCTCGCGAAAGTCCCGATGCGTCCCTTCGCCCTGCTTGCCGCCGTCGCCGCGGCCTTCGTTGCCACCCCTTCGCTGGCGCAGACCGCTGCGCCCGTGCCGGCGCCCGCCGCGGTCGACAAGGACAACGTCTGGCTGCTCGATCTGTCGAGCGGCGGGCGGGTCGAGATCCTGCTGCGCCCCGACGTCGCGCCGAAGATGGTGGAACGGGTCAAGACGCTGACGCGCCAGCATTTCTATGACGGGCTCGTCTTCCACCGCGTGATCGACGGGTTCATGGCGCAGGGCGGCGACCCGCGCGGCGACGGCTCGGGCGGCAGCACGCTCCCCGACCTGCCGGCGGAGTTCAACTATCTGCCGCACGTCCGCGGCGCGGTCGCGGCGGCGCGGGCGGAGAAGGAGGACAGCGCGAACAGCCAGTTCTACATCGTCTTTCAGCCGCGGCTCCAGCTCGACCGCAAATATACCGTCTTCGGGCGCGTCATCTCGGGCATGCCCGCGGTCGACGCGATCCAGCGTGGCGAGCCGCCTGCGAACCCGACGCGGGTCCTCCACGCCTATATCGCGAGCGACAATCCCCCCGCCTACATGCCCGCGCCCGCGCCGACGCTCGCCCCCGCGACGTTGCCGACGCTCCCCACCGGCAAGGCGGCCGCCCCGGCACGGAAGCGCGCGACCCAGCGCTGATCCGCCGAATGAACGTCGACCTCTTCGACTTCGCGCTGCCGGCGGAGCGGATCGCGTTGCGTCCTGCGTCGCCGCGTGATGCGGCGCGGATGCTGGTGGCGGCGCCGGACGGGCTGTCCGATTGTCACGTGACCGACCTGCCGTCGCAGCTGCGCGCCGGCGACCTGCTGGTGTTCAACGATACGCGGGTCATCCCCGCGCAGCTGGAGGGCGCGCGCGGCGACGCCCGCATCGGTGCGACGCTCCACAAGCGCGAGGGGCCGCGCCGCTGGCGCGCCTTCATCCGCAACGGGCGACGGCTGCGCGCGGGCGATACGATCGACTTTGGTGCCGGGGTGTCGGCGACCGCGTCCGATCGCGGCGACGACGGCAGCTGGGCGCTCGACTTCGGCGGTGAGGAGCCGGTCGAATTGCTGCTGGAGCGCGCCGGGCGGATGCCGCTGCCGCCCTATATCGCGGGGAAGCGCGCGACCGACGCGCGCGATGCCGACGATTACCAGACGATGTTCGCCAGCGAGCCGGGTGCCGTCGCCGCACCCACCGCGGCGCTGCATTTCACGCCGTCGCTGATGGCGGCGCTGGAGGCCGCGGGCGTCGGCCATGCGACGCTGACGCTGCACGTCGGCGCGGGGACGTTCCTGCCGGTGAAGGCGGAGGATACCGCGGACCACCGCATACATGCCGAATGGGGCCGTATCGACGCCGCGACCGCGGACCGGCTCAACGCGACCCGCGCCGCGGGCGGGCGTGTGATCGCAGTGGGCACGACGTCGCTGCGGCTGATCGAGAGCGCGACCGGCGAGGACGGCGTCGTGCGGCCGTTCGATGGCGACACCGCGATCTTCATCACCCCCGGCTACCGCTTCCGCGGCATCGACGGGCTGATGACGAATTTCCACCTGCCGCGCTCGACGCTGTTCATGCTGGTGTCCGCACTGATGGGTCTGGAGGCGATGCAGGCGGCCTATGCGCATGCCATCGCGGAGGGTTACCGCTTCTATTCCTACGGCGACGCGTCGCTGCTGCTGCCGTGAGCGGGCGCGTCGCCGGTCATTGGCGACGCGCCCGTCCCGGTCAGCGGCTGCACCCGCGCGGATTGTCGGAGCGGGCGACGGCATTGCCGGCCAGCGCACCCGCACCGGCGCCGATCACCGTGCCCAGCGTCCGGTCGCCGCGGCGGTCGATCGTCCGGCCCAGCAGGCCGCCCGCGATCGCCCCGACCACGGTGCCGACGGTGCCGTCCTGGCAGCGGCGATCGCGGTAGCGGTAGCGCGCATCGCGGTCGTAGCCGCGGCGATCGTATTCGGCATAGCGCGGTCCGCGATTCCAGCCATCCTGATACGCGTCGCGATAGGCGCGGTCGTGGTCACGATAGCCATCGTCGTCATAGGCGCGCGCGTCGTAGCGGTCGCTGTAGTAGCGATCCTGCGCCTGCGCCGCGACCGGCGCCAGCGCGCTGGCCGCCAGCGCAAAA
>CAJYKB010000102.1 GCA_913774925.1 uncultured Sphingomonas sp. | reverse complement strand
GGTTGGGCTGGCGCCCCGACGAAATCTATTCGGTCGAGCTGTCATGAGGCGCACCGCGCTCGCGCTCGTCCCGCTGTTGCTGACCGCACAGGCGAAACCGGTGCTCGTCCCCGACGTGTCGCAGCGCAATATCGAGATCGCGTACAGCTTCACCGGCGCGGAGCTGCTGCTGTTCGGCGCCATCCTCTATCCCGGCGGTCGCCTGCCGCGCGGTGCGGCGCCGACCGACGTGGTGATCGTCGTCAAGGGACCGACGCAGTCGATCGTCATCCGCGAGAAGGAGAAGGTCGCCGGCATCTGGGTCAACGCCGGCAAGCTGCGCTACCGCTCCGCGCCCAGCTTCTACGCGGTCGCCTCGTCGCGTCCGCTGGACAGGCTGGTCGATGCCCGCACCCGCGCGATCTACGAACTGGGGCTCGACAGCCTGCAACTCTCCCCCGCCTCCGCCGCGCCCGCGCCGGTGCAGGACCGCTTCACGCGCGGGCTGGTAGAGCAGCGCACCCGCACCGGGCTGTTCTACGAGGCGCCGGGAGCGGTCGAGATCACCGACGGCGTCCTCTACCGCGCGCGCGTCGCGATCCCTGCGCGCGTTCCCGTCGGGCGCTTCACCGCGGAGACGTTCCTGATCCGCGACGGCCGCGTCCTCGCCGCCGCGGTGCGCGACATCGACATCCGCAAGTCCGGGCTGGAACGCTTCGTGGCACAGGCCGCCGACCGCCATTCGATCCTCTACGGCCTGAGCGCGGTGGCGCTGTCGGTGCTGCTCGGCTGGGCGGCGGGACGCTGGGCGGCGCGCAGCTGAGTCGCTGAACGATTCCTTCACCCTCCCCGCTTACCGATGGCACGTTCGGGTAGGGATGACACAGGCAATGAACGATATTCCGGCAGCGTCCGCCTTTGCCGGCGTCCGGCACGACCCGCTCGCCAACGACCCCGTCGGCTATGTGCGCGAAGTTGCGGGCGCGCAGAGCGAGGTCGTGCTGGATGCGACCGCGCTCGCTGCGCTCGCCGATCATCCCGACGCCATCGTCGCCACCACCGGCCAGGTCGGCGCGCAGGTCAAGGTGCGTGTCGGCACGCGCTGGCTGCTGGCCAACGTCCGCACCTTGCGGCTGGCCGGCACCACCGCGGATCAGGTCGTCGCCGCAATCGACTTCCTGGGCGAGGCTGCCGAGGAGCGGCTGACCGGGCGGCTCTACAACTTCCGCCGCGGCGTCACGCGCTATCCGATGCCGGGCGACGAGGTCTTTCCCGTCACCGACGCCGACCTGAAACAGGTCCATGCCGCCCCCGACCGCCCCGCGATCGAGATCGGCCACGTCCATCCGACCGACGACGTGCGCGCCTCGCTGCTGATCGACCCGCTGCTGGGCAAGCATTTCGCGCTGCTCGGCTCCACCGGCACCGGCAAATCGACCGCCGCGGCACTGATCCTGCACCGCATCTGCGCGCTGGCGCCGCAGGGGCACGTGGTGATGATCGATCCGCACGGCGAATATGGCGCCGCATTCGGCGAGATCGGTGCGCTGTACGACGTGTCGAACCTCCAGATGCCGTACTGGCTGATGAATTTCGAGGAACATGCCGAGGTGTTCCTGACCACCAGCGGCGCGGAGCGGCAGGTGGATGCCGACATCCTCGCCAAATGCCTGCTCACTGCACGCGCCAAGAACCGGCTGGGGCAGGAAATCCCGAAGCTGACCGTCGACGCGCCGATCCCCTATCTGCTCAGCGACCTGACGCAGATCATCCAGCAGGAAATGGGCAAGATGGACCGCGCGGGCGACACCGCGCCCTATCTGCGGCTGAAGAACAAGATCGACGAGGTGAAGGGCGATCCGCGCTACGGCTTCATGTTCTCCGGCATGCTCGTGGCGGACACGATGGCGTCGTTCCTGTCGCGCGTGTTCCGCCTGCCCGGCGACGGGCGGCCGATCTCGATCATCGACGTGTCGGGCGTGCCGAGCGAGATCACCTCGGTGGTGGTCGCGATGCTCAGCCGGATGGTGTTCGACTTCGCGATCTGGTCGCGCAACGAGCCGCAACGCCCGATCCTGCTCGTCTGCGAGGAGGCGCACCGCTACATCCCGTCCGACCGCGAGGCGCCGACCGCGGTCGCGCGGATCCTAGGTCGCATCGCCAAAGAAGGACGCAAGTACGGCGTGTCGCTGGGCCTCATCACGCAGCGCCCGTCCGATCTGGCGGAGGGGGTGCTGTCGCAATGCGGCACGATCATCGCGATGCGCCTCAACAACGACCGCGACCAGTCGTTCGTCCGCGCCGCCATGCCGGAGGGTGCGCGCGGCTTCCTCGACACGCTGCCCGCCTTGCGCAACCGCGAGTGCATCGTCTGCGGCGAGGGCGTCGCGATCCCGATCCGCGTCGCGTTCGACGCGCTGGAGGAGGGCAAGCGCCCGGCCTCGGCGGATCCGGTCTTCTCGACGCTGTGGCGCGAAACCGGCGGCGAGGACGACATCATCGCCCGCACCATCCAGCGCTGGCGCGCCCAAGGGCGGTGACTTCCTTACAGCCCCTCCCCTGAAGGGGAGGGGTTGGGGTGGGGTGGTTGTGGAGCGCGCACGTTCCCTCTCCACCCCACCCCCGACCCCTCCCCTTCAGGGGAGGGGCGAGAACAGGTCAGCGCGCCACCGTCCCCAGCAACCGCGCGATCTTCGCCTTCATCGCCCGCAGCGTCTCCACCGGCAGCGTCTGGATGCTCGACATGGAGATCGAACGCGGGTTCACCGGCCGCCCGTTCTTCCACACTTCCCAGTGCAGGTGCGGACCCGTCGAAATGCCGGTCGAGCCGACATAGCCGATCACCTGCCCGCGCCGCACGCGCGTGCCCGCCGACACCGCGATCCGGCTCATGTGACCATACCCGGTCGCCAGGCCACCGGCATGCGCCAGCTTCACGAAATTGCCGTAGCCGCCCGAGCGGCCCGCGAACTGCACCACGCCGTCGACCGCGGCCAGGATCGGCGCGCCATAGCGTGCGCCGATGTCCATCCCCTTGTGCATCCGCATGAAGCCCAGCAACGGGTGCATCCGCATCCCGAAGGTGGAGGTCACGCGCCCCGCGACCGGCATCCCCATCGCGCCGCGGCGCTCGTACTGGCCGTTGGCGTCCATGAACGTGCCGGAACCAGTGTCGCCCCAGCGCACCAGCTGGAGGCGACGGCCGTTATGCTCCAGCCCGGCATATTGCAGCTGCCCGACCTCGACCTCGCCGGTTGCGGCGCGCGCCTGGTCGGCGACCAGGTCGAACGTGTCCGACGCGGCGACGTCGCCGATCGACATGCTGCCCGCCAGCGCCTTGATATAGGCCTCCACCACGCGCGCCGGCACGCCCGCGGCGCGCGCGGAGCGATACAGGCTGGGGCCGACGATCCCGCGCACGCGCAGCGGGGTGCGATCGATCGCGATCGGGTGGCGGTCGAGCGCCAGCCCGCCGTCCATCGTGCGGTTGACCGACAGGTTGAGGTCGAACGCGGCGCGGAACGCAAGCGTCTCCAGCGGACGCGGCTGGAATTTGGTCGGGCGCCGCCCCAGCGTCAGCGACAGGATCGTGCCGGGACGCAGCTCGTCCAGCTTGACCGCGCTCGCGACCAGATCGGCGACGCGCCCCGCCTCGCCCCCGCCGACGCCCGCGCGCTGGAGTGCGCCGCGCAGATTGTCGCCATCGGCCAGCGCCGCGGTCAGCTCGATCTGCGGACGCTCGGGCGTCTCCGCCAGCGGGCGCACCAGCGCCCCGGCCGCCATCCGCCGCCCGGTGGTCGCGCCCAATCCCAGCGGCGCGATCGACTGCGTCCGCGTCTCCTCGAACGCGGCGCCGATCGCGACCGGCGCGGTATAGCCCGTGATCGGCCGGAACCCGGGGGACAGCATCCATGCCGCGCCCGCCAGCGCGGTGCAGGTGGCGAGCCCGCGCCACCAGTCGCGCGACCCGATCCGCTGCCCCAGGTCGGGCGTCCAGTCGGTGGTCGCGGCGGCGACGCGCAGGCGGTCGTACAGGCTGCGGTCGGCCAGCGGCACCAGCGCACGCCCGAACGCGCGCGATCCCGCGCTCCCGGCCCATTCCAGCCCCTGTTGCTCGCGCAAGAACACGCCCGCGTCAGCCCTTCGTCATAGCCTGGCCGCCGACATACCCCCCGGCGCCTGAGGTGGGCAGCGTTGTGGACCCGAGTCGCTAAAGTCAAATTAACCGCGGACGTAGAGGTTTGCGGCTGCGCCAAAGCGTTCGCCGCCCGCGCTGAACCGGGAACCGTACCGATCCCGATTGCATCCGATCGCCGCAGACCCGATGTACCGTGCACCATGACGCGTATCGATCGACCCCGCGTAACCGCGGTATTGGGGCCGACCAACACCGGCAAGACGCATCTCGCGATCGAACGGATGTGCGCGCATTCCAGCGGCATGATCGGCTTCCCGCTGCGGCTGCTGGCGCGCGAGGTCTATGACCGCGTCGTCGCGATCAAGGGGCGCGAGCGCGTCGCGCTCATCACCGGGGAGGAGCGGATCGTCCCCCCCGACGCGCGCTGGTTCCTGTGCACCGCCGAAAGCATGCCCCTCCAGCGCGACGTCGCCTTCGTCGCGCTGGACGAGGCGCAGCTGGGCGCGGATGCGGAGCGCGGCCATGTCTTCACCGACCGGCTGCTGCGCGCGCGCGGGCGCGAGGAGACGATGATCCTGGGGTCGGAGGCGCTGCGCCCGGTCCTGCGCGCGCTGATCCCCGACGTGGAGATCGTCGAGCGCCCGCGCTTCTCCACCCTGTCCTATGCCGGCGCGAAGAAGCTCTCCCGCCTGCCGCGCCGCTCCGCGATCGTCGCCTTCTCCGCGGAGGAGGTCTATGCCACCGCGGAGATGCTGCGCCGGTTGCGCGGTGGTGCCGCGGTGGTGATGGGCGCGCTCTCTCCGCGTACCCGCAACGCGCAGGTGGCGATGTTCCAGGCCGGCGAGGTCGATTACCTCGTCGCCACCGATGCCATCGGCATGGGGCTCAACCTCGACGTCGGGCATGTCGCCTTCGCCGGGCTGTCGAAGTTCGACGGGCAGCGCCGCCGCCGGCTGACCGTCGCGGAGATGGCGCAGATCGCGGGCCGTGCCGGCCGTCACCAGCGCGACGGCACCTTCGGCGGGCTCGTCGCCGAGGGGCCCGACGCGTTCGAGCCCGAGGAGATCGCCGCGATCGAGGCGCATCGCTTCCCCCGGCTCGACTGGCTCTACTGGCGCGAGGGGCAGCCCGACCTGTCGAGCGTCGACGCGCTGATCGCCAGCCTGACCACCCGCCCCGACCACGAACGCCTGCGCGCCGCCCCCGAGGCGATCGACCTCAAGGTATTGAAGCGGCTGGTAGAGGATCCCGCGATCCGTGAGAGTGCCCGCGGCGGCAATGTCGCCCGGCTGTGGGCGGCGTGCGGCGTCCCCGATTTCGCGAAGCTGGGGCTCGATCCGCATGCGCGCTTCGTCGGGCGCATCTTCGGCTATCTCGCGCAGGGGTATATCCCGCATCAATGGTTCGCCGACGAGGTGGCGCGGCTCGACCGGACCGAAGGCGATGTCGAGACGATCGCGGGGCGAATCGCCGCGATCCGCAGCTGGGCCTATATCGCGCAGCGCCCCGACTGGCTCGCCGATCCGCACGCCTGGGCCGCGCGAACCCTGGCGATCGAGGAGCGGCTGTCCGATGCGCTCCACGCCAGCCTGACGCAGCGCTTCGTCGACAAGCGCACCACCGCGCTCGCGAAGAAGATCGGCGGCGGGGTCGGCGCGCTGCCGGTCGAGATCGATGCGCAGGGCGAGGTGACGATCGACACCCATGCCATCGGCCGGCTGGAGGGGTTTCGCTTCGTCGTCGCGCCCGATGCCAACGCCGCCGACAAGCGGCTGCTGCTCGCCACCGCCGAGAAGCGCCTCGCCGGAGAGCGTCGCCGCCGCGCGCAGACGCTGGTGGCCAGCGACGACGGCGCCTTTGCGCTGACCGACGCGGGGGAGATCGCCGCCGATGGCCTTATCGTCGCGCGTCTGGCGCGCGGCCCTTCGCTGGCGCGACCGCAGATCGCGCTGGACGGCGCGCTCGACTGCCTCGACCCGGCAGTGCGGCAGGAGGTCGCTGCACGGTTGCGCACATGGCTCGTCGCCGCGATCGCCCGTGCGCTGCCGGCGGTCGCCGCGCTCGCCGACGCCGCGCGGGCGAAGGAGGCAGGGCCGGCGCTGCGCAGCGTCGCGGGCGCGATGGAGGCGGGTGCGGGGTTTACCGCGCGCCTGCCGCTGCGCGAGGCGGTGGAGGCGCTCACGCCCGACAACCGGCGCTGGCTGCGCCGCCACGGCGTCACCGTCGGCGCGCTCGATCTGTTCGATCCGCGGCTGCTGAAGGCCGGTGCGCAGGTGTGGCGGCGCGCGCTGCTCGCCGCGGCGGGGACGCCCGTGGACAGCGCGCTGCCGCCGCCCGGCGCGGTGACCCTGCCGCGCGGCGCATCCGGCGCCACGCCGGCATCCGGCTATCGCGCGTTCGGCGCGCAGGCGGTGCGGATCGACCTGGTCGAGCGCGTGGCGCGCGCGGCGCACGACGCGCGCGAGAAGGCGGGCAAGGCACCCTTCGCCCCCGATGCGACGCTGGCGGTCTCGATCGGGCTGCAACCCGCGACCGTCGCGCGACTGATGGCGGAACTCGGCTTCCGTCCGGTCGCCCCGGTCGAGGGCCATGCCCGCTACGTCTGGCAGGGGCGCCCGCGCGCGCGCCGCGTCGCCCCGGCCCCCGACAACGCCTTCGCCGCGCTCGCGCAATGGGGCCGCCCGTGAGCGCGGGGACGATGCGGCTCGACCTGTTCCTGTGGTATGTCCGCATCGCGAAGACGCGCAGCATCGCGCAGGGCATCGCGTGCGACGGCCATTTGCGCATCGACGGCCGCGCGATCGACCGCGCGCATGCGCCGGTCCGGGTCGGCAACATCCTGACCTTCGCGCATCACGGCGCGGTCCGCGTGCTTCGGGTCGAGGCGCTGCCGCTGCGCCGCGGTCCCGCGCCCGAGGCACTCGCCTGCTACCAGGAACTGCTCGTCGGTGAGACTGCAAACGTCTCGCAGCAGGCAGCGGAGCGTTGACGCAGGGCGCGGGCGGCGCAAAAGCAGGGCGGAGAACGCAAAGGAACCCGCGCCCATGACCTATGTCGTCACCGATGCCTGCATCCGCTGCAAGTACATGGACTGCGTCGAGGTGTGTCCGGTCGACTGTTTCTACGAGGGCGAGAACATGCTCGTTATCAACCCGTCCGAGTGCATCGACTGCGGCGTGTGCGAGCCGGAATGCCCCGCGGAGGCGATCCTCCCCGATACCGAGAGCGGGCTGGAGCAGTGGCTGGAGCTGAACAACACCTTCTCCGCACAATGGCCCAATGTGACGCGTAAGGCCGATCAGACCCCCGCCGATGCCGACGAGCACAAGGGGGAAGAGGGCAAGTACGACAAGTATTTCTCGGCCGAGCCCGGCGCGGGCGACTGACCGCAACGATGCGGCTCGCGCGCCGCGACCTGCTGCGGTTTGCCGGTGCGGCGGCGCTCATCCCGCTGCCCGCCTGGGCGCGCGAGGCGAGCTACCCCGCCCCCACGCGCGAGGCGATGCTGCCGGTGCCGGGCGGGCGCGTCTATGTCCGTGTCAACGGTGACCTTGCCGGTCCCCGCGCGCCGCTGGTGATCGCGCACGGTGGGCCGGGCGGCACGCACGCCAGCTACCTCGACGCGCTGGCGCTGGCGGACGAGCGCGCCGTCATCCTCTACGACCAGCTCGACAGCGGGCGCTCCGATCATCCCGGTGATCCCGCCAACTGGCGCGTGGCGCGCTTCGTCGACGAGCTGGAGGCGGTGCGCCGCGGGCTGGAGGTGGCGCGATGGCATGTCTGCGGGCACAGCTGGGGCGGGACGATCGCGCTGGAATATGCCGCGCGCCGTTCCCCGGCGATGGCCAGCGCGATCCTCGCGAGCCCGCTGATCTCGACCCGCAGCTGGATCGCGGACGCCGACGCGCTGCGCCGCGACCTGCCCGCCGATGCGCAGGCCGCGCTCGCCGCCTGCGACACGCCGTCCGCTGCCACCTCCGCGACGTGCGACGCGGGCACCGCCGAATTCTACCGTCGCTTCAACGGGCGCGAGCCCGATCCGCCGACGATGCTGGCCTATTCGCGCGCGAACGGCCGCGGCTTCAACCCGCGCCTTTACGAGACGATGTGGGGCAAGAGCGAGTTCGTCGCGACCGGCACTTTGCGCGACTATGACGGCGAGCCGCTGCTGGCGCGCCTCGACGGCGCGCGTACGCTCTTCATGGTCGGCCAGTATGACGAAGCGCGCCCGGTCACCGCGCTGCGCTTCGCCGCACGCGTTGCGGACGCCGAACTGGCGGTGATCCCCGGGGCGGCGCACGGCACCTTCACCGACCGCCCGGACGAGACGATCGCGGTGCTGCGCGCGTGGATGCGCCGCCACGACGGCTGACGTGCCGTGATGATGCGGATCGCCGAACCTTTCTCGCGAAAAGGTTCCCGCCCGACAGCGCTGCTGCCCTAAACACGCTGGAAATATTGTGTCGCGGATGCTATATGGGTTCGGCACGGGCGCTTGTACCTTGCGCCCGGTGGAGACGTCCAACCTACCTGCCCCGTTCCATCTCCTGCCCGCGACCCCCCTATATCGCGGACCGGCGGGAGCACGGGGCCATAACAGCGGAAAGGCCACCCATGGCTGCCAAGGCTCTGCATTTCGATGTCGGTGATTACGTTGTCTATCCCAAGCACGGTGTCGGCCGTGTCATCGAGCTGCAGAAACAGGAAATCGCGGGCATGCAGCTGGAGCTGTACGTCCTGCGCTTCGAAAAGGAGCGCATGACGCTGCGCGTGCCGACCAACAAGGCGGAGTCGGTGGGGATGCGCAAGCTGTCGTCCGACAAGACCATGCGCGAGGCGATGGAGACGCTGAAGGGCAAGCCCAAGGTCAAGCGCACCATGTGGTCGCGCCGCGCGCAGGAATATGAAGCGAAGATCAACTCGGGCGACCTGGTGTCGATCGCCGAGGTGGTTCGCGACCTGTTCCGCGCCGACGACCAGCCCGAGCAGAGCTATTCCGAGCGTCAGATCTTCGAGGGGGCGTGCAGCCGCCTCGCGCGCGAGCTCGCCGCGATGGAGCAGCTGGACGAGCCGGCCGCGCAGGAAAAGATCCTCGAGATCCTGCGCAAGGCAGCGGCGATCTACAACAAGGACAAGGTGCCGGCCTGAACCCCGGACAGCCTTTTCAATCGACGGGATGGGCGGCCTCGCGGGGCCGCCCTTTTCGTTTGCGAAGCCCGGTCATGTGTATTATTATAGCAATACACATGACCGGGAGAATGCGATGCGTTTTGTGCTGGCAGCCCTGCTTCCGCTCGCCGCATGCGGCAACATCGTCAACTTCGGCGACGACGGGGGCACCGCGATAGCCGCGCAGGGCAGCGGCGCAACGCGCACCTTCGCCGCGACCGACTTCGACCGGGTCGAGCTGCGCGGCAGCGACGACGTCATCGTCCGCGTCGGCCCGGGCTTTTCGGTCCGCGCCGAGGGAACGCCCGCGATCCTCGACCGGCTGGCGATCACCCGCGACGGTCGCACGCTGAAGATCGGGCGGCAGAAGGGCGTCTATCGCGAGGGGCAGGTACGCGTGTTCGTCACGCTGCCCGCCATCGTCGCGGTCGGGGTCGCGGGCTCCGGCAACATGAGCGTCGATCGCGTTGCCGGGCGAGGGTTCGACGCGTCGGTGGCGGGATCGGGCAACCTCGCGCTGCCGTCGCTGGGGGTAGAGCGCGCGGACGTATCGATCGCGGGATCGGGCGACGTCATGGCCGCAGGCACGGCGCGGACGCTCAAGGTTGACATCGCGGGCTCGGGCAATCTGTCGGCGCGTCAGCTGGTCGCCACCGGCGCCGAGGTGAACGTGGTCGGCTCGGGCGACGTGGTCGCGACGGTACGCGGTCAGGCCAGGGTCACCTCGATGGGCTCCGGCGATGTCGACCTGGGCGCGGCGGCGCGCTGCTCGGTCACGAAGATGGGGTCGGGCGCGGTGCGGTGCGGCGGCTGATCGCGCTCGCGCTGCCACTCCTGTTGCCGGCACCGGCGCAGGCGGCGGAGCGTGTCTGGGCGATCGGCAGCGTCGAGCGGCTCCGGGTCGAGGCGCCGGTCGAGGTCCGCGTCGTCACCGGCGGCGGCAACGGCGTCTCTGCGCGCGGGGACGATGCGAAGGCGCTCGCCACGCTCGACGTGACGGTCAGCGGTGGCACGCTGGTGGTGCGCCGCCCCGGTGGGCGGCTCGCTGCGCCGGACCCGACGCACATGGTGGTGACCGTCCGCACCCCGCGGCTGGAGGGCGCGGCGCTGTATGCCGCCGCCACGGTCACGGTCGACGCGATGAAGGGGGACCGGGTCGCCTTGTCGGTGACCGGCGGCGGACAGCTGGCGGTCGCACGCGTCGCCGCGACCGAACTGGTGGCGACGCTGGCGGGCGACGGCGCGATGGCGCTGGCCGGGCGCAGCGCCGACACGCGGCTGGTCGCGAACGGCGACGGCACGATCGACGCCGCCGCGCTGATCGCGGACCGGCTCGACATCCAGGCGCTCGACCGGGTGCAGGTCACCGCCGCCGCGCGCGACGGCGCGCGGATCAACGCGATCGGCGATGCGGCGGTGACGGTGTCGGGGCGGCCCGCCTGCTCGGTGCGACGCTCCGGGGCGGCACGGGTGTCGTGCGGCACGACCGCGTCACCCCGAGGCTGATCGGCCGTTTACCCCAGCGCCGCCTTCGACGCGCTTTCGACCCGGGCGCGCTCCGCCAGCATCAGCGTCGAAGACGCCTTCGCCAGCACCGTCCCGGCCTCGTCCAGCAGGCGCCCTTCGAAGAAGCAGGTCCGCTTGCCGCGTCGCTCGACCCACGCTTCCGCGATCACCGTGCCCGGCCGCGCCGGCGCGAAGAAGCTGACCTTCAGCTCGAGCGACATCGGCACCACGTCCGCCCCGCCCATCGCGATCGCCGCATGCGCCATCGCCGCATCGATCCAGCCGGTGACGAACCCGCCCTGCACCACCCCGCCCGAGTGGCACATATGCGTGCCGGCAGCATAGGCGATCCGCGCCCGCCCCTCCGCATTCATCTCGATCACGCGGATCAGCCCCAGCGTCCGCGACAGTTCGTGGACCTGTGTATCGCCTTCGGACATCCCGCTCCCTTTGCTCGTTATTCCGTGCAGCGTGGCGAGTCGCGGCGGGGCTGTCAAAGCATGCGATGCATCACCAGCGTGTCGACCGCGCCCAGCACCGGGTGACGGAACGCGCCCGGCACCCGCCCCACGATCGCGAACCCCAGCGCCTGCCACAGCGCGACGGCGCGCGTGTTGGTGGAGACGACGATGTTGAACTGCATCGCGGTGAACCCGCGCACGCGCGCCGCGTCGAACGAATGCGCCGCCAGTGTACGCGCCACCCCCCGTCCGCGTGCCGCCTCCGCCGTGACATAGCCGGCGTTCGCGACATGCGCGCCGCCGCCGCGCTGATTCGCGCGCAGATAGGAGGTGCCGAGCAGCGCGCCACCCGCATCCTCCGCCACGAAGACCGCATGCGCCGGATCGCACCAATAGGCGAGCGCACCCGCGGCATCCACGTCGCGCTCGATCGCATTGGTCTCGCCCGCGCGGAACACGGGCAGCAGGATCGCGGCGATCGCGTCGCCATCCGCCGCGACGGCCGCGCGGATGCGGATCGTCACTCCTCGTCCGGGCCCAGCGTCGCATCCACGTCGCGCGGGCGGACGAAGCGCGTCAGTATCGCGCCACCCGCCGCGACATCGGCCCAGTCGTCCACTGCGAAGGTCATCGCCGCAAGCGTCGCGGTGGGATATTTCTCCTCCACCGTATCGCGGAGCCCGCCGCGCTCGTCCGGCACCAGCATCAGCACGAGATCCTCCAGCCCCGGATTGTGCCCGACGAGCAGCAGCGAGGCGACCTCCGCCGGCGTCTCCCGCACCACATCCAGCAGGCTGGCGGCCGATGCCAGATACAGCCGCTTGTCCCATTCCGGCGCCACCGGGCCGAACCCGGTCGCGACGTCGTCCAGCGTTTCCTGAACCCGTACCGCGGGCGAGGCGATCACGCGGTCGAACGTCAGCCCCAGCGCACGCAGGTGCTTGCCCATCGTGGCTGCAGCCCGCCGGCCCTTGGGATTGAGCGGGCGGTCGAAATCGCGTGCGACCGGATCGTCCCAGCCCGATTTGGCATGGCGCAGCAGCGTCAGCGTCTTCACGGGCACCGATCCTCTTCAATCCGGGGCGAGCGCCGCCTCATGCCCGATCGCGCGCGAAGAGGAAAGCCGCTGCCGCACCCGTGCCACCGCCTCCTCCAGCGGCACGCGTGCGATCGGAACACCGGGCGGAAACGCGTCGAGCAACCGCGACGGCATCGCCGCGGACAGCAGCACGAACATCCCCGAATCGTCGGCGCGGCGGATCAGCCGCCCGAACGCCTGCGCCAGCCGCGCCCGCACGATGCGGTCGTCATAGGCGGTGCCCCCCTCCGCCGCCGCAAGCCGCCGCGCGGCGTGCAGTACGGTCGGCTTGGGCCACGGCACCCCCTCCATCACCACCAGCCGCAGCGAATGGCCGGGCACGTCCATTCCGTCGCGCAGCGCATCGGTGCCGAACAGGCTGGCGTGGGGATCGTCGCGGAAGATGTCGACGAGCGTCCCCGTATCGACCGGATCGACATGCTGCGCATGGAGCGGCAGACCCGCGCGCGCCAGCCGGTCGGCGACGCGCGCATGGACCGCGCGCAGCCGCCGGATCGCGGTGAACAGCACCAGCGCCCCGCCCTCGCTCGCTTCCACCAGCCGCGCATAGGCGTTGGCGAGCGCGGGCACGTCGCCGCGCTTCACATCGGTGACGATCACCACCTCCGCGCGACTGGCGTAATCGAACGGGCTCGGCGCCTCGAACCGCGCCGGCGCGCGCGGCAGATGCGGCGCGCCGATCCGCGCCTCCGCCGTCTCCCACCCGCCCCCCGCGGTCAGCGTGGCGGAGGTGACGAGCACGCCGTGTGCGGGCTTCAGCACCGTCTCGACGAAGGGGATCGTCGGGTCGAGCCAGCGGCGGTGGATGCCGATATCGAATTCGCGCCCCTCGACCCGGTCGACCGCGAGCCAATCGACGAAGCGCGGGTCCGCCGGCCCGCCGACGCGCGCCAGCAGCGCCAGCCAGGCCGTCACCGTCTCCGCGCGCCAGCCGAGCGAGGCGATCGCGCCCTCGATTCGCGCGCGCGCCGGGCCGTCCATCCAGTCGGGCGCCTCCGCCAGCACCGCCTCCAGCCGCTTGCCCAGCGCCACCATCGGCCGCACCAGCGCGTCGAGCGCGTGCGCCGCGGGCGCCGCCGCCTCGATCAGCGCGGGCGAGGGCTCGGCCAGTTCGGTCTCCAGCCCATAGCCGGCGTCCGCCCCCGCCGCCTCCGCGCGCGCATAGGACAGGCCGCGGACCGCGCCCAGCAGCGTCTCGATCGCACCGAACGGGGCCCCTTCCGCAACCCGCCCCAGCCAGCCGTCGGACGCCAGCGCACCTGCCGCCGCGACGATGTCGGTGATGGCGCGCCCACCCTGCTCGTCATAGCTGCCGACGTCGGACAATCGCGCCTGCAACCCGCGCCGCCGCCCGCGCGACGTCCCCTCCGGCCCGACGATCCAGCGCCGCAGCTCGATCGTCTCCGCCCCCGTCAGCGCGGTGGCGAACATCGCATCGGCGGCATCGAACACGTGATGCCCCTCGTCGAAGACGTAACGCGTCGGCCGCGTCGACAGCTCGCGACCGCGCGCGGCATTGACCATCACCAGCGCATGGTTCGCGATCACCAGATCCGCCTCGGCGGAAGCGCGCGCGGCGCGCTCGATGAAGCACTTCCGGTAATGCGGGCAGCCGGCATAGACGCACTCGCCGCGCCGATCGGTCAGCGCGGTCGAGCCGTTGCGGCGGAACAGCGTCGTCAACCACCCGGGCAGGTCGCCGCCGACCAAGTCGCCGTCGTCGGTATAGGCGGCCCAGCGCGCCACCAGCTGCGCCAGGATCGCGGCGCGCCCAGCGAACCCGCCCTGCAGCGCATCCTCCAGGTTGAGCAGGCAGAGGTAGTTCTCGCGCCCCTTTCGCGTCACCACCCGCGCCTTGCGCACCGCGCGATCGGGGTGAAGCCGCACCGTCTCATGCCCCAGCTGGCGTTGCAGTGCCTTGGTATAGGTGCTGATCCACACCGCCCCGCCCGCCTGCTCGGCCCAGAGCGACGCAGGCGCCAGATAGCCCAGCGTCTTGCCGATCCCCGTCCCCGCCTCCGCCAGCACGAGCTGCGGCGCATCGCGCGCCACCCGCGGGCCGAACGCAGCGGCGGCGGCGGCGGCATAGGCGCGCTGCCCGCCGCGCGCCTCCGCCCCCCGCCCGGTCAGCGTGTCTAGCCGGCCGAGCACCGCCCCCTCCGCCAGCGTCACCGTGCGCGGCGCCGGGCGCGGCGCGACCTCCTCCCATTCGGGCAGGCGCGAGAACAGCCAGCGCTCGTTTTCCCGGGGTTTTGCCAGCCGTGGTCCCACGACCGGAGCCCAGGCCCAGCGCGCACGCGTCAGCGACTGCGCCGCGGTCCACGCGCCCTCGCGCTCCGCCCATTCGCCCGCAATCCCGGCAAGCAGCCGTTCCGTCGCGGCGAGCAGGAACGGCGCCACCTCCTCGTCGCGCGCCGGCACCGCCAGCCCGGTCGCCTGCGCTACCCCCTTCGGCGTCGGCACCATGAACCGCGCGGGGTGGAGGAACGCGAACAGCTCCAGCAGGTCGAGCCCGGACAGATCGGCATAGCCCAGCCGCTGCCCCACCAGCGGGGCGTTGAGCAGCACCACCGGCGTATCCGCGGCGAGCCGGATCGCTTCGCCCCGCGACAGCGCGCGCACCTCGCCCTCGCGTGCCATCCAGATGCCGGAGTGGCTGGCGTGAAGCGCGGGATAGGAGAAGGCGGGAATCGGATTCACAGGATCGGCGTGCACCCGCGGGAACAGATTGGCAACCCGCAACCCCTATCGTCATCCCCGCGAAGGCGGGGATCCAGACACGCTATCATTCGATAGAGCCGTACCGTCCGCGCGTCTGGATTCCCGCCTCCGCGGGAATCACGGTAAACGCCTATCGCTACCGCTTCGCAACTGCGGAAAAGAGAGTGGATTTGCGCCAAGCCGTGTGCTTTAGCCACGCTCAAGACTCGACTGACTCAATCTCCGGGAGGATCGGCCATGAACATCCATGAATATCAGGCCAAGGAACTGCTCGCGAAGTTCGGCGTCCCCGTGCCCGCCGGCTATGCCGCGATGACCGTGGACGAGGCGGTCGAGGTCTCCAAGAAGCTGCCCGGACCGCTGTACGTCGTCAAGGCGCAGATTCACGCCGGCGGCCGCGGCAAGGGCAAGTTCAAGGAGCTTCCCGAGGGCAGCAAGGGCGGCGTCCGCCTCGCCAAGACCGAGGACGAGGTCCGCCACGCCGCGACCGAGATGCTGGGCAACACGCTGGTGACGATCCAGACCGGCGACGCGGGCAAGCAGGTGAACCGCCTGTACGTCACCGACGGCGTCGACATCGCCAAGGAGTTCTACCTCGCGCTGCTGGTCGACCGCGCTACCGGCCGCGTCGCCTTCGTCGTCTCGACCGAGGGCGGGATGGACATCGAGACGGTCGCGCACGACACGCCCGAGAAAATCCACACCTTCGCGGTCGATCCCGCCACCGGGTTCCAGCCGCATCACGGCCGCGCCGTCGCCAATGCGCTGGGCCTGACCGGTGACCTCGCCAAGCAGGCGCAGTCGCTCGCCTCCAAGGTGTATGACGCGTTCCTGGGCACCGACGCCGCGCAGATCGAGATCAACCCGCTCGCCGTCACCGACGACGACAAGCTGATGGTCCTCGATGCCAAGGTCGGCTTCGACGGCAACGCGCTGTTCCGCCACAAGGACCTGATGGAGTTGCGCGACGAGACCGAGGAGGATCCCGCCGAGCTGGAAGCGTCGAAGTACGACCTGGCCTATATCAAGCTGGACGGCGACATCGGCTGCATGGTCAACGGCGCCGGCCTCGCGATGGCGACGATGGACATCATCAAGCTGAACGGCATGTTCCCGGCCAACTTCCTCGACGTCGGCGGCGGCGCCAGCAAGGAGAAGGTGACCGCGGCGTTCAAGATCATCCTGGCCGATCCGAACGTGAAGGGCATCCTGGTCAACATCTTCGGTGGCATCATGAAGTGCGACATCATCGCCGACGGCATCGTCGCCGCGGCGAAGGAAGTGAACCTGTCGGTGCCGCTGGTCGTCCGGCTGGAAGGCACCAACGTCGACAAGGGCAAGGAAATCCTCGCCAATTCGGGCCTTGCGATCGTTCCCGCCAACGACCTGGGCGATGCGGCGAAGAAGATCGTCGCCGAGGTGCAGAAGGCGGCGTGATCCCGCCCGCGCGCCGCGAGTGCCGCGGCGCGCATCACCGGATGGTCGGGGGCGGGAACGGGATGCCGTTCCCGCCCCTTTTCGCATCGACACGCGATGGCCGGTGCGGCGAAACCGCCGCCCCGCATCATCGCCATGGACACCGCGGCATAGTGAGGCTTTATCCCTCACAGCCAGAGCTTAGGTCGCGGCCTACTTGATGTTGACGTAAACGTCAGGTAGCAGCCGCGAGGAATGAGGAGAGTAGCGCAATGAAGGTGCTGGTTCCGGTCAAGCGTGTGCTTGATTACAACGTGAAGCCCCGTGTGAAGGCGGATGGCTCGGGCGTCGATCTCGCCAACGTGAAGATGTCGATGAACCCCTTTGACGAGATCGCGGTCGAGGAAGCGATCCGCCTGAAGGAAAAGGGCACGGTCACCGAGATCGTCGCCGTCTCAATCGGCGAGGCGAAGGCGCAGGAGACGCTGCGCACCGCGCTGGCGATGGGCGCCGACCGGGCGATCCTCGTCACCTCCGACGAGAAGGTCGAGCCGCTGGGCGTCGCCAAGATCCTGGCGAAGATCGTCGAGGAAGAGCAGCCCTCGCTCGTCATCCTGGGCAAGCAGGCGATCGACGACGACAACAACCAGACCGGGCAGATGCTCGCCGGCCTGCTCGGCTGGGGCCAGGCGACCGCCGCGTCGAAGGTCGAGCTGTCGGCCGACAGCGCCAAGGTGACCCGCGAGGTCGACGGCGGCCTGGAGACCGACACGTACAAGCTGCCCGCGATCGTCACCACCGACCTGCGCCTCAACGAGCCGCGCTACGCGTCGCTGCCCAACATCATGAAGGCCAAGTCGAAGCCGATGGCGACCAAGACCGCCGCCGACTATGGCGTCGACGTCGCGCCGCGCCTGAAGGTGGTCAAGGTCACCGAGCCGGCGAAGCGCACCGCCGGCGTGAAGGTCGCCGATGTCGACGAGCTGGTGAACAAGCTCAAGTCGATGGGTATCGCGAAGTAACGTACAGGATGTTTTCCCGACCGTTCGCCTCGAGGAGAGGCTGAGCCTGTCGAAGCCTCGTCTCGAGAGGCATTGTCTCGAGACTGCATCTCGGCAAGCTCGATGCTTCCTCGACACGAACGGTGAGGGAATGGCGAGAAGGATCATCAGGCCATGAAGACTCTGGTTTGGGTCGAGCACGACGGCTCGACCGTCAAGGACGCCACGCTCTCCGCGGTGACCGCCGCGGCGAAGCTGGGCGAGGTACATCTGCTGGTGGTCGGCCAGGGCGTCGACGCCGTGGCGCAGGCCGCGGCGAAGATCGCCGGCGCCGGCAAGGTGCATGTCGCGGACGACGCCGCCTATGCGCATCAGTTGGCCGAGAATGTCGCGCCGCTTGTGCAGCAGCTGATGGGTCACCACGACGCCTTCGTCGTCCCCGCCACCACCACCGGCAAGGCGCTGGCGCCGCGTGTCGCCGCCCTTCTCGACGTCATGCAGATCAGCGACATCCTGTCGGTCGAGAGCGAGGACACGTTCACGCGCCCGATCTACGCGGGCAATGCGATCGCCACCGTCCAGACGTCCGATGCGAAGAAGGTCATCACCGTGCGCGGCACCGCGTTCGAGAAGGCCGCCGCCGAGGGCGGATCGGGCACGGTCGAGGCGATCGCCGCCACGCCGGACACCGGTCTTGCCACCTTCGAGGGGCAGGAGATCGCCGAGCTGACGCGCCCGGAGCTGACGAGCGCGAAGATCATCGTCTCGGGCGGACGCGCGCTTGGCTCGGGCGAGAAGTTCACCGAGGTGATCGAGCCGCTGGCGGACAAGCTGGGCGCGGGCGTCGGTGCAAGCCGTGCCGCGGTCGATGCGGGCTTCGTACCCAACGACTATCAGGTCGGCCAGACCGGCAAGATCGTCGCCCCCGAAGTCTATGTCGCGGTCGGCATCTCGGGCGCGATCCAGCATCTGGCGGGAATGAAGGACTCCAAGACCATCATCGCGATCAACAAGGACGAGGACGCCCCGATCTTCCAGGTCGCGGACATCGGCTTGGTCGGCGACCTGTTCAAGGTCGTGCCGGAGCTGACCAGCAAGCTGTAATGTTTCCGTCACCCCGGCGTTTCGCCGGGGTGACGCGCCTGAAGGGGCCACCCCTGCTCCCCGGCGAAGGCCGGGGTCCAGTTGGGCAACATGGCCGTATCTTACGAGCCCGCCGTCACTGGACCCCGGCCTTCGCCGGGGAACAGAGAGCAAGGTCAACAGAGGCGTTCATCAAGGCCGCGCTACCTGCGCCTGTCCAGCCGATCCATCACCGCGGTTATACGCCCCGCCGACTTTTCGCTCTGTCGCGACGGCGCGCAATCTGCTGTCATCCGCGGCATGATCGCCCTTCTCCTCGCGCAAGCCGCCGCCGCCACCGCCGCGGCCACCCCCGCCCCCGTCCCGGCCCGCATCGAACGGCTGCTGGAGCGGACCCCCGTGATCGACGGGCACAACGACCTGCCGTGGGAAATCCGCCAGAATTACGAGGCTAAGGTCGAGAAGCTGGACCTGCGACAGGACAGTTCGCGCTGGTCCTACCCGCTACAGACCGACATCGCGCGGCTGCGGCGCGGGCATGTCGGCGGGCAGTTCTGGTCGGTCTATATCCCCGCCAGCGTCACGGGGCCGCGTGCGGTGGAGATGACGCTGGAGGAAATCGACATCGTGCGCCGCATGGCGGCGGCCTATCCCGACACGTTTGCGCTCGCGACCACCGCCGCGGACGTGCGCCGCGTGCAGAAGGCGGGCCGGATCGCGTCGCTGATCGGGGTCGAGGGCGGGCACCAGATCGACAAACGCCTGTCGGTGCTGCGCCAGTACAAGGCGCTGGGCGTCGGCTACATGACGCTGACGCACGGCAAGAGCCTGGAATGGGCCGACAGCAGCACCGATGCGCCGCGCGCGGGCGGGCTGAACGCGTTTGGACGGCAGGTGGTGGCGGAGATGAACCGCATCGGCATGATCGTCGACGTCAGCCACGTCGCCGATTCGACGATGGCGGCGGTGCTGGACGTGTCGAAGGCGCCCGTCATGGCCTCGCACTCCTCGGCCCGCGCGATCGCCGACGCACCACGCAACATCCCCGACACGCTGCTGAAGCGGATCGGCGACGCGGGCGGGGTGGTGATGGTGAACTTCTACCCCAGTTTCGTGTCGGCCAAATGGCGGGCGTGGGACGGCGAACGTACCGCTTTCGCAAAAAGCCGGGGGCTGGCGGGCGACCTGTACGGGCCGAATGCGCCCGTCCCGCTGGTCACATGGGACGCCGATCACCCAGAACCGGCGGTGACGGTGGGCGATGTCGCCGACCATATCGAGCACGTCGCCCGCATTGCGGGGCGCGGCGCAGTGGGTGTGGGCGGCGATTTCGACGGGATCAGCGGCACCGGGCCGATCGGATTGAAGGGCGTGGACGGCTATCCGCGCATCTTTGCCGAGTTGGCGCGGCGTGGCTGGAGCGACGCGGACCTGTCCGCGCTGGCGCAGGGCAACATCCTGCGCGTGATGGAGCGGGTCGAGGCGGTCGCGGCGGCGTCCGCGGGGACGCCGCCGGTGGACGCGACCGCGCCGGATTAAGGAAAACGGTGCTCCTGCGCAGGCAGGAGCCCGGGATCAGGCAGACCGACGTCTGACGGGATCGACCACCCTGGGCTCCGGCTTTCGCCGGAGCACATCATGGCTCAGACCGCCGCGGCCTCCACCTCGTCCAACGCCGGATAGTCGACATACCCCTCCGGTCCCGGCGCGTAGAACGTCTTCGGATTCGGCGTGTTGAGCAGGGCGTCCTGTCGGAAACGCTCCACCAGATCGGGGTTGGCGATGTAGAGCCGGCCCCAGGCGACCGCGTCCGCGACGCCCGAATCGAGGTCCGCCTGCGCTGCCTCCTTCGAATAATCCTGGTTGAGCACCAGCGGGCCGGTGAACACCTCGCGGATCTTCGGGCTCAGCTTGGGCACGCTGCTCGCGCCGAAAGTGCCGTCGGGCGATTGCTCGCGCAGTTCCAGGAACGCGATGTCGAGGTCGTTGAGCACCTTCGCCGCGGGCAGGAACACCGCCTCCGGATGGCTGTCGTCGGCGCCCTGCGTTTCGCCATTGGGGGACAGGCGCATCGAGGTGCGGCCCGCGCCGACCTCCGCGATCACGCGCTCCATCACCTCGCGCATCAGGCGGATGCGGTTCTCCGGCGAGCCGCCGTAATCGTCGTCGCGCAGGTTGGTGTTGTCGCGCAGGAACTGGTCGATCAGATAGCCATTGGCGCCGTGCACCTGCACGCCATCGAACCCGGCAGCGATCGCGTTGCGCGCCGCCTGACCATAATCGTCGATCGTCTGGCGGATGTCGTCCAGCGTCGCCGAACGCGGCGTGTCATAGGGGTTCTTGTCCGGATCGTGATAGGGCGCGCGCTCCGTCGACGACGACAGCGACTGCAGCCCGGTCACATCCGGACGCGCCAGCCGGCCCATGTGCCACAGCTGCGCCACGATCCGCCCGCCGGCCCGGTGCACCGCCTCCGTCACCGGCTTCCACGCCTCCACCTGCTCGCGGGTCCACAGCCCAGGCGCCTTCGGCCAGCCGAGCCCCAGCCGGCTGATCCCCGTCGCCTCGGAGATGATGAGCCCGGCGGTCGCGCGCTGGCGGTAATATTCGATCATCAGCTCGGTCGGGACATGGTCCGCGGTGGCGCGCGTACGGGTCAGCGGCGCCATGAGGATGCGGTTGGGCGCCTCGATCGCTCCCAGGGTGATCGGATCGAAGAGCGTGGGCATGGGCTTCCTTTCGGCAATGAGATGCTGACGCGGCTAAAGCTATGTCGCTAAGGAGCTACATGCATCAGGTCGGTACGCAAAGAAAACCTATCATCGCGCGAAGCGGCAACGGACCGGCGTTCGTAGCGCTGGTGGTGGCGAACGTCGCGCTGGCGTTCGGCCCGATGTTCGTGCGGCTGGCGGACACCGGTCCGGTCGCGGCGGCATTCTGGCGGATGACGCTGGCGCTGCCGCTGGTCGCCGCGATGGCGTGGATGACGCGCGCCAGAGGGGGCACGCGGACGCGCCCCTCCGCGCGGATGCTGTGGCTGCTGGCGGGTGCGGGCATCGCTTTCGCCGCGGATCTGGGCAGCTGGCATATCGGGATCGTGCGCACCACGCTGGCCAATGCCACGCTGTTCGGCAATGCGGCGACCTTCATCTTCCCGCTCTGGGGGTTCCTGGTCGCGCGGGCGTGGCCGTCGCGCGGACAGGCATTGGCGCTGCTGCTGGCCGCGGGCGGCGCGGCGCTGCTGATGGGGCGGTCGTACCAGCTCGATCCCGGCCATCTGGTCGGCGACCTGCTGTGCGTCCTGGCGGGCGTGCTCTACGCGGTCTATTTCGTGCTGATGGCGGATGCGCGCGCGACGATGGCGCCGCTGCCGGCGCTTGCCTGGTCGTCGCTCGCCGCGCTGCCCCCGCTGCTCGCCTTCTCGCTGCTGCTGGGTGAGCGTGTGATGCCGGGCAACTGGACCCCGCTGCTCGGGCTGGCGTTGTGCAGTCAGGTGATCGGACAGGGCTGCATGACTTATGCGCTGGGGCGATTGTCGCCGCTGGCGATCGGGCTGGCGCTGCTGGTGCAGCCGGTGGTCGCGGGCGTGGTCGGCTGGCTGCTGTTCGGCGAGCGGCTGGGCGCGCCCGACCTGATCGGAGTGGCGATGGTCGCGGCGGCGCTGGTGCTGGTGCGGCGGGAGCCCGGACCTGCTAGGGCCGCGACGCCGGCGGCCAATGGGGTACGCGAGGAGGTGGCATGACGCAGGATCGAACCGAAGACGCCACGGCGGACTGGACGCTCGACGAGGTACGCGCTCGCCTGGCGCCCGCGATCGCCGCCAATGCCGCGTTCGACGGCTGGGGCGACGCGGCGCGCGACTGGGCGGCGGAGGCGAACGGCGTCGACCGCGATGTCGCGCGCGTCGCCTTCGCCGATGGCGCGGTCGCGATGATCGACGCCTGGTTCGAGCAGGTCGACGCCGCCATGGTCGCGGCGGTGCCGGCCGGGGCGCTGGCGACGATGAAGGTGCGCGAGCGCATCACCGCCCTGGTCGAGGCGCGGCTGGCCGTGCTGGCGCCCGAGCGCGAATCGCTGCGCCGGGCGCTGGCGGTGCTGGCGACACCGAATCACGTCGCGCGCGCCGCGCGGCTGGGGTGGCGCAGCGTCGACCGGATCTGGCGCGTGGCCGGCGACACCGCCACCGACTATAATCACTATACGAAGCGCGCGATGCTGCTGGCGGTGTACGGTGCCACGATCACCGTCTTCCTCGACGACGAGAGCGAGGGGCAGGCCGACACGCGGGCGTTCCTGGCGCGGCGGATCGACGGCATCATGCGGTTCGAAAAGGCAAAAGCGGGAATGACGCGGCGCGCGCAGCGCCGGCCGAGCCTGAGCCGATTCGCCGGACGACTGCGCTACCCGGTGGTGTGACGCCGGACACGGTCGGCAACGTCGTTTATTGATAATCAATCGCACCCGCCGTATAGCGGGTTTGTGACCGGCCATCCTCACCCCGCCCCGCTTCATGCCGCCAACGATTCGGCGCTCGATTCGCGCTGGAGCCTGGAGACGCTGCCGCGGCATGCGCCCGCCACCGTCGCGGCGATCGACTGGTCGCGGCTGGCCGCGCCGGAGGCACGGCGGCTCCGCGAGCTGGGGTTCGGCGAAGGCGTGGGCGTGCAGGTTCTCCACCGCGCGACGCTGGGCGGCGGGCCGATCGCGTGCCGCATCGGGCGGATGACGGTGGCGCTGCGCCGTGCGGTCGCGGCCACGATCCATGTCGCGCGCGACGCGGAAGGCGGCGACCTGCTGGCCGCGGAATGACGGCCGCGCGCTGATGGAACTCCCCCCGCTGGTCGCGATGGTCGGCAATCCCAATGCCGGCAAGAGCGCGCTGTTCAACGCGCTGACCGGTGCGCGGCAGAAGGTCGGCAACTATCCCGGTGTCACGGTCGAGCGGCATGCCGGGCGGCTGGCGCTGGACGACGGGCGCCCGGTCGAGCTGGTCGACCTGCCCGGTGCCTACAGCCTCGACCCGTCCTCTCCCGACGAGCGGGTAACGCGCGACGTGGTGACCGGCGCGCAGGCGGGCGAGCGGCTGCCCGACGCGCTGCTGGTGGTGGTCGACGCCGCCAATCTCGACAATCACCTGCGCTTCGCGATGCAGTTGATCGCGCTGGAACTGCCTGTCGTCATCGCGCTGAACATGGTCGATCTGGCGGAGCGTGACGGACTGGTGCTCGACCCCGCGGTGCTGGAGAACGAGCTGGGCGTGCCCGTCGTCGCGACGGTAGCGGTGCGCCGCCGCGGGATCGACAGCCTGCGCGCGCGGCTGACCGATGCGATCGGTGCGGCGAAGCGACGCGAAGCGGGTCCGCTGCCGGTGCCGCAGGACGATATCGTCGCGCTTCAACGCCGGGCGCGCGCGCTGTCGCGTGCCGCCACCATCAGCGAGACGCCGGTACGGCGCTGGAACCATGCGCTGGACGCGGTGGCACTCCACCCGGTGTTCGGGCCGATCCTGCTCGTCGCGCTGCTGTTCGTGATGTTCCAGGCGGTGTTCAGCTGGTCCGAAGCGCCGGTCGGCTGGATCGAGGACGGGTTCGCCGTGCTCGATGCCGCGGTCAAGGGCGCAATGCCCAACGGCTTCCTGCGCTCGCTGCTGACCGACGGCGTCATCGCCGGCGTCGGCGCGGTCGTCGTCTTCCTGCCGCTGATCCTGATCCTGTTCCTCTTCATCCTGGTGCTGGAGGCGTCCGGCTATATGGTCCGCGCCGCCTTCCTGCTGGACCGGCTGATGAGCCATGTCGGCTTGTCGGGGCGCGCGTTCATCCCGCTGCTGTCCAGTTTCGCCTGCGCGGTACCGGGCATCATGGCGACGCGCACGATCGACGACGAGAAGGACCGGCTGACCACGATCCTGATCGCGCCGCTGATGACCTGTTCGGCGCGACTGCCGGTCTATACGATCATCATCGGCGCGTTCATCCCCGCGCGGCAGGTGGCGCCGTTCGTCGGGCTTCAGGGGCTCGTGCTGCTGGGGCTCTATCTGATGGGGATCGTCGGCGCGTTCGTCGCCGCGCTGGTGCTGCGCCGCACGGTGACGAAGGGCGAATCGTCGGGCTTCATGATGGAGATGCCGCGCTATCAGTGGCCCCGCGTCCGCGACGTCGCGATCGGGCTGTGGAGCCGCGCGGCGATCTTCCTGAAGCGCGCCGGCACCACGATCGCGCTCACCACGATCGTGCTGTGGGCGCTGCTCAGCTTCCCGCAGGCGCCCGCCGGGCAGAGGCAGGTCGACTATTCGGTCGCCGGACGCATCGCCAGCGGGCTGGAGGTCGTGGTGCGGCCGATCGGCTTCAACCATGACATCGCGCTAGCGCTGATCCCCGCGATGGCCGCGCGCGAGGTCGCGGTGGCGGCGATCGGCACCGCCTATGCGATCGACGATACCGAAGGTGCGAAGGGCGAACAGACGCTGGTCGAGCGGCTGCGCTCCCGCTGGTCGCTGCCGACCGCGCTCGCCTTCCTGATGTGGTTCGTGTTCGCGCCGCAGTGCATTTCCACCATCGCGGTGACCAGACGCGAGACCAACGGGTGGCGATGGCCGCTCTTCATGATTGGCTATCTGTTCGTCACCGCCTACATCATGGCCGGAATCACATATTGGCTGGCGGTCTTCGCTGGCCTGTAAGGGCAATCGATGGCAGGCAGCGTCAACAAGGTCATTCTCGTCGGCAATCTCGGGCGCGATCCCGAATCACGCTCGTTCCAGAACGGCGGCAAGGTGGTGAACCTGCGCATCGCCACGTCGGAAAGCTGGAAGGACCGCAACACGGGCGAGCGCAAGGAAAAGACCGAATGGCATTCGGTCGCGATCTTCAACGAAGGGCTTGCCAACGTCGCCGAGCGGTTCCTGCGCAAGGGCAGCAAGGTCTACATCGAGGGCCAGTTGCAGACCCGCAAGTGGCAGGATCAGCAGGGCCAGGACCGTTATTCGACCGAGGTCGTGCTGCAGGGTTTCAACTCCGTGCTGACGATGCTCGACGGGCCGCAGGGCGGGGCCGGTGGCGGCGGCGGCGGCGGCGGCGGCCGTGACGATTGGGGCGGCGGCGACGACTTTGGCGGCGGCGGCGCGCGCGGTGGCGGCGGCAGCCGTGGCGGTGGCGGTGGCGCCTCGTCGGCCGGCGGCTCGCGCGGCGGCGCGGGCGGCGGCGGCTTCGGCGGCGGCTATGCCGACGACCTCGACGACGACGTGCCGTTCTAGGTGACGCAACCCCTACCGCCGTTGATGTGCAGCGAGGAGCAGCGCGTTGCCGCGCTCGCCTCGCACCACATCGGCACGCTCTACGAATCGAACGCGCTGCGGCAGATCACCGATTTCGCCGCCGCGCTGTGCGACGTGCCGACCGCGCTGGTCAGCATCGTGGAAACCGACCGCCAGCTGTTCCTGGCGCGTACAGGCATGGACGTCAGCGAAACCCCACGCGAGCAGTCCTTCTGCGCCTTCGCGATGTGGGAAGACGGCGTCATGGTGGTGCCCGACGCCACGCAGGATCCGCGTTTCGCCGATAACCCCTTGGTGACCGGCGACCGAAGCCTGCGATTCTACGCCGGCGCACCGCTGGTGTCGGACGAGGGCTATCCGCTGGGGTCGCTGTGCGTCCTCGACACGCGCCCGCGGCCCGAGGGGCTGACCCCGTTCCAGCGGCAGGGGCTGGAGGTGCTGGCCGCCAACGTCCTCGCGCGGCTGCGCGACAATCGCGAGGGCGCGGCGCGGCGCGCGTCGGAAGCCGAGGCGCTGGCTGCGGCCAACGACAGCGACCTGCGCTTCCGCACGCTGGCCGACACGATGCCGCAGATGGTGTGGTCGACGCTGCCCGACGGCTATCACGATTACTACAACGCGCGCTGGTACGAATTCACCGGTGCGCCCGAGGGTACGACCGATGGCGAGGGCTGGAACGGCATGTTCCATGCCGAGGATCAGGACCGTGCCTGGTCAGTGTGGCGCCACTCGCTGACTACCGGCGACCCATATCAGATCGAGTACCGGCTGCGGCATCATGACGGGACCTACCGCTGGGTGCTGGGGCGCGCGCTGCCGATCCGTGACGAGGAGGGGCGCATCACGCGCTGGTTCGGCACCTGCACCGACATTCACGAGCAGAAGCTGGCGCTGGAGGAACGCGAGGTCATCAGCCAGGAGCTGAGCCATCGCATCAAGAACATCTTCTCGGTCATCGCCGGGCTGATCCAGTTCGCGGCACGCTCCCATCCCGAGGCGGCGAGCGTCGCGACCGATCTGCGCCAGCGCATCACGGCGCTGGGGCGCGCGCACGACTTCGTCCGCCCGCACAGCCCCCATTCGCGCCCGCATCTGGCGCAGGACAGCCTGGTCGGGCTGCTGCAGGAGCTGTTCGCGCCCTATCAGACGGCGCCCGGCGAGCGGATCGAGGTGAGCGGCGACGACGTGCCGATCGACGATCGCGCCGCGACGCCGCTGGCGCTGCTGTTCCACGAGCTGGCCACGAACGCGAGCAAATATGGCGCGCTGTCTGTCGACACCGGCAAGGTCGCGCTGGCGGTCGCCCGTAACGGGGAAGAGGTGGCACTCGTCTGGCGCGAAACCGGTGGCCCGGCGGTGACGGCACCGTCATCGCAGGGCGGGTTCGGCACCCAGCTGGTCGAGCTGAGCGCGGTGCGCCAGCTGGGCGGCACCGTCGACCGCATCTGGCACCCGGACGGTCTGGAGATGACCGTCCGGGTACCCACCCCGGCGTTCAGCCGGAAGCCATCGGCCACCTGACGAAATCGGCATTGTCCGCGACCGCGTCGGGCCGGCTGGCGGTCTGCGCCGCTGCCAGGATCGCCTCGTCGCTGAAGGGCTTGCGGATATAGCCGAGTGCCCCCGCCGGATCCTCGATCTGGCTGGGATTGGCGGTCACGAAGACGACGCGGACGCCATACTGCTGATGGATACGCTGCGCAATCTCGGGTCCCGTCGCGCCATCGCGCAGGTTGACGTCGACGAAGGCGAAGGTGCAGCCGGGCGCGACGCGCATCGCGGTATCGGCGTCGGCAGCGATCCCGGCGACCGTATAACCCGCGTCGATCAGGATACGCTCGAGGTCGAGCGCAACGAAAATCTCGTCCTCCACGATCAACGCAGTTTTCGGCATCCGACCTTTCCTATCGAGCCGGCTTAACCGAAATCAACGCGAAGGGTTCCGAGTCAGGAGGAACACCGCATGCTCCGCCATGAAGTTGGCGGCCCCGCCCCCGGTATTCTTGTCACCCGACAGGAACCACGCCCCCTCCACCGTGATCTCCCGCTCGCGCAGGTGCGCACGAAAGTCGTCGATGGTCAGGTGGTGGATGTTGGGCGTGTCGTACCAGCGCTCGGGCAGCAGCCGCGTCACCGGCATCCGCCCGCCCCACAGCAGCGACAGCCGCACCCGCCAGTGCGCGAAATTGGGGAAGCTGACGAAAGCACGCCGACCGATTCGCAGCAGCTCGTCGAGCACGCGATCGGGCGCGCGCGCGGTCTGCAACGTCTGGCTGAGGATCGCGTAGTCGAAGCTCTGATCCGGGTAGCCCGCCAGGTCGCTGTCGGCATCCCCCTGGATCACCGACAGCCCGCGCGCCATCGCCAGCGCGACATTGGTCGTGTCCAGCTCCAGCCCGCGCGCGTCCACCCCGCGCTCGTCCCGCAGCGCCGCCATCAGGTCGCCATCGCCGCAGCCGACGTCAAGCACGCGCGCCCCATGCCGCACGTTGCGCGCGATGATCGCGAGGTCCGGGCGCAGGTTCACCGCCCCGCCCTCAGGAACCCGCCGACCAGCCGCTCCAGCTCGGGCGACTCGAGCAGGAACGCGTCATGGCCATAGGGACTGGACAGCTCGACGAAGCTGGCCGGCGCGCCCGCGGCGTTGAGCGCCTGCACGATGCTGCGGGAATCGGCGGTAGGGTAGAGCCAGTCGGTATCGAAGCTGACCAGGCAGAACCGCGTACCCGTCCCGCGAAAGGCATGCGCCAACAGCCCGCCATGCTCCTCCGCGAGATCGAAATAGTCCATCGCGCGGGTGATGTAGAGGTAGCTGTTGGCGTCGAACCGGTCGGTAAACGACAGCCCCTGATGCCGCAGGTAGCTCTCCACCTGAAAATCGGCGTCGAAGCCGAAGCTCTTCTGCTCGCGCGCCTGCAGCCGGCGGCCGAATTTCTCGGTCAGCCCCGCCTCGGACAGATAGGTGATGTGCGCCGCCATCCGCGCCACCGCGAGGCCCGCCGCGGGCGGCTCCCCGCCGTAATAGTCGCCGCCGTTCCAGTGCGGGTCGGCCATCACCGCCTGTCGCCCCACCTCGTGGAAGGCGATGTTCTGCGCGCTGTGGCGCGCGGTGGAGGCGATCACGATCGCGGCGCGGACGCGGTCGGGACAGGTCGCTGCCCAGCTGAGCGCCTGCATCCCGCCCATCGATCCGCCGACCACGGCGGCGAGGCGGGCGACGCCGAGATGGTCGAGCAGCATCGCCTGCGCGCGCACCATGTCGCGGATGGTGATGACGGGAAACGCCATCGCATAGGGACGCCCGGTCGCGGGATCGAGGCTGGCGGGGCCGGACGAGCCCATGCAGCTGCCCAGCACGTTGGCGCAGATGACGAAATAGCGGTCGGTGTCGATCGGGCGGCCGGGGCCGACCATCCGCGTCCACCAGCCCGGTTTGCCGGTGCGGGGATTGGGGCCGGCGACATGCTGGTCCATCGTCAGCGCATGGCACAGCAGCAGCGCGTTCTCCCCGTCGGGCGCCAGCGTGCCATAGGTTTCATAGGCGATGTCGACCGGGGTCAGCAGCGCGCCGCTGTCGAGCCGGAGCGGTCCGGGCAGCGTCACGCGCCGTGCGAGGCCGAAGCGCTGGTCGAGGTCGGAAGGGGTCGTCAGCATCGAGCGACGGGCCTTACTCTCCCCCGGGGGGCCAAGTCGAGCCGGCGCGCACGTTGCCTCTCCGGCGTGCGGCTTCTACAGCGCACGCCCATGACCGACGCTCTTCTTGCTCCCACGCCCAAGCCCTGGATCATGGGCATCGCCCCCTATGTCCCCGGCCGCGCTACCGCGGAGGACGGGCGCCCGGTGGTGAAGCTGTCGTCGAACGAGAACCCGTTCGGCACGCCTCCTGCGGCGTGCGAGGCGTATCGCAGCGCGGCGGACGAGCTGGAACGCTATCCCGATGCCGCCGCGGTGGAGCTGCGCGCCGCGCTCGCCGCGCATTACGGGGTGGAGGCGGACCGGATCGTCTACGGCACCGGTTCGGACGAGGTGCTCCACCTGGCGGCGGGCACCTTCGCCGGGCCGGGGGACGAGATCGTCTTCGTCCGCTACGGCTTTGCGGTGTACGAGATCGCGGCGCGGCGCGTCGGCGCGGTGCCGGTGATTGCGCCGGACGCCGATTACGCGACCGACGTCGACGCGATCCTGGCGGCGGTGACGGAGCGGACCAAGGTCGTCTTCGTCGCCAATCCGAACAATCCCACCGGCACCTATACCGCACGCGAGGAGATCGCGCGCCTCCACGCGGCGCTGCCGCGCGACGTGCTGCTCGTCATCGATCAGGCCTATACCGAATATCTCGATGCCGCGGACGACGACGGGGCGCTGGAGCTGGCGCGCACCCAGCCCAACGTACTGGTGACGCGCACCTTCTCCAAGATCTTCGGGCTGGCCGCGGAGCGGGTCGGCTGGGGCTATGCCGCGCCTGAGGTGATCGCGGCGATGCACCGCATCCGCGCGCCCTTCGCCTTCGGCATCGGCGCGCAGCGTGCCGCCATCGCCGCGCTGGGCGACGAGGCGTTCGTGCGCCACAGCCGCGAGCACAATGCGACGTGGCGCGCCTGGTTCGCGGACCAGATCGCGGGGCTGGGCAATGCCGGGCTGCGCGCGGTGCCGAGCAAGGCCAATTTCGTGCTGGTCCTTTTCGAGGGCGCGGTGACGGCGGAAAGCGCCTATCACGCGCTGATGGCGGCGGGCTATGCCACCCGCTGGCTGCCGGGACAGGGGCTGCCGCACGGGCTGCGCATCACGATCGGCAGCGAGGCGGACATGCGCGCGGTGGTCGATGTCATCCGCGCGCTGGTGGAGCGCGCGGGCTGATGCTGCCCTTCTCCCGCGTCGCGATCATCGGGCTGGGGCTGCTCGGCTCGTCGATCGCGCATGCCGTGCGTCAGGCGATGCCGACGGTGCGGCTGACCGGACACGACGCCAGCGCCGAGGTGCGCGAGACGGCGCGGCGGATCGACCTGGTCGACGATGTCGCCGACACCCCCGGCGCGGCGGTGATCGATGCCGACCTTGTCGTCCTGTGCGTGCCGGTGGGGGCAATGGAGGCGGTCGCGGCGGCGATTGCCGACGATCTGCCCGCAGAGGCGATCGTCAGCGATGTCGGCAGCTGCAAGGCATCGGTCGCGCGGGCGCTGTCGGCGGCGCTGCCGCCCGCGCGCGTGGTGCCCGCGCACCCGGTCGCGGGCACCGAGAAGAGCGGGCCGGAAGCCGGGTTCGCCACGCTGTTCCGCGGTCGCTGGTGCATCGTCACCCCGCTGCCCGAGAGCGACGCGACCGCGGTGGAGCGGGTGTCCGAATTCTGGCGGCGGCTGGGCGCCGATGTCGAGCAGATGACGCCCGACCACCACGACCTGGTGCTGGCGGTGACCAGCCATCTGCCGCACCTGATCGCCTATACGATCGTCGGCACCGCGGACGATCTGGAGCAGGTGACCCAGTCGGAGGTCATCAAATTCTCCGCTGGCGGCTTCCGCGACTTCACCCGGATCGCCGCGTCCGATCCGACGATGTGGCGCGACGTGTTCCTGTCGAATAAGGATGCGGTGCTGGAGATGCTCCAGCGCTTCAGCGAGGATCTGAGCCAGCTGCAGCGCGCGATCCGCTGGGGCGATGGCGACGCGCTGTTCGACCGCTTCGCGAAGACGCGGACGATCCGCCGCTCGATCGTCGATCAGGGGCAGGACGATGCCGCCGCCGACTTCGGCCGGCGGCACGACTGACGCGCGATCAGAACAGTCCCGGCGTCTCGCGCTGCGCGGTCGACGGCCGGTCGGGCGTGACGATCCGCCGCGCCGGGGTGGCGAGCGCGGTCCGCGACAGCGACGCGCTCGCGCCGATCCGCGAGCAGCTGCGCCCCGCCAGATAGTCGAGCGCGGCGCGGGTCGAGGATTCGGACGGATCCCCCATCGCATGCCTCAGGTCGTCGGTCGCCTGGCAGCTCGCCTCCACCTTGCTGGCCAGCCCGTCGTAATAATCGCCCTGCCGCGCCGCATTCTGCAACGCGAAGGCGATGACGCGCAGCCGGTCGTCGGGGCAGGCAGGGTTGTCGAGCGCGATCTGCCCGACCGGCTTGCCATAGGTGTTGGTGCCGATCAGCGCGGCGTTCGTATGCAGGTACGGGATCATCGCGTTGATGACGTACTCGCTGGCCGATGCGGTGCCGCCGGTGCCGATGAACGCGATCTTGGCCGGCGCGATCGCATTGGTTTCCCGCCGGAAATAGATCGTCTCGTTCTCGCTCGACTTGGACGGGCGGAACGCGACATAGGTCTGGACGTCGGCGCTCGTGCGGTTGGCGCCGAGCAGGTCGGTGAACGTCGCCGCCGTCGCCAGCAATCCGCCGCCGTTGTAGCGCAGGTCGACGATCACGTTGGTGACCCCCTGCGCCTTGAACGTGGCGAACGCGGCGCGCAGCTGGTCGTCGGCGGTGCCGATGAAGGTGCGCAGGTTGACGTAGCCGACCTTGCGGCCGCCATCGTCGATCACCTTCGTACCGTAGCGCGGCGATACAGGCGACAGGTCGAAGTCGGCGGTGCGCAGCGTCACGTCGCGCGTCGTACCGCCGCTGCTGACGCGGAACACCCGCGTCGCGTTCGCCGTGCCGGGATCGATCGCCTGATAGAAGGCGGTCTGATCGCCCGCGGCGACATAGCTGGCGACCGTCCGCACCGAATCACTACTATAGCCTACCCCGACGATCTCGGCGCCGCGGTCGATCCCCGCCTGCAGCGCCGGGCCGCCCTCGAACGCCTCGGTCACCATCAGCCGGTTGGCGCCGTCGAACGTCAGCCGCACGCCGAATCCGCCGGTCGTGCCCGCGGAATAATAGGCATTCTCCTCCGCGACCGAGGTGACGTAGCTGAAGTGGCGGTCGCGGCGCTGCGCCCGCGCGGTCGCCGTCAGCGCGTCGAGATAATCGTCGAGGGTGGTATAGCGCGACGGGTCCAGCATCGTCGGCAGCGTCTCGGGGAAGAGATACCATTCGTTCATCTGCGCCAGCAGCCAGTCCTGCCGCGCGCGCAGCGAACAGCCGCCCGCCGTGGTCGGTGACGGCGTGGGCGTCGATACCGGGATCGGGCTGGGCGTCGGGGTCGGCGCGACCGCCGTCCCGCCGCTGCCCGAGGAGCCGCTGCCCGAGGAGCCGCTGCCCCCGCCGCCGCCGCACGATGCGAGCAATGCCGCGATCACGAGGCTGCCGATACCGCGCGCACCCGATCCGTTCCGTATCCGCATGTGACCCCCACCCGCCGCCGCTCGACGATCCCCCTCCACTAGCCTGCGCGCGGGCGGCGGAATAGGGATCGGTTCCGAAACAAACCCTGCGCCACCTCGTTCGGTACGGTGTCACAGGCCCGGAAGAAAGGATCCGCCATGCCGCGTCGCGTGCTTCTTGCCCTTGCCGCCCTCCTCCCGCTGGCCGCGTGCGGTGGCGGCGGCAGCGCCGCGGCGAACGATGCGGCGACGGCGGAGGATACGCAGGGCAATGCGATCGCGCGGATCCAGATGCTGAACGAAGGGGAGCGCAACGCCACGCTGTTCCGTGCCATCCGCGACGCGAACCGCGACTGTCAGGGGGTCGTCCGTTCGGCGGCCAGCGATCCCGTACAGGGCAAGCCGGCGTGGATCGCGACGTGCGACAATGGCGGCGAATGGCTGGTCGCAATCGGCGCGGACGGCACCGCGCTGGTGACCAACAGGCGTCCGTCCTGACGCGGCGCTAGATCAGCCGCAGCGTCGCCGTGTCCGGACCGGGGAAGAACGCCGCCAGCGCGGCATCGACCTCCGCCCCCGCGCCGGCGCGCGAGAACAAGGTCAGCGACGACCGCAGCTTCAGCGCGTCGACCTCGCCCAGGATCGCGACCGGGGTGCGATCGGCGTGCCGCATCAGCGCGGCGACGCTCGCGCGATACCGCGGCCCGAGCAGCGGATGCGCCAGATAGGCGCGCGCCTCGGCCAGGTCGCGGATGGCATAATGTTGCGCGGTCGGGCTGCGGCCCAGCCCCGCGATCTGCGGGAAGACGTACCACATCCAGTGGCTCCGCTTGCGCCCCGCGGTCAGTTCCGCCAGCGCGGTGTCATAATCGGCCGCCTGGGCGGCGACGAAGCGATCCAGATCCATGCCGCGGTCAACGTGCGGCGCGGGTGGTGGATGCCGCGATCAGGCGACGACCGCGCTCACCAAATCGACATAGACCAGCAGCGCGGTGGTGGCGACACCGGCGATGGCCATCATGGCGGCGCGACGCAGATCGGTCGTGAAGGTCATGGCGCTATCCTTTCGGCTCAGGCGATCGGGGTCAGCGGCACGGCCGCGGCGATCATCGTTCCGGCGACCGCGAATGCGGCGACGGCGGCGATGGCGGAGTGGCTCCAGGTGGCGAACAGGCGGGTCATGATATGTCTCCTCGATCGGCAAGCGACCGGCGATCCGGTCGATGCGAGAGACTCTGCAGAACCCATGCCAAATCACGCAGGCTCGACTTTACAGCGACTTAGACGACAATTGCTGCCGCGGCTGGTAAAATTTGCCAACCTCGCCCGGCAAATACCGCCAACCTATGGCGCCATGATCGTTCGGGCACGCCCCTGATCCTTGGCGCGGTACAAGGCGGCGTCGGCGCGGCCGATCATCGCCGCGCGCCCTTCGCTCGGAATCCCCTCCGCGACCCCGGCGGAGAAGGAGATCGTGCCGATCGCCTCACCCGTCTCCCGCACGCGCAGCCGGCGCGCGGCCATGTCGCGGCGCGCCTTCTCCAGCCGGCGCGCGGCCTCGTCCAGGCTCAGGTTCTGGAACAGCAGCGCGAACTCCTCGCCGCCGTAGCGCGCGACCATGCAGTCGCACTGCTCCGCCAGCGTCCGCGCCACCGCGCGGATGACGCGGTCGCCCACCGCGTGGCCGAAGCTGTCGTTGACGCGCTTGAAGTGATCGATGTCGCAGATCGACACGACGATCGGCGTCGACGGCGGCAGCGCGGCGAACGCCTCGTCGAAGGCACGGCGATTCGGCAGGTCGGTCAGCGGGTCGGTCCGCGCCGATCCGCGCGCCTCTTCCAGCGCGGTGCGCAGTTCGTCGGTCTCGCGACGCGCGGCGTCCAGCTTCGCCTCCGCCTGGCGGACGCGCTCGATCATATTGTCGGTCAGACGGCCGATCTCTTCCACGCTGGCGGCCGGACCGGCATCGCGCATCTGCGCGGCGCTGCGTTCCAGGTCGCGTCCGAACGTGTTGGCGTCGGCATGCGCGTTGCGCATCGTGTCGCCGAAGCCGTCGATCTGCATCAGCACGCGCTCGATCATCGCCTCGTGCGTGGCGGTGTCGGCGACCATCGGCTCCGATTCGGTGTCGGCGATGGGAGCGCCCGCCACCGCCTGCCCACCCAGTTGCTGGATGTCCTGCGCGGTCAGTCGCACGCCGCCGTCGGTGATCTCCGCGACACGGCGCGCGATGAGCCCGTCGGCGTTCTTCAACACCTCGTGCGCGAAGGCATAATGCGCCGGATCGGGGCTCAGCCGATGCGCGGTCAGAAACGCGCCGATCTGCGTGAACAGCCGATCGCCCGTCGTAGCCTGCCGGATATCGATCGCCTTGCTCGCCACGCCTGCCCCCCCGAAGGATCGGACGCGACAAGCGCCCCGAACAGTCGCAGGGGGTATCAGGGCATGTGCTAACAAATGGTGAGCCGACGAGGGTCCAGACCCATAACGGCCAACGGCCGGGACGGAGCCGAATGTGGCGCCAGGCCAGGAGCAAGGAGGAAGCGATGCTGCTGCATCGTGACTGACGCGCGACGCCGCATGGCGCCTCATTCGGCCCGCCGCGAAGCGGTCGCCCGGAGCATTCCGCCGGACGGCGTCGTTCGCTTGCGCGTGGCGCCGCCACGCGTCTGCGCCACACTCCTTGCCAGCGGGATGCTCCGGGCGATCACGGCCATTGGCCGTTATAGGTCTGGACCCTAATCCATTCGGATGATGGCGGTCCGGATCAGCGCGCGCTCAGCTTCTGCACCGCCGCCAGCGTCAGCGCGACATGCTCGGCGGGGTTCATGTCGGCGTGGACGAACTTGATGCGCCCGTCCTGCCCGATGACGTAGCTGGTCCGGCTGGTCACGTCGCGGCCCTTCACCTGCCGCCCCAGCGCCACGTCGTAGCCCGCGATCACCTTCGGCCCCGCGCTCGCCACCGCGAACTTGCCCGCGCATTCGCTGGACGAGAAGCGCTGAAGGTCGGCGACGTTGTCGGCGGACATGCCGATCACGGTCGCGCCCGCGGCCTTGAACGCGTCCACCTTCTCCGCGAACGCCCGCGCCTCCGCATTGCAGCCGGAGGTGAAGGCGGCGGGGAAGAAATAGAGCACCACCGGCCCCTTCTTCAGCTGCTGCTTCAGGTCGATCGCGACCACCTTGCCCGCCACCGCCCCGCGCGTGCTGAACGCGGGCGCGACCGCGCCGGGGGCGAGTGCCGCTTCGGCGGGGACCGCCAGCGTGAGGGCGAGCGCGGCGAGGGGCAACAGGCGCATGGCATCGATCTCCTAAAGGTGCCGCCACCCGAGCGTGGACGAGGACCGCGCGATAGGCGGTAGCGATGCCCGTCCGCCCCGCCGATATCGCGCTCGCCCATCGCCTCGCCGACGCTGCCGGCGCGGTGATCCGCCCCTATTTCCGTCAGCCCGCCGGCGTGGAGATGAAGGCGGATCGCTCCCCCGTCACCCGCGCCGACCGGGAGGCGGAGGAGGCCATGCGCCGCATCCTCGATGCGGAGCGCTCCGGCGACGGCATCGTGGGCGAGGAACACGGCATCAAGGAGGGCGTCACCGGGCGGCAGTGGATCCTCGACCCGATCGACGGCACGCGCAGCTTCACCGTGGGGCGCGCGATCTTCGGCACGCTGATCGCGCTGGTGGAGGATGGCTGGCCGGTGCTGGGCGTCATCGACCAGCCGGTGCAGCGCGAGCGATGGATCGGCGTCGCGGGGCGCGCGACCGAATTCAACGGCGCTCCCGCGCGCACCCGCGCCTGCTCCGCGCTGGAGGGGGCGATCGTCGCCACCACCAGCCCGCATCTGTTCGGCGAGGGCGACGTGCCGCATTACATGGCGCTGATCGCGGCGGCGAGCGGGGGATCGCCGCGGCAGGGGCCGGTCTATGGCGGCGACTGCTACAATTACGGACTGCTCGCGAGCGGGCACCTGGACGTGGTGTGCGAATCGGGCCTCAAGCTCTACGATTTCGCCGCCTTGGCGCCGATCGTCGAGGGTGCGGGCGGGCGGATGTGCGACTGGAACGGCGACCCGCTGACCGCCGCGAGCGAAGGCCATGTGCTGGCGATCGGCGACCCCGCGCGCACCGACGACGTGCTGGAGGCGCTGCATCAGTCGCACCACGACCACTGAGGGCAGCACCCGATAGCATCCACCCCGGCGCAGGCCGGGGTCCGGTTTCGCCGACGTTCGCTACCCTTGGCAGCGTTGCCCGACTGGACCCCGGCCTTCGCGGGACCTTTGCAAAACGGCTGAAACCTCTCTGCGTACACGCCGTGCTCCTGCGAAGGCAGGAGCACAGGATCAAGCAGAACAACGCCTTATGGAACCGGCAACCCTGGGCTCCTGCCTGCGCAGGAGCACAGCGAAGACTTTCGCAAAGATCCCGCCTTGAGCCGGGGTGGTGCGAAACCCCTCTCACCGGCCGGAGCGGCTAGAAAATCCCCAGGAACTTCTTGCGCTTGGGCGCCGCCTCCCCCGTCTTCCCATCACCCAGATCCTTGCGCGGCTCGCCCTTGTCGGTGCGCTGCGCCGCGGCGCCCTTCGCACCCAGCACCGGCCCGCACTGCGCCGCCTTCGCATCGCCCGGATCGATGAAAGCCAGCAGCCCTGCGATCGGCGTCGCCACCACCGCCAGCCCCAGCCCCGCGCCCGCACGCGCCAGCAGCTGCGGCGAGATCACGCGCAGCCCCGGATCGGCGAAGGTGCCGACGATGCCGACCGGCGACTGACCTGAGAACAGGCTGAACTTCTTCGCATCGGCGCGAATCGCCACGTCGACCGATTCGTCGCGGAAGCTGAACCCGCCACGCCCCAGGATCACGTTCTTGGTCGTGTCGATCAGGATAGGGTCGGTCGCCGCCACCCCGCCGCGCACGGTGAAGGCCACCAGCCCGCAATTGATCTTTACCGGCTCCTTCAGCTCGTTCTCGAACATCTTCTGGACGAACGTGCCGATGTCGAGCTCCGACAGTTCGACGTTGCGCGTCCACAAGGTGCCGGCGGGCATCACGAACGCGATCCGACCGTTCGAGGTCGCCAGCGAATCGTGGATCGTATCGCCGCGCCCGGCGAGCTGGATGCGCCCGCGAATCGTGCCCGACGTCCCCGCCTCCGCCACGCCATACCCCGCGAGCAGGCGCCCCATCGGCGTCGGCGCCAGGCGGATATCATAGCGCACCGCGCTCGGCCGCTGGCGCGTGTCGAACACCGCGTCCGCCGCGACATTGCCGCGCGCCATCGCAAAGGTCAGCGGCGACAGCGCCAGCCGCCCGCGGTCGAGCGCCAGCGTCACGTCGACGTCGCTGATCGGCACGCGGCGCGAGCGCAGCGTGCCGATCCGCCATTTCAGGTCGGCATCGAACCGCTGCATCGTCGCCACCGGAAGCTCGGCATCGGGCATGAGCCGCTGCGGCCCCGCGCCGGTCGCCGCCGCGGCCGCCACGGCGCCCTTCGTCGCGACGATATCGGGATTGTAGCCGATGAACGGCGCGGCATCGACGATGTCGAGCCGCTTCGTCTCCAGCTGCGAATCCAGGTGCAGCCGCGCGCCGTTGGTGACGGTCAGCCGTCCCGCCACGTCGCTGTCGCCGAACGTGCCGGCGATCCGCGTGAAGCGATATTCCTGCCCGCTCTGCACCAGCTGCGCGCGCAGTCGGTAGTCGCGCGTGTTCGGGATGACGACGCCGATGATGTCGAGCAGGCGCGAGAGATTGCCGCCCCGCGCGCGCACCGCCAGCGGCACGTTCTCCACCGCCGCGATGCTGGGCAGCGTGCCCGCGACGTCGATCACATTGCCCGCGGCACGCGCACGCAGCACCAGCTCGTTCCGCCCTCGCGCCACCGTCGCGTCGGGTGACAGCAGGCGCGCCGCGACCGTGAACGGCGTATCGCGCAACTGCCCGCCGCCCTCGACGCCCACCGCATCGCCGATTCGCGCGTCGGTGGAGCGGATCGTGTCCAGCTTCAGATCGGCGAGCAGCCGCATCCGCGGATCGCGGTAGCGCACCGTCGTGCCCGCGACCGTCGCGCGGTCGATTCGCGGCAGGTCGAGCGGCTTGCCGCCCTTCTTCGGCTCGCCGAAGGTCCAGCTGTTGTGGCGGTGCGCTGCATCCCATTCCAGGTCGACCGCCCCGTTGCTCAGGTCCAGCCAGTGGAGGTGCAGCTTGCCCCACAGCAGCGACAGCGGCGCGATCCGCGAATCGATGCGGTCGGCGGTGAAGAGGTACGGCCGCGTCGCCCAGCCGGGGTTCGCGATGCGCAGCCCCTCGGCATAGAATTTGATCCGCCACGGCGCGAAATACAGCTGGAAGTCGCCGCCGACCTGCACCTCCCGCTCGGTCAGGCGACCGACGATCGATTCGAACGGACGCTTCAGGAACCGCCCCTTGGTGACGTAGAGGACCAGCCACACCGCCGCGACCACCGCCAGCGTGCCCAGCGCCACGTTGCGCGCGATGCGCCAGCCGCGGTGCGGCGCGCGTGCTGCGGGCGCTTCCGGGGGCGGAGTCGTTGCCATCCCGGCACAATCGCCGGGAGCAGCGCGGGTTCCGCGGTTGCTTTTCGCGGCGACTGCGGCTAGGGCGCGCGCTTCCATGAGCGACATGGCGCTTGACGAACGGCCCGGCCATCCAGGGCTGCCGCGGCCGTTCCAGTCATTTCGCTGCAGACGAAAGGACCAAAATGCCCAAGCTCAAGACCAAGAGTGGCGTGAAGAAGCGCTTCAAGATGACCGCGTCGGGCATGCTGAAGCACGGCGTCGCCGGCAAGCGCCACCGCCTGCTGCATCACACCGGCAAGTACATCCGCCAGAACCGCGGCACCAAGGTGCTGTCGAAGGCCGACACCGCGACGGTGAAGGCCTGGGCGCCGTACGGCCTGAACTGAGCGACGGGAAGGAATAAGACATGGCACGCGTCAAGCGGGGCGTAACCACTCGCGCCAAACACAAGAATATCCTGGAACAGGCCAAGGGCTATCGCGGTCGTCGCAAGAACACGATCCGCGTCGCCCGTCAGGCGGTCGAGAAGGCCGGCCAGTACGCCTATCGCGACCGCAAGGTGAAGAAGCGCACCTTCCGCGGCCTGTGGATCCAGCGCATCAACGCCGGCGTCCGCGCCGAGGGGCTGAGCTACAGCCAGTTCATGCACGGGCTGAAGCTGGCCGGCGTCGAGCTGGACCGCAAGGTTCTGGCCGACATCGCGATGCACGAGGGCGAGGCGTTCAGCGCCATCATCGCGCAGGCGAAGGCGGCCCTCCCGCAGGCCGCCTGAGCGACCTGGACGCGAGGACGAGAGGCGGGGCGCCGGTGGCAACACCGGCGCCCTTCTTTTTGTCCTTCTCCCTCCGCTCCGCCACCGTCCTCCCGCACCCCCATCGTCATTCCCGCGAAGGCGGGAATCCAGAAACGACGGTGGTCGTGTTAGGGTCAGGACCCATTGATGTGAGCGTCACGATCTGATTCAGGCTCCGCAAGGAGACCGGAATGAGTGACCTGTTTTGGCTGACTGATGAGCAGATGGAACGGCTGCGGCCGTTCTTCCCCAGG